>NZ_CP011805.1:306250-612500 GCF_001028625.1 Pelagerythrobacter marensis | reverse complement strand
TTCGATCTTCGATGGACGCAGCGTCTATGCCGCGCGCAAGGCGATTGGCGAACAGCTCGCGATTGAAAACCCGGTCGATGTTGATCTGGTCGTGCCAGTGCCCGACAGCGGCGTGCCCGCGGCAATCGGCTATGCCCAGCAATCGGGGGTGCCGTTCGAACTGGGCATCATCCGTTCGCACTATGTCGGCCGCACGTTCATCCAGCCGAGCGACGGCGCCCGCCATTCCAGTGTGAAGCGCAAGCACAACGCCAATCGCGCGCTGGTGGAAGGCAAGCGGATCGTGCTGATCGACGATTCGATCGTGCGCGGGACGACCAGCATGAAAATCGTCGAGATGATGCGCGAAGCCGGCGCGACCGAGGTTCACTTTCGCGTCGCCAGCCCGCCCACGGCGCATTCGTGCTTCTATGGCGTCGATACCCCCGAACGGTCCAAGCTGCTCGCCGCGCGGATGGAGATCGAGCCGATGCGCGAATTCATCAAGGCCGACAGCCTGGCCTTCGTTTCGATCGACGGCCTCTATCGCGCGGTCGGGCATGAACCGCGCGATCCCGCCTGCCCTTCATTCTGCGACGCCTGCTTTACCGGCGACTATCCCACGCCGCTGACCGATCTCGTCAATCGCGAGCATCGCGATGCCCAGCTTTCATTCGACAAGGTTGCCTGATGGCCGACGACAAGCCTCTCGAAGGGCGCGTTGCCCTCGTCACCGGTGCGAGCCGCGGGATCGGTGCCGCAACGGCGATCGCGCTGGCCGATCAGGGTGCGCACGTGATCCTGACCGGGCGCGAAGTGCGCGCGCTGGAAGGTGTGGAAGATGCGATCCACGGTGCCGGCGGCAACGCGACGATCGCGCCGCTCGACCTGTCGGAACAGGATGGGATCGCGCGCCTCGCCACTGCCATTGCAGGCCGGTGGGACAAGCTCGATATCCTGGTCATTTCCGCAGCTTATCTGCCCACGCTAACGCCGGTTACGCAGATCGACCCCAAGCAGTTCGCTCAGGCGGTCACGACCAACCTGCTGGCCACCCAGGCGCTGATCGCAGCCTTCGATCCGCTGTTGAAGCGCAGCGGCCAGGCGCGCGTGATCGGCCTGACCAGCAGCGTCGGCAGCGAACCGCGGGCGTTCTGGGCCGGTTACGGCTCGACCAAGGCAGCATTCGAATCCCTGCTCGACAGTTATGCGGAGGAAGTCCGCAAACTGGGCGATATCCGGGTGGCCATCGTCGATCCGGGCGCGACGCGCACCGCCATGCGGGCCAAGGCCTATCCGGGTGAAGACCCGGCCACGGTCAAGGAGCCGGCTGTCGTGGGTGAGCGAATCGCAGCCCTTGTGGGCGAGGATTTCCCCACCCGCCACCGCGAGCGTGTGGTAAATCCGGCTTAACCGCGTTCGGAAACGCGACCGAAACCAGCCGGGAACAGGATCCCCCGCCGCTCGCGCGCGTCGCGCGATCACGTGCGAAAGGGAAACAGAGCCATGTCGGCCGATACTTCCGACCTCTATTCGATCGCTGCCCAGGAAGATCGCTGCGCGCCGCGGACGAAGCTGACCATCCCCGCGCAATTGCGCGTTTCGGGCAATCACGCGTTTCAAACGGTGGTGCACGATCTATCGGTATCCGGCTTCTCCGCCGCCGCGATCAACCGCCTGCATCCGGGGCAGCTATGCTGGCTGACCCTGCCCGGCCTGGGCGCGCTGCAGGCGGAAGTGATCTGGTGGGACAATTGCCAGGTCGGCTGTTCGTTCGCCGAACTGCTCAGCCCGGTCGTGCACGACAACATCGTTGCCCGTTACCAAAGCGGTACCCTGCCCCGCAGCGTGTGCTGACGCCGGATCAATCCGCCGTGTTGCTGGCCGCAATCAGCGTTCGCCACAGTTTCATGCGCGTTTCGGCCAGATCCGGGCCAGTCGCGACGCGATAGTTCGAAACGATCGCCACGACCATGCGCCGTTCGGGGACGACGGTGATGTATTGCCCGAAAATGCCCTGCCCGCCGAAGAAGTCGCCGGGGTAAGTCCACCACTGATATCCGTATCCGCGCCCCTCGCCCAGATCGACCATCGCGCCGCCGGCTTTCTCGAACCACCCATCGGGCACCGAAGGCTGCGCACCTTCCATCGCCCACTGGCCCATGCGTGCATAGTCCGAAAGCCGGATCGACAGGCAGCATCCGCCCACGTTGCCGCCGGTAAGGTCGGTCATCCAGAACAGGTTGCCGGCGAACCCGGCTGGGTCGACGATCTTTTCCTTCGCATAGGCGGCCAGCGAACGCCCGGTTGCCGCGGCGACGATATCGCCCAGCAGGTTCGTTTCCAGCGTCTTGTAGAGCCACTTCTCGCCCGCCGGCGCCTCACGCGTCAGGGTCTTCGCAAAGGTAACCGACTGGGTTTCCCCTTCCTGCGGCGCGATCATCAGCATCCGTGCGACATCGCTGTCGGGATCGGCGTAATCCTCGTCCCATGCCACGCCGGACGTCATCGTCGCGACCTGTTCCACGGTCACCCCGTCATAGGCGCTGCCGGCCAGTTCGGGCAGGTAATCGGTCACGGGATCGGACAGGCTGGCAATGTGCCCATCCTTCACCGCCGCGCCGAGCAGGGTGGACGTGAAGCTCTTGGCCACGGAAAAGCTGGTCCAGCGCTGTTGCGGCCCGAACCCCAGGCGGTATTTCTCCAGCCGGATCTTGCCGTCCTGGATCACCATGATCCCGGCGGCATTCATTTCCGCAAGATAAGTATCGACCCTGGCGAGGGTATCGGCGTCGAACGGATCGCCGGCGGCAAATTCGCGCGGATTCGGCGAAGCGGCGACTTCGGTGCCGGCGAAGTAATCCTCCATCCGGCGAAACCGGTCGGAACGGGTTTCGTCATCCCAGAACAGGACCTGCTGATCTTCCAGCGTGACCGAATCCGGCTGCCGGGTCTGGTAGACATCCGGCTCCTGCGCGACCCGCGCGCTTGCGCATCCCGCCAGTAACGCCGTCGCCAGCGCCAGTTTCCAAATCGCCATTCCCTTACCCCTCCTTGACCAGTGTGACCTGGTGAACATCGATCCCGCCGCCACGGAACCCGCCTTCGCAATACATCAGATAGTAACGCCACAAGCGCCGGAATCGCTCGTCGAACGCTGCGGGCAGGTTCCCTTCGGCGACCGCATCGTCGAACCGTTTGCGCCACGCCTTCAGCGTGCGAGCATAATCCTGTCCGAAAGATTCGCAGTCGGCCCAGCGCAACCCGCGTTCGCGCGCCAGACGTTCGAATTCCTTCGTGCGGATCAGCAGTCCGCCGGGGAAGATATAGGCCTGGATGAAATCAGCGCTCCGGGCATAAGCTTCGAACAGGCTGTCCTTCATCGAAATGAACTGGATCGCCGCGCGGCCGCCGGGTTTCAGGCAGCGGGCAATGCAATCGAAATAGCTGGGCCAGAACTCGCGGCCGACAGCCTCCACCATCTCAACGCTGACGATGGCGTCGAACTGTTCATCGACGTCGCGGTAATCCTGATGGCGAAAATCGATCGCCGGATCGTGCCGTTCGCGCGCCCAGGCCAGTTGCTCGTCGGACAGGCTTATCCCGACCACATTGGCGCCCGCCTGCGCCAAATGGTGCGAAAGACTGCCCCAGCCGCACCCGATTTCCAGCACCGATCGGGGCGTCCCGACCCGTTCGGCCAGCCGTGCCCATTTACGCCGCTGAGCCGCTTCCAGATCGTCACCCTCAGCCCATATCGCGCTGGAATAGCTCATCGTGGGGTCGAGCCAGGGGGCGTAGAAATCGTTGCCGAGGTCGTAATGCGCGTGAATGTTGCGTGCCGCGCCTTCGTGCGTATTGCGGTTCATCCAGTGCGCGGCCCGCGCCGCCCAGCGGAACGGGCCGCGCGCGCGACCGGTGTCGCCCAGCGCATCGCCATTGTCCATGAACAGGGCGAACAGCGGAACCGGGTCGGGGCTGTCCCACTCGCCCGCTTCCCACGCCTGATACCATCCGATGGAGCCATTGGTGGCCAGCCGCATCACCGCGCGCCAGTCATGCAAGATAACTTCCGCCTCGAAACCGGGGGCCCGCCCGCCAAGCAGGCGGGTCGAACCGTCGGGCAAGTGGCCGGTGATCGATCCCCGTTCCAGCCCCGCATCGACGCGATCGAGAATTTTATGAAATCCCGGCGCAAACAGGCGGGCGAGCAGGCCCGGGCTGCGCTCGAACCGTGCGCCGCCTGTCAGAAGGGTTTCGCCCCTGCCTAGCCCCTCCGCCTTCATGTGTTAATCTATGGACCGAGCATCACGCAGGTTCAAGCGTGCTATCGTCAGGGATTCTCGCGCCATCGTGCTATAGCGGGGGCATCAGCCTTGGGAGAATGCAGATGGCCAGTCCGGCAGTGCGCAATGTCGTCGCCACAATCGCGGGGATCGTGGTCGCGGTTACCGTGGTCTTCGTGGTGGAGGGCATCGGCCACGCGATCTTCCCCCCGCCCGAGGGGCTGGACCTGACCGTTGCCGAAGATCGGGAACGCCTGATGGATCTGGTCCCCACTGGCGCGAAAGCGGCAGTGGTTGCGGCCTGGTTTCTCGGCGCGCTGGCCGGGGCCTGCACGGCCATTGCTGCTTCCGGACGGATTCTGATGGCATGGATCGTCGGGGTCGTGATCGCGCTGGCGGGCCTGTGGACGACGCAGATGTTCCCCCACCCCGACTGGATGCTGGCATCGGCCGCGGTTCTGCCGCTGGTGGCCGTCCTCGTCGCCAAGCGGCTGATGGCGAGCCGGATCGTCGCTGCCTAGGCTTTCGCCGCGCGATAGGCCTCCAGCGCCCGCTCGCGCGCCTCGCGGTGGCCGATGATCTTCGGCGGATAGGCGCCGCGCACTTCGTCTGGCGGATCGTGGATCCGCTCGTCGTCAAAATCGGCGAGTTCGGGCACATATTCGCGGATATAGCCCGCCGCGTCGAACTTCCCGCTCTGGCTCAACGGGGCCATGATGCGGGGGAACATGTTGCTGTCCACCCCCGTGCCGGCGATCCATTGCCAGTTGACCGCGTTGTTGGCGTAGTCGGCATCGACAAGGCAGTCCCAGTACCACCGCTCCCCGAAGCGCCAGTCGATCAGCAGGTGCTTCACCAGGAAGCTGGCGCAGATCATCCGCACGCGGTTGTGCATCCATCCGGTCTGCCACAACTGCCGCATTCCGGCATCGACGATCGGATAGCCGGTCCGCCCCTGCTGCCATGCACGCAAGTCCTCCGCGATCAGATGCCCGCGGTTCGGATTGCGCCAGATTTCGTCCAGCCCTTCGCGATGGCTTTCGCACCCATAGCCGGGGAACTGGCAGATGACGTTCTGCGCATAGTCGCGCCACAGCAGTTCCTTCGCGAACGTCGCCCAGCCCTCCCCGCGCCGGCTCTTCAGCGCGTGCCAGACCTGCACGGGCGAGATCTCGCCCCAGTGCAAGTGCGGCGACAATCGCGAAGACCCGTCTTCGGATGGCAGGTTGCGCCTGTCGTGATAGCCGGCAACGGCGTCGCCCCACCGTTCGAGCCGGGCCTGCGCCGCCCGCTCCCCGACCTGCCAGAACGACCGCAGGCCGCCGGCCCAATCGGGCGCATTCGGCAGGAGGTTCCAGTCTGCCAGATCGTCGCTGTCGGGCCATTCGTCCGGCAGCGCGATCCGCTCCGGTTCGGGCAGGCAGGCGCGCGGCGGCATTTCGGCCAGCATGGCCTTCGCGAACGGGGTGTAGATCTTGTAGGGATCGCCCGCGCCCGTAGTCACGAACCCCGGAGGAGCGAGGTAGTTGCCATCATGCAGGACAAGATCGGTTTCCGCGCCCAGCCGGCTTTCGGCATCCTGCCACCACGGTTCGTAGTGGCGAACGGCGTGGATCGTCTGCGCGCCCGTCGCCCCGGCAATAGTGGCGAGGTGCTGCACTGCATCGCCGCGGCGCAGGATCAGGCGCGAGCGATGCCGGGCGAGCGTACTGCCCAGATCGGCAAGCGAGTGGTGCAGCCACCAGCGGGCGGCACCGCCCGGCGCATGATCGCCCGGCGCTCCCTCGTCGAGCACGAAAACTGGGATGACCGGCCCAGCCTGCGCCGCGGCGTGGAAGGCGGGCTGATCGGCCAGGCGCAAATCGCGCCGCAGCCACACGATCTGCGGCGAGGTCATATCTTCGGGAACGGCACACACCCTCTCCCGGTTCCCGCTGCATGAGCGGCTCCACGCACGACCGGCGACCTCTGCCCGCCAAGAGCGTTCGTCTGCCCGAGCGTGGATTTGCCGTTGATCGGCGCAAGGCGCTGGCAGCGGGTCTGTTGTGCTGGCTCGGCTTCGCTCTCGTTGTCTGGCTTGTGGCAAGCGGCCATGCGGGCGGCTTCGACCGGGCGGGCCTTCTCCTCGCCCGCACGGGCGACCAGCTCGGCCTGCCCGGGTCGACCCACGTGAGCGAGATCGTGCGCGATATCACTGCGCTGGGCGGCGTGTTCCAGCGCAATCTTTTTGCCGCCGGAGCGTTTGCCGTGTTGTGGTTTCTGCGCCTGCGCCGCGAAGCGGTATTGTTCGCATTCACGGTGGTCGCGGGATGGCTGGTCAACAGCGGCCTGAAACTGCTTGTCGGGCGCGAACGGCCGCAGATCGTGCCGCACCTGATGGAAACGACGGGGCTCAGCTTCCCCTCGGGCCACAGTTTCAACGCCGCGGTCGTCTATATCGCGATGGCCCTCGCCTTCGCCGCACTCGGCCGGCGGCATCCTGTGCGCTACCTGGTTATCGCCGGGGCGATGGGCCTCGCCGCGCTGGTGGCGTGGAGCCGGGTTTTGCTGGGCGTGCACTTCCCGACCGATGTGCTCGCCGGTTGGCTGGGCGGTGCGGGCTGGGCGTTCCTTGCGGCGGCCCTGCTCTATCGCCCTGCGAAGGCGGCAGCAGCTAGCGCGGAACCATAGCGCGCACTAACCGAGCGGCCGGCACCTGACATCGGGCAGTGCGACGCTGAACCTGTCGCGGGCGCGCGGATCGTAGAAACGCGCGTCGCGCAGGATAACCGAACCATTGGGCGCGGATTCCGCAAATGGCGCGCGCGACCAGAACAGGAAGGCGGCGGCTTCCCGGTTCCCCGATAGTTGCTCCGCCTCAGGCAGAACGCACTGCATCGATTGCGAAGTGCTGTATCCGTATTCGTCCGCTGGAGCAGACCAGTCCGAGGATCGCCAGCGTCCGTCCGATGTCCGAATGATCCGCTCCCGCTCCCAGAACGCCAGTGGAACCGGCGCAGCAATGCCGATTTCCGGGTATGGCTCAGCCAGCAGAATTTGCGTTTCACGGTCGAGCCACGAAATCGCCCCGTTCATTCCGACATACACCAGCGCCGCCACCAGTGCGACATGCGCAGGCCGCTTCCATTCCCCGCCTCGCTTCTCGCGCCGGAGCGAAAACCACGTGGCGAAGCCCAGAAGGGCCCAGAGCCAGACGTCGATGATGAACAGCGTGTCGCCATAGAACCAGCGGCTGGAGAACGGTTCGAGCAGGCGAATGCCATAGACGTTCAGCCAGTCGAGCGCCGGGTGCGTCAGGCAGCCCAGCAGGCCAAGGAGATAGAGCCACCTGAAACTGACCGGCAGCCGACCCGCGGGCCGCTTGCCGCGCCGTTCCTGCCATCGGTCAAAGCCGTAGAGCAGACCGCCCAGGATCAGCGGCAACAGGACCCAGGCGATCGGCCCATGCGTGATCCCGCGCCGGAAACCGAGATGCTCGGCCCCGTCGAGCCAGAAGAAGCAGGCCGCATCGACATCGGGCAGGTTCGCGCCGATCACCAGTGCCGGCATGGCCAGCCCGGTCTTTTTCTTGAGCCCCGCCTGCCCGATCAGCGCCCCGACGAGGCTGTGGGTGAGGTTATCCATCAGTCCGTCTTGTGCCGAGACATGGACCACATGTTACACTGTCCAGGCGATAGAAAATTCGCCCCACAACTCGTGTGACGAACTCCGGGACAGATGCGGCTGAAGACACTCATCCGCCCGAGTCTATCGCCCCGAGAACGAGTAGGAAAACGATAATTCAGGCCGGATCCTGCGCGGTGCCGCTGACGGTCCAGGTCTGCCCCTTGCCCAGCAGTCGGGCGAGATCGGGTTCCTTGCCCTCGCTGGCCTTGGCGCGTTCTTCGACAACCGCGGTTTCGAAGGTCGGCCGCGGATCGTCGTAGAGCACGCCCAGCGCCATCGGGAACGGCCCGAACGGCATTTCCACCAGCATGTGCGCGATCGAGCGATTGGCCGCATCGTGCACGATCACCCCGGCCGCTTCCCAATCGCCATCGACGACATCGACCACTTCGAGGCGCAGTCTGTCGCGGTCGAGCGTGATGCCCCTGGTGCCACCGGCGAACAGCATCGGCTCGCCATGTTCGAGCCAGAGCTGCTGCGCCTCCGCCCCCTTGGGCGCGGCGAAATCGTCGAACACGTCCTTGTTGTAGACGATGCAGTTCTGGAAGATTTCGATGAAGGCCGCGCCCTGGTGGGCATGGGCGGCCTTGAGCACTTCGGGCAGCTTCTTCGAAACGTCGAACCCGCGCGCGACGAAGCGCGCGCCCGAACCGAGCGCAAAGGCCGCCGGGCGCGCCGGGTGGTCGTAGCTGCCGAGCGGGGTCGAGGGCGACTTGGTCCCCTCGCGGCTGGTCGGCGAGTACTGGCCTTTGGTCAGACCGTAGATCTCGTTATTGAACAGCATGATCTGCATGTTCACGTTGCGCCGCAGCACGTGCATCAAATGGTTGCCGCCGATCGACAGGCCATCGCCGTCGCCGGTCACCAGCCAGATGTCGAGATCGGGATTGGCCAGCTTCACCCCGGTCGCCACGGCCGGCGCGCGGCCGTGGATCGTGTGGAAGCCGTAGCTTTCCATGTAATAGGGGAAACGGCTGGAACAGCCGATGCCGCTGATGAACACGGTGTTCGCCGGATCGGCCCCGATCTGCGGCAGCGTGCGCTGCACCGCCTTGAGGATCGCGTAGTCGCCGCAGCCCGGGCACCAGCGGACCTCCTGGTCAGTTTCCCAGTCCTTGAGCGTGGTCTGCACGGGGGTCATGTCGTTCATTTCTCGACTCCCACAGGGTTGGGAAGCTGCTCGTCATTGGGTTCCACTTCGCCGCCCTCGTTGCCGGGGATGCCATCGAAGTATTTACCGATCGCCTCTTCCAGCTCGGCGATCTGGAACGGCTGGCCGCTGGTCTTGGTCAGCGGCTGCGCGTCGATCAGGAACTGGTCGCGCAGCACGGTCTTGAACTGGCCCGTGTTCATTTCAGGCACCAGGACTTTATCGAAACCGCGCAGCAGATCGCCCAGATTGGCCGGCAACGGCCAGATATGGCGGACATGGATGTGGCTGACGTCCTGCCCCTTGCGCCGCGCACGGCCGACTGCCTGGTGGATCGGGCCGAAAGTCGATCCCCAGCCGACCACTGCCAGGCGCCCACTCTCGTTGCCGAGGCAGACATCCTGATCGGGCACCGAGACGCCAAGGATCTTGTCCTTGCGCGCATCGGTCATCTGCTGGTGATTGTCGGGCGAATAATCGATGTGGCCGGTATCCACCGCCTTCTCGATCCCGCCGATGCGGTGCATCAGCCCGGGGGTTCCCGGCTTGATCCACGGCCGCGCGCCCTTCCCGTCGCGTTTGTAGGGGAGAAGATCGTCCCCCGCGTTCTTTTCCGTCAGGAAGCTGACGGGGAACTTCTCGTAACTCGCCGGGTCGGGCACTTTCCACGGTTCGGCGGCATTCGCGATATAGCCATCGGTCAGCAGCATGACCGGGGTCATGTGCTCCACCGCAATGCGGCAGGCCTCGATCGCGCAGTCGAACGCGTCGCCCGGGCTGCGCGCGGCGATGACCGGCATCGGTGCATCGCCATTGCGGCCATAGACGGCCTGGTAGAGGTCGCTCTGCTCGGTCTTGGTCGGCAGGCCGGTCGAGGGGCCGCCGCGCTGCGAATTGACGATCACCAGCGGCAGCTCGGTCATGATCGCAAGGCCCATCGCCTCGCCCTTCAGCGCGATGCCCGGGCCGCTGGACGAGGTGACGCCCAGGCTACCGGCATAGCTGGCGCCGATCGCCGCGCAGATCGCCGCAATCTCGTCTTCCGCCTGGAAAGTCGTGACGTCGAATTCCTTGAGCCGCGCCAGATGGTGCAGGATCGCGCTGGCCGGCGTGATCGGATAGCCGCCGAAGAACATCGGCAATTCGGCCAGCTGCGCGCCCGCGACGAGGCCCAGCGAAACCGCCTCGGCCCCGGTAATCGTGCGATAGAGGCCCGGCTCGCTCGGCACCGGATCGATATGGACCTGCTTCAGCGGGCCGGAAAGCTCGGCCGTCTCGCCATAGGCGTGCCCGGCATCGAGCGCCGCGATGTTCGCATTGGCGATATCGGGCTTGCTGCGGAATTTCTGTTTCAGCCAGTCGTGCAGCGGCGCGCGCGGACGGTCGAACATCCACAGCGCCAGGCCCAGCGTCCACATGTTCTTGCTGCGCAGAGCATCCTTCTTGCCCAACCCGAACGGCTTGACCGCCTCGATCGTCAACTCGCTGATGTCGAACGCCAGAAGGTCGAATTTCGCAAGGCTGCCATCTTCCAGCGGGTTGGTGTCGTATTTCGCCTTGTCGAGATTGCGCTTCGTGAACTCTCCGGTGTCGGCGATGATCAATCCGCCGGGCTTCAGCGCCGCCAGGTTCACTTTCAGCGCAGCCGGATTCATCGCCACCAGCACATCGGGGGCATCGCCCGCAGTGTTGATCTGGCGGCTGCCGAAATTGATCTGGAACGCCGACACGCCGAACAACGTGCCCTGCGGCGCGCGGATTTCGGCGGGAAAGTCGGGGAATGTCGCAAGATCGTTGCCCGCAAGCGCGGTCGACAGCGTGAACTGCCCGCCCGTCAATTGCATGCCGTCACCGGAATCGCCGGCGAAGCGCACGACTACGGCGTCGGGGGAATCCGCTTCATGCGGCGTGGCGGCGGCCTGACTAGCCATCGGAATTCCTTTTCGCGCATCGCACACTGGCAATGCAATCATCTCGGGGCCGGCACCTATGCACCCACCCACTCTCCCGCAATGAAGTTTTTCTCCCCGGGGAGCAAAAAGTCGAGTGGAAAAGCACAGTTCGCGCGCTAGGATTGCGAAAAGCAACCGATTTACGGGAGGGGATTATGGCCAGGGCCGATCACTACGTGCGCGGCGACGTGCGCGCATTTCTGGATATGCTGGAACAACTGGGCCGGCCAGGGGTCGAGGAATTGCCGGTCGAGGAAGGGCGCGAAGGGATGCGCACCCTGGGCATGCTGGCCGAAGCCGAGCCACGCGATCTGCCGGTCGTGCGGGATCTTGCCTGTCCCGGCCCGGGTGGAGACATTCCGCTGCGCTTCTACGATACGCGCGAATCGCGCGAACCCGGCCCTTGCGTCATGTTCATCCACGGCGGCGGCTTCGTGATTGGCGATCTCGGGGTGTACCACGCGCTCTGCACCGAAATCTGCCACCTGCTCGATCTGCCGGTGGTGTCGGTCGATTATCGCCTGGCGCCCGAACATCCTTTCCCCGCGGCGCCGGACGATTGCGAGGCCGCGGCGCGCTGGATTGCGAGCAGCCCGGCGGAGCTGGGGCGCGAGTTTACCGGGCTGGTCATCACGGGTGACAGCGCAGGCGGCAATCTGACCATCGTCACCACCAATCAGCTCGGCGCCAATCCGGCCGACGTTCCGGTCATCGTGCAGGCCCCGATTTATCCGGTGGCCGACGACCCGTCGCAATACAGCAGCTTCTTCGACTTTTCCGATGGCTTCCTGCTGACCGGGGCGGCGATGGCATGGTTCACGGCGCAGTATGCCGCCGACCCTGCAGACAAGCGCAACATGCCGATGATCGGCGATTGTTCCGGCACCCCGCCCACGGTGCTCTGCACTGCCGGGCTGGACCCGCTCCGCGATTCGGGTCGCAACTATGCCGCGCACCTGATCGGGCTCGGGATCGATGTCACCTATCTCGAATTCGCCGGGAACATTCACGGCTTCACCACATTGCGAAAGGCGATCCCGAGCGGTCAGGATGATCTGGAATCTTTCGTCGCGGCAATCAAACTGATGCTGACTCGACGAACAAGCTGAGGCAAGGCGTGCGCATGACGGAACTGGGTTATCGCCCCTGCGTGGGCGTCATGCTGGTCAACGCCGAAGGCCGTGCCTTCGTGGGCCGGAGAATCGACAACAAGGAAGGCGACTGGTGGCAGATGCCCCAGGGCGGCGTCGACGAGGGGGAGGATTTGCGCGAGGCTGCCCTGCGCGAATTGGGGGAGGAGACCGGCGTTCGGCCCGACCATGTGACGCTGCTGAAGCAGATCGACGAACCGCTCCGCTACGACCTTCCGGAGGAGCTGATGGGCAAGCTCTGGGGCGGCCGTTATCGCGGGCAGGAACAGGTGTGGTTCCTGGCGCGCTTTTCCGGCACCGATGCCGATATCGACCTGGAAGCCCACGATCCGCCCGAATTCTGCGACTGGAAATGGGTCGACCCGGATCAGCTCCCCGAACTGATCGTGCCGTTCAAGAAGCGCATCTATCGCACTGTTCTGGAGGCGTTTCGCGAGCTGGTGTGAACCGCTTGCTCCCCGATGAGGGGGAGCGACGGGGTCAGTTGGCCTGGGTCACCTGCGCTTCGGGCATGACCGCTTCCGCCGTCAGGACCGGTGTACGCGGTCCGCGTTCGATCGCGGACGCGAGCCGTTGCGCTTCGGCGCAGCTTTCGCCGCACATGCTCTTGAGCTTGGCCAGATTGGCTTTCGCTTTCTCGACTGCGCCCTTTTCCACCAGCGCTTCCCCCTCGCCGGTGATTGCAGCGAGATTGCCCGGATCGCGAACCAGCGCCTCGCGGTAGTAATGGATCGCCTTGCCCTGCAATTCTTCGGCCCGAGCCGCGCGGGCCAGTTCCAGATATGTGGCGGTATAGCCCGGGTCCACGGCCAGGGCCGCTTCGAAGGCGTCGATCGCGCGCTGCGGTTCCTCCGCCTCCAGCGCGGCCCGCCCTTCGGCCATCAGTGCGACCGCACGCGGATCGGCCTCGCGCTCAGCCCCTTGCCCTACGCTCGCGGTGATCGCGACAAATAGCGACAGGGCGGCGGCGGCGGGGGCAAAACGCATGATCGACTCCTGAAAGGACGAGAAAATTGCAGATAGATCGTCTGCCATAACTCTCAGGTTAACACGCCAATCTGGCGCAGGCGACGAAAAATCCGTCGGTATTGTCCCGGCCGGGGGTCAGACGCGTTCCGCCCCCCCGCTGCTTACCGAGCGGAAGGGAAAGGTTTTCGCCGCGCCAATCGCCATGATTGGCGAGGAAACGCGCGATGCGATCGGCCCCTTCCAGATCGAGCAGCGAACAGGTGACGTAGATCAACCGGCCTCCCGGTCGCACGAGCTGTGCGGCCAGGTCGAGCAGGCGATCCTGAACCTGCGCAAATCGGTCGAGCTGTGCCGGATCGAGCCGCCAGCGCGCTTCGGGATTGCGCCGCCAGGTGCCAGTGCCCGAACAGGGCGCATCGATCAGCACCGCATCGGCCTGCCCGACGAAATCGCCCAGTGCCTCCAGCTCCCGCTGGGGATCGAGCAGCACGCTCTCGATCAGTGTCGCGCCCGCGCGTTCGGCACGCGGGGCGAGCCGCGACAATCGGCCGCGGTCGGTGTCCGAAGCGATCAACCGGCCCTGATTATCCATCGCTGCAGCCAGCGCGAGCGTCTTGCCGCCCCCGCCTGCGCACAGGTCGATAACCGTTTCACCCGGTCTTGCATCGACCGCGAGGCATGCAATCTGCGAACCGGTATCCTGCACCTCGATCGCGCCGTCGCGAAATTCGGGCCATTGTTCGACCAGCGTTCCCGTTGCCACCCGCAGTGCGTGCGGCGCAGGTGTGGGTTCGGCGGGTTCGGGCAGCTTCAGCGTCGCCCGCTCGGCCTTGAGCGTGTTGACCCGCAGATCCAGCGGCGCGCGCGCCAGCAGCGCCTGCCCCTCTTCCGCAGCAATGCCGGACGCCTCAAGCCGCTCCACAAGCCACGCAGGCGCGATGCCGCCTTCCGCCACGGCCTCATCCTCCGCGAGCGGCGCGGGGCCGTAATTGGAACCATCGAGTAACGGGCCGATCGTGCCATCGGTTTGCGCCAGCCGCAGCATCGCCGCGCGCCCCGACACCGGGATCGGGCCGCAAGCGCGAATCGCAGCATAGACGAGTTCGCGGATCGCACGCCGGTCCTTCGATCCGGCAAAACGGCTATTGCGGAACCATTCGGCAAGGATGCGGTCGGCGGGCGCGCCGTTCGATTGCGCCGCTGCGATAATCCGGTCGAGCAATTCGATCGAAGTCTGGACCCGCGCGGCAGGCGTCACCGGGACTCCGCCCGTTCTTCCAGACGTCGATCCCATTCCTTGAACAGCTCGGTATATTCGCTGCGAGCCGGGACAGGCAGGCATTCGAAAGCGAAACGCGCACCGCCAAATTCGAATGCATATTCGGCACGGCTGTCGACGTAGTCGTTGCCTGCCTCTTCGCAGGCATCTTCGGTTTCATAGAGAACCGGTCGCCGATCAATGACGAATTCTCCAGAATGGTCCGGGTGCCACATCAGGACGATCAGCATGTAGGGGATGATTTCATCCATTCTCTGTCCCCTCAGCGTGTCGGATAGTTCGGCGCCTCTCGCGTAATGGCCACGTCGTGAACGTGGCTCTCGCTCAATCCGGCATTGGTGATGCGAACGAAGCGGGCGCGCGTGCGCAAATCGTCGATCGTGGCGCTGCCGGTATAACCCATCGCGGCCTTCACCCCGCCGACAAGCTGGTGGACCACGTCGGCTGCCGGGCCCTTGAACGGAACCTGTCCTTCGATCCCTTCGGGCACCAGCTTCATGGCCGAAACGTCCTGCTGGAAATAGCGGTCGGCACTGCCGCGCGACATCGCACCGACGCTGCCCATTCCGCGATAGGCCTTGTAGCTGCGGCCCTGATACAGGAACGTTTCGCCCGGGCTTTCCGCCGTTCCGGCGAGCATGGAACCGACCATGACCGCCGATGCGCCAGCGGCCAGCGCCTTGGCCGCATCGCCGCTGGTCCGCAGGCCGCCATCGGCAATGACCGGAACGCCGGACTTGGCGGCTTCTTCCGCGCAGTCCATGATCGCGGTGAGCTGTGGCACACCGACGCCCGCGACGATCCGCGTTGTGCAGATGGAGCCCGGCCCAATCCCGACCTTGATTGCATCGGCACCAGCGTCGATCAGCGCGCGTGTCGCTTCCGCAGTGGCGACGTTGCCGGCGACGATCTGAACCGAATTGGACAGCTTCTTCGCATTCTCGACCGCCCGCGCCACATCCTTGTTGTGACCGTGAGCGGTATCGATGATGACGACATCCACTTCCGCGTCGACCAGCGCCTGCGTCCGTTCCAGCCCCTTTTCGCCTACGGTCGAAGCGGCTGCGACCCGCAACCGGCCGGCGGCATCCTTGGTCGCGTGCGGATAATTGACCGCCTTTTCGATATCCTTGACCGTGATCAGCCCGATGCAGCGATAATCGTCATCGACGACCAGCAGCTTTTCGATCCGCCGCTGGTGCAGCAGACGGCGCGCCTCTTCCTGCCCGGTGCCCAGCGGCACGGTGGCGAGATTGTCGGTGGTCATCAGTTCGCGCACCGGCTGAACCAGATTCTCGGCAAAACGCACGTCGCGGTTGGTCAGAATGCCGACCAGCTTGCCGCCCCGGTCGGTCACGGGAATGCCGCTGATCCGGTGCTGCTGCATCAGCGCCTGTGCATCGCCCAGCGTCGCCTCGGGCGAAATGGTGATGGGGTTGACCACCATGCCACTTTCGAACCGCTTGACCGCCCGCACCGCAGTGCATTGCTGTTCGACGGTCAGATTTCGGTGAAGCACGCCGATACCGCCGAGCTGGGCCATGACGATCGCCATGTCGGCTTCCGTCACCGTGTCCATCGCGGCCGAAAGGACCGGAATGTTCAGCGCGATCTGGCGCGTCAACTGGGTGCGCGTATCCGCCATCGAAGGCAGGATGTCGCTTTCAGCCGGCCGCAAGAGCACGTCGTCGAACGTAAGACCGAGGGGAATATCGATGGAAGCCACGTAAAAATCTTTCGCCGGGAGAATCGTGGCGGCCCATGTAACCGCATGACAGGGAACCTGCTAGGGGTACGGATCAATTAATCGCGCGCGCTTACTGCTCCGGGCCGGGATAGCTTTCGATACTGGCGAAATGGCGCACCAGTGCCAGGTGCAGCAGGACATCCTCTGCCGCGCCGCCCAGCTCGACCTGATCGTCGGCCACATCGCCCGCGCGGTGGTAGCGTTCGCGCATGAACGCTTCCAATGCCCGCCGATCGGCAAAAGCGGCCGAAACGGATAGCGTGGGGACATCGTGCTGAAGCAGGGTCCAGCCGTCCTGCCGCCGAACGTATCGGTTGGCGTATTCGTGGTCCCCTTCCTCGCGTCCGGTGGAAGCAATGATGCGCCCGACATCGTCGTCTAGCGCGGTCATCGCATGGCCGACTATCGCGACCGGGCCGCCGCGCGGGGCGATCGCCACCGTATCGACGTTGAAGGCGGCGACGATGGTGTCCAGCGGCAAGGCAGGATCGCGAGCGAACGCCCGCGCACCCAGAAGCCCCCATTCCTCGGCAGTCGTGGCGATGAAATAGACATCCCTGTCGAGCTGCCCCTGCTGCCCCGCCAGGCGCCGCGCGACGGCACCCAAAAGAGCAAGGCCGCTGGCGTTGTCGACTGCCCCGTTGCAGATCGCGGCAGGCCGGTCGCCTTCGGCGCAGTGGCCGAAATGGTCCCAATGGGCCATCAGCAGGACGGCCCCGGCATCCGGGCGCGTGCCCGGAAAGCGGGCGATCAGGTTGTGGGTACGCACTTCCGCCTGCAGCGAAGTCGCCTCCAGCCGCGCCTCCAGATCGGTCGGCTGCGGCCGGAAGCCAGCCGTGGCTGCCGCTGCGGAAAGCGACGTAAAACCGTCTGGCCCCAGCAGAGCCTGTGCAGCAGCAGGCGACATCAGCCCGTCCAGCCGAGCCCCGCCTTCGTCGTGAAGCAGGCGGTAGGACCCCTTGCCACGGCGGTCGATCAGCTCGCGCAATTCGGCTTCGTCGGACACCACTGCCAGCACAGCCGCCGCGCCTTTATCCAACAGCGCCTCGTGCTGTTCGATCTTGCGCGGATGATCCCACAGCATCACTGCAATCCGGCCGACCAGTTCCGACTGATCGAGGTCTTCTCCAGCCCTGCCCACGAACACGACGGGGCTGCGCTCCAGCAGTGAACGGCGGCCGGACGTATAGAGCAGCACCGAGCCATCCGGCACCGCAATTTCGCGCCGCCCGCGATAGAAATGCGCGACCGACCGGTCAGGCGTATTCAGCTGCAGCGCGACCGGCGCGAACCAGGGATGGGCCGGATCGTTGGTGCCCGATTCCAGGCCCGCGGCCTGCCATGCCTGCGCCAGATAGCGCAGCGTCTTCGCCTCGCCCGGCGTTCCCGGCCTGCGCCCTTCGAAATCGTCGCCCGCCAGCACGGCGATATCGGCGGCCAGCTCGCTCTCTATCGCGTTAAGGGCATCGGCAGACGTGGGGGCGATGCGCGTGGGGGCGCAGCTTGCGGCCACGAGCACGCATAAAACCGCGAACGTCCGGCGCGCCGCCTGTACCCCCGCCGACATCGATCCTCCTATTCGGCGGTCCAGCCGCCGTCGACGCTCCAGTTAGCGCCCGTGACATTGCCCGCTTCCTTGCGACATAGAAAGACTGCCAGCGCGCCAAGTTCCTCAGGCTGAACAAAACGCTTGGTCGGCTGTTTGGCGAGCAATACGTCGTTGATCACCTGATCGCGCGTCAGACCCCGCGCCTTCATCGTATCGGGAATCTGGTTTTCGACCAGCGGCGTCCAGACGTAGCCAGGGCTGATGCAATTGGCCGTAACCCCGCTTTGCGCCAGTTCGAGGGCAACGGTCTTGGTAAACCCGTCCAGCCCGTGCTTGGCCGCGTTGTAGGCTCCCTTGAATGGGGATGCGGATTTCGAATGGGCGCTGGCGGTGTTTATGATCCGCCCCCACCCCTGCGCCTTCATGTGGGGCACAGCGTGGCGAACGGTGTGGAACACCGCCGACAGATTCAGCGCAATGATCGCATCCCAGCGGGCGACCGGAAAATCCTCGACAGGCGCGACGTGCTGCATCCCCGCATTGTTGACGAGAATATCGACCGCGCCGGCCGCGTCCATCAGCGCATCGCACCCTTCGGCGGTGGTCAGATCCGCGCCGACATGCTCGGCCCCCAGTTCGTCGCACAGCGCGGCGATCGCGTCGTCATCGCCGAACCCGTTGAGGACGATCTGCGCGCCCTCTGCCGCCAGAGCACGCGCGATGGCGAGGCCGATGCCCGATGTCGATCCGGTGACCAGGGCCCGCTTGCCGGTAAGGAACATGTCAAAACTCCGTGGATTTCAACTGCGTCGCGCTGCATAACCGCTTTCGCGACCACAATGCCCTCTGTCCAGAGGATATCGTCGCACAGACGCCGGCAGGGAGGAAATGATGCGGCTCAAACGGTTCAACCCGAATAACATCCGCGTCCGGCAAGGCGGCACGGGCAGAGGGTTTCCCGGCGGCGGCGGGGGCAAAGTGGGTTGCGGATCGCTGGTTGTCGTCGTCATCGCCGCGCTGGTGTTCGGAGTCGATCCGGGGCAGATGCTGGGCACGCTCGACAATGCGCAGCAGTCGGCGCCGAGTGGCCAACAGCAGCAAACGGGCGTTTCTACGACAGAGATCTGCGAACAGAACGCCTATTCGCTCGAAGCCTGCAATGCGCTCGATTCGCTCAACCAGACATGGCAACCCGAATTTGCGCGCGCCGGCATCGCGTTCCAGGACCCACTGTTGGAATTCTATCAAGGCGGCACGCGATCGGGCTGCGGTGCGGCCTCCAGCGGGAGCGGCCCGTTCTATTGCCCGGCGGATCAGGGAATCTACATCGACACCAGCTTCTACGATACGCTCGCCCGGCAGTTGGGAGCCGGCGGCGATTTCACGCGTTATTACGTCATGGCGCACGAATATGGTCATCATATCCAGAACCTGACCGGGTTGGCCGGACAAGTGCGCAGCGCCCAGTCGCAGAATCCGGGCAGCGCAAACCAGTTGCAGGTTCGCATGGAACTGCAGGCCGACTGCTATGCCGGCGTCTGGGCGGGCAAGAACCGCAATCTGATCGAGCCCGGCGACATGGAAGAGGGCCTCCGCGCGGCGAGCGCCATCGGCGACGACACGCTCCAGCAGCGGGCGGGCCAGCGCGCCAACCCGGAAAGCTTCACGCACGGATCGAGCGCGCAGCGTATGGACGCGCTGCGGAGCGGCATGGAAAGCGCCAATGACGCGGTGTGCGATGCCTATTTCCAGACACGTTAGCGCCACCTTCGCACTGGCGGCAGCGCTGATGGCCCCTCCCCTGGCGGCACGGGCGCAAGGGGCGATGAGTGCCGAGCCCGATGTGGAGGATGTCGCGAAGACACCGCTGACCGACCTCAATCTCGCGAAAGACCCGATCCCTGCGGAGCTGGTCGTCGCGGCGGAGGCACCTTACGCCAGCGAAGGGCTCGACAATTGCGGAGAAATCGGCGGCGCCATCGCCGAACTCGACGCGGTGCTCGGCCCGGATCTCGACGTATCGGATAATGACGGCGGTCCGATTTCGGTCGGGCGCATTGCCAAAAGCGCGATCGGTTCGTTCATCCCGTTCCGCAGCATCGTGCGCGAAATTACAGGCGCCGCCGATCATCAGCGGCAATTTCAGGCTGCGATCATGGCCGGCGCGATCCGGCGCGGCTATCTAAAAGGACTGGGTCAGCAGATGGGCTGTTCCTACCCGGCGCGGCCCGCCTTCGCCAAAGTCCGCGTCGACAAGGACGATGGCGTCGCATGGGACGACGAGGATCGCCCCCCCTCGCTCGTCGCGCCGCAGGGATCGCCGCCCGTGGCCAGCGGAACGCCCGGCGAGGTTACCTTCATATCCGAAGCAGTGGTTCAGGACACCGGCGACTAGCAGCCGCCGGTGTCCCGCTCAGGCAACGATCGCCGGCACGGTCAATCGTGTGAGGGCGCTCGTGCAATAGCTTCGTCGATCGACCGCAGGGCCTGCGCACGGATTTCTGCCGAAAGCGCGCGGTCGCTAGCGATCTCAGCCCGTGCCTGGTGCAGTCCGGCGCGCGCCTCCGCACCGATGCGGGCGGTGCAGATACGGATAACCTCGCGGCCACCCTCGCGGCTCTCGTGGACGATCTCTTCGCCGCGACATCCTTCGATCACTTTCGGCGCGCTCGCCATCGCCACACGGACTTCCCGCTCGACGCGTTCGTCAAGACCGTCGAGCTGGCGAAGTTCGGCCTCGAGCCGCGCCATATCGGCCGCAAACTCCGCCTGATCGGCCGCCGACAGGTTCGACATGTCGCGGCGCATCTCTGCCTTCTGGCGCGCTTTCTCCGCCTTCAGGCGTGCTTTGTCCGCTTTCTTGCGGGCCGCATCCAGCTCGACCCTGTGCACATGGATCCGGCGATCATCGCCATCGTTCGTTATGATCCGTTCTACCGTGACATGGCGTTCAGCCTCGCCCGATTGCGGCGCGGCGGGTGCTGGCGGCGCGGGGGGAGCGTCGGGTGCGAGCGGCGCTGCCGGAGGGGCAGGAGGTTCGGGCGCCGCTGGCGGTGCGGGCGGCAGCGGAACTTCCACATCCATGCTCTCGGCATAGGAAATGGTCGCGGTCAGCGGCAGGGCCAGCAGACCGGCGGCAAGAATGGCGCGACCGGCCATGCGGCGGCGCGGAGTAATGTCGTTCATGGTCAGGCTCCTCAGCCGGTGAATTATGGATTTGTCGCCCAGTACCGGGCAGGTCATCGGGGCAGCGAGTGCCACGCGCGGCCCGGCGGCGAAGCTGGCAATCACGCGCCCATATTCCGCCCGCGCCGACCGGTCGCGTGTTTCGATCACGCGGGCATCGCAGGCCGCCTCCTGATCGCGGCGCATGGCCTGCCAGCCGAGGTAGGCGAGCGGATTGAACCAGTGCAGCGCAAACAGGAACTGGGCAGCGAAGTTCGCCAGCAGATCCTGCCCGCGATGGTGCGCCAGCTCATGCGCCAGTGCCAGGTCACGCGCATCGCGGTCGCGCCGGGCCATGAAGCCGGGCGGAAGCGCGACGACTTTGTCCAGCACGCCGAACGCGATCGGTGCCCCCGTCTCGCCGGTTTCGATCAGGCGAACGCGGCCAGCCTCCCCCACCGGCACCGCGTCTGCCAGCAGGATACGGCGCGCACGATGATAGGCGGAAAATCGCAACCATAGGAACCCGGCGGCCCCGACCAGCCACAGTGCAAGCAGGACCGCCGCCCAGGGGATGTTCGGCGATACCGCCTGCACCGGGCCGCTCCCGTCCGGCAGGAGAGAGGGATCGAACGCCAGATGAGCCAACTGGCCGGCCGGCAGGACATCGCCCGGCAGTTCGGCCGGCGACGGCGCCAGCCAGGCGGGCAGAACGATTGGCGGCAGCAGGAGCCGCGCGAAGGGCAGCAGCCACAGGCCATAAGCCGCCTTGGCGCCAAAGTAGCGGGAGACCGGTCGCCGCAGCACCAGGACCAGCGCGATCAGCCCTGCCGTCCAGGCGAGCGTTTCGATCAGCCAGCTCATTGCCGCAGCTCCTTCAACAGGGCTTCGATCTCGGCAAGATCGTCATCGGTCAGCGCCTCTTCCTGCGCCAGATGGGCAAAGAGCGGGGCTGCGCGGCCGCCAAATAGCCGTTCGACCAGTCGCCGCGATTCATCGCCAAGGTAATCGGATCGTTCGAGCAGGGGGGAATAGAGAAAGCGGCGGCCATCGGGCCGGGTGGCGACCGCCTGCTTCGACACGAGCCGCGACAGCAGCGTCTTCACCGTTGGCAGGCTCCACCCGCGCTGTTCGCAAACGGCGGCGCAGACTTCCGCTGCAGTGAGCGGGCTCTTGTCCCACAACACTTCCATCACCGCATGCTCGGCCTCGCTGATGCGATCGGGCCTGTCATCATCGGGTTTAGCCATCGAACCCTCCCTCGCCTACATCTGTAGGCATGACGATTACGTTTGTAAACATTAAGCGTGGATGAACCGATTGGCGGCGCGCGATGTCGCTGGTAGAGCCGGATTATGCGTCTGTCGGGCTGCCACAATTTCGAGGATCTGCGCCAGCTCGCGCGCCAGCGCCTGCCCTGGCCGGTGTTCGATTATATCGACGGCGCTGCCGACGACGAGGCGACCAAGGCGCGCAACACCGCCGCCTTCGACGATGTCGACCTGGTGCCGAACGTTCTCGCCGGGGTCGCGCAGATCGACACCGGCTGCACCATCATGGGGCGGCATAGCGCCCTGCCCCTGATCCTGAGCCCGACCGCGCTGCAGCGGGTTTTCCATTGGCAAGGGGAACGCGCAGTGGCCCGTGCCGCCGAACGGTTCGGCCTGTGGTTCGGCATTTCGAGCCTCGCGACTGTGAGCATCGAGGAAATTGCAGCGCTCGTTTCCACGCCCAAGATGTTCCAGCTCTACGTCCACAAGGATGCCGGCCTCAACACCTCGATGATCGATCGCTGCAAGGCTGCGGGGTTCGATGCGCTGACGCTGACGGTGGATACGATCGTTTCGGGCAAGCGCGAACGCTGCCAGCGAAGCGGCTTTACCACGCCGCCCCGCTTCACACCGTCAGCCATCTGGTCTTACGCCACGCGGCCGCGCTGGACTCTCGATTATCTGTTGCGCGAGAAGTTCCGCCTGCCCAACCTCGACACCCATGTCAGCGAAGGCACAGGCAGGGCGGTAAGTATCGCCGAGTATTTCAACACAATGCTCGACACAGCGATGGATTGGGACACCGCCGCGCGCATTCGCCAGGACTGGGGCGGCACGTTTTGCCTGAAAGGCGTGATGAGCGCCGCCGACGCGCGAAGGGCGGTCGAGATCGGGGCCGATGCGATAATGGTGTCCAACCACGGCGGTCGCCAGCTCGACGGCAGCCGCGCCCCGTTCGACCAGCTTGCCGAAATCGTCGACGCGGTCGGCGGCGAGATCGAAATCATCTGCGATGGGGGCGTGCGCCGGGGAACGCATGTCCTCAAGGCGCTGGCCAGCGGCGCCAGCGCCGCGTCGGGCGGGCGGCTCTATCTTTATGCGCTCGCCGCCGCCGGGCAGCAGGGGGTCGAACACGCGCTGACCCTGCTGCGCGACGAGATCGAGCGTGGGATGAGGCTGATGGGTGTCACGCACGTCGATCAGCTCGACCAGGCGATGCTACGCAGCCGCCAGCGTCGCTGACTGCGGATCGCGACCTGTGCCGGAAAGCCCGGGGGCGCTAGGATGGCGAGATGTTCAAACGATTCGCCCTTCTCGCAGCGCCGTTCGCACTCGTCACCGCAGCAAGCGCGCAGCCGGATCCGACGACCGCTCCACCGCCGGAGCCGGCCCAAACCCACCAGACCGCGCTGGTCGTGATCGAAACCGAATTGGGCGCCATTACCGCGCAGATCGAAACAGAGCGCGCACCACTGACCGCTGCGAACTTCCTCCGCTATGTCGATGAAGGGCGTTTCGACGGGATTGCCTTCTACCGCGCGATGTCGCTCGAGTGGGGGGAACAGCCCAATGGGTTGGTCCAGGCCGGAACCCAACACGATCCCGACCGCGTTCTGCCGCCAATCGCCCACGAACCGACCAGCGAAACCGGCGTGACCCATATGCGCGGCACGCTGTCGATGGCCCGCAATGCGCCCGGAACGGCGACTGGCGATTTCTCGATCATGTTGCAGGAACAGCCGGGTATGGATGCGGACCCGGCGTCCGATGATCCCGAACTGCGCGCCGGCTATGCCGCGTTCGGACAAGTGGTGGAAGGGATGGCTGTGGTGGAGGCAATCCACGCCGCGCCGACCGACCCCGACAAGGGCGAAGGATGGATGAAAGGCCAGATGCTCAGCCCGCCGGTCAAGATCCTGACGGTACGCCGGGTGCCTGCCGGCGAGGGCTGATCCGCAATCAGATCGCGCGCCGGTCGAATTCCGTGCGCGCTGCGTCGATCGTCTCGCGATTGGCCATCGCCCAACTGCCGAGCGCCAGAACCGGTTCGCGCAAAGAACGCCCCAGTTCGGTCAGCGAATAATCCACCCGCGGCGGCACGCTGGGGGTGACCGCGCGCGATACCAGGCCGTCCCGCTCCAGCGCGCGCAGGGTGCGGGTGAGCATCCGCTGCGAAATACCGTCGATCGCGCGGCGCAACTGATTGAACCGCACCGGGCCATCCGCAAGGACCATCACCACCTGCATCGACCACTTGTCCCCCACCCGGGCCAGAATGTCGTTCACCGCCTGACAGCGACCGGCGACATGATCGGTCACGGTCACATCGGTGTGCCCTGCGAACGGCAATGTGCCTTCTTGCGCGGATGTAGTGATAGTATCCATATGCGCCCTAGTTATCATTCGTAACCAGGGAATCAAAGAGCTATGCAAATCCTTCGTATCGACAGCGCATCGACCGGCGAAAACTCGGTCAGCCGCGTTCTGACCCAGGCCACAGTCGATCATTTCAGGGCGGCCCATCCCGAAACGACTGTGATTGAGCGCGATCTCGTCGCCGACCCGCTGCCGCATATCGACGTGGCGCGCACCGGCGCAATCCGTCAGCCGCCCGAAACGCACGATGCCGCAATGGCGGCAGTTTTTCCCGAGGAACGCGCGGTGCTGGAGGAATTTCTCGCCTCCGACATCGTGATCGTGGGGGCGCCGATGTACAATTTCTCCATCCCCAGCCAGTTGAAGGCGTGGATCGACCGGCTTGGTGTCCCCGGCGTCACTTTCACGTACAAGGATGGCGCGCCGCAGGGGCTCGCCGGCGGTCGGCGGGTGATCGTGGCTTCGGCGCGCGGCGGGGCCTACGAGATGGGCGGCCCGGCGGAACATCAGGAAACGCTGCTGCGCGATTTCTTCGGCTTCATCGGCCTGCCGGACGTGACGTTCATCCGCGCGGAGAAGACCGGCTTCGGTGCGGAGGTGCGCGATCAGGCGATTGCGGATGCCAGGGAGCGGATCGCGCAGCTCTGACGCCATTGTAACGGCCCACCGCACGCTCGCATCGTTTTGACCGGCATCCTCCTCGGCCGCCGATTTGTTCATCTGAGGTTGGGGATCGATGAACGAACTGGGCCGTAATGGCTCTGCAAGCCCAGTTAGGGAGTCGAAAGATGAAGAAGACACTGTTCGCAATCGCTGCCGCTTCGATGGCGGTCACCGCAACCCCGGCAATGGCCGATCCGCCGCCGTGGGCACCCGCGCATGGCAAGCGGTACAAGGATTCGCGCTACGATGATCGCGGTCGCTATCACGAACCGCGCCGGATCACGCGCGATTCGCGTATGTGGCGCGGGCGCGACGGGCGCTATTATTGCAAGCGTGACAATGGCACGACCGGGCTCGTCATCGGGGCCGGCGTGGGCGCCCTTGCCGGCCACGAAATCGCCGGGAACGGCGGGGACCGTACACTGGGCGCAATTCTGGGCGGTGCCGTGGGTGCGGTCATCGGTCGCGAAATCGACCGCGGAACGCTCAAATGCCGCTGAGTTGACGGGCTTCGGCCCGCCATACGACCTTCCGAAGACGCGCCGTTTACCCGAACGGCGCGTCTTTTGCTTTGACCGCCGACCTCGCTGTGCTTGAGTGAGGGCGATGAGCGAACTCCATCATCACCGGCCTGCTGTCCTGATCACCGGCGCTGCCAGGCGCATCGGGGCCGAGATCGCGCGGCATTTCGGTGCGGCAGGCTGGCATGTCGTGGTGCATTTCCACCGCTCCACCGCCGCAGCGGATGCGCTGGCCGCCGCCCTCCCCTCGGCCGAGACGGTGCAGTGCGATCTTTCCGACAGCGAGGCGGCAACCCGGCTGATCGGCGATCTCGCCGGCCGGCTTCCGGACTGGCGCGTCCTGATCAATTCCGCGTCGGTATTTCGGCCGGACGACGTGCGTGCGCTCGATCCGTCCACCTGGTCGGACGCAATGGCGATCAACGCCCTCGCCCCCGCGCGCATGGCCCAGGCATTTCTCTCTCAGGCACAGGCGGCAGAGGGGCGGCGGGTGATCCAGATCACCGACCAGAAGCTGGCCAACCCCAACCCCGATTTCTTCAGCTATACCATGAGCAAACACGCCGCCGCGGCCACCGTGCCGATGCTGGCGATGGGGGCAGCCCGGGCGGAAGACCGGGTCTATGCCCTGGCACCGGGCGCCATCCTGCCCAGCCACGACCAGAGCGAGGCCGAAACCGACCTGTCGCACCGCCTCAACCTCTTGCGGCGCAAGACAGGGGCGGACGAGATTGCCCAGGCCTGTCTGTGGCTGGCGCGGGGCTGGCTGGCGAACGGTGAGACACTCTACGTCGACAGCGGCCAGCATCTGCTCTCGCAACCGCGCGACGTGATCTACCTCGCCCGCGAAGGCACGGCCGGGTGAAACGGCACGCCTTCTCGACCCGGCTATGGCACTGGCTCAACCTCGTCTGCGTGGTCGTGCTGTTCATGTCCGGCCTCAATATCTCCAATGCCCACCCGCACCTTTACTGGGGCGACTGGGGCTTCGATCCGCGTGACGCCTGGCTCAGCGTGCCGCGCTTCCCCGGATGGATGACGATACCGGGACACTATAGCCTCGGGGCCGCGCGCGACTGGCACATCCTGATGGCCTGGCCGTTCGCACTGGGCCTGCTGTTCATGTGGATCGCAATGCTCGCCAACCGGCATTTCCGGCGCGATATCGCCACCTCTCGCAGCGAATGGCGCTGGCGCTCGATCCGGGCCGAAGTCGCCGCCCATCTGCGCCTCGATTTTCATCACGGCCGGGGTAAGTACAATTTCCTGCAGAAACTCGCCTACGGTCTCGTACTCGGCGTTCTGCTGCCGTTGATGATCGCGACCGGCATGGGGATCAGCCCTGGCTGGGAACCCCATTTGTCGTGGCTGATCGAAGGCATGGGCGGCAGGCAGTCGGTACGCTCGATCCATTTCCTCGCCGCCTGGGCGCTGTTTGCCTTCTTCGCGATCCACGTCGCCCTCGTCCTTCTGTCCGGCCCCTTCCGGCAGATCCGCAACATGATCACCGGGGGCCGGGAGTGAGGCGGCGGAACGTTCTGATCGGAATGGGCGCCGCCATCACCGCCGGCTGCTCCAGGATTGCCGATAGCACACCTGGCGCGAAGGCCCTTGCCGCGGCCGAGGACTGGCATCGCAAGGCCCAACGGCTGTTCGCCGCCCGCACCGCGCTGGCCCCCGAATACGATCGCTCCGCGATTTCTCCGAGCTTCCGGGGGAACGGCTCGCTTACGGTGGACAGCGACGCCTATCGCATGGCCCTGGCGCAAGGATTTGCCGACTGGCGGCTCGAAGTGCGCGGGCTCGTCCGCCATCCGCTGTCGCTGAGCATGGACAACATCCGCCGCCTGCCGCAGCGGACCCAGGTCACCCGGCACGATTGCGTCGAAGGATGGAGCGCAATCGGCGAATGGACCGGGCCGCAGCTCGGCACCATTCTGGAAGGTGCGGAGCTTTTGCCGGAGGCGAAATACATCGTCTTTCGCTGTGCCGACCGGTTGCGCGGCGCGCCTTATTACGAAAGCGTCGATCTGATCGATGCCTATCACCCGCAGACGATCATCGCCCATCGTCTGAATGGCGAACCCCTGCCGGAACGCAACGGCGCGCCGCTGCGCGTGCGGATAGAACGGCAACTGGGATACAAGCACGCCAAGTATCTTACCACGATCGAAGCCGTCGCCAGTCTGGAGGACATCGGCCGGGGCGAAGGCGGATATTGGGAAGATCGCGGCTATCAATGGTACGCCGGGGTCTGAGGACGTGGCGCAAAAGCCCGGCCCTGCCAACCGGCGCGTTATCACCGGCGCAGATCGGCAAATCTCCCTCCATCGTTGACAGGGCCCCGTCCCGCGGGCGAAGCCAGAACGGAAACTAGGGGAGATACGGCCGCAATGTGGTTGCTCGACAAATTCCTGACCAAGGTAATCAAATGCGGCCAACTGGTCGTGACCGACCACGACGGCAAACAGTACAGCTACGGATCGCCCGCTGAAAGCGCGGACGCCCGCGGCCCGATCCACATCACCCTGACGGACAAGCGCGCCGCCGGCCATATCGCCCGCTATCCGCAGCTCGGTGCGGGTGAGGCCTATATGTGGGGCTGGCTGGTGGTGGAGCCGCCGCACGACATCCGCGACCTGGTGCTGTTCGTTACGGAAAACTCCAAATCCATCGGCGACCGGGCGATCCAGTCGCAGGGTGTCCTGCGCAAGGCCGCGCAGAAGGCGATTGCTAAGCTGGACGGGATCAATCTTCGCGGGAAAGCGCGCGCCAATGCCGAACACACCTACAACCTGACGCGGCAACTGTACGAACGCTTCCTTGACGAAGATCGTCAGTACACCATGGCCTATTACCGCGATCCGTCGAACACCCTGGAACAGGCGCAGATGGACAAGAAGGCGCACATCGCCGCCAAGCTCCATCTGGAACAGGGCAAGTGCGAAGGGATGCGCGTGCTCGATATCGGCTGCGGATGGGGCGGTCTCGCGCTCTATCTGCACAAGATGTACGGCGTGGAAGTGCTCGGCATCGCCCTCGCGCCCGACCAGATCGCCTTCTGTCAGGAACGCGCGAAGGCCGAAGGGGTGGACGACAAGGTCAAGTTCGCCCTGACGGACTATCGCGATGTCGAAGGGCAGTTCGACCGGATCACCAGCGTCGGCCTGCTCGAACACGTCGGCACGATCCACTATCCGCAATTCTTCCAGCACACGCACAAGCTGCTCAAGCCTGATGGCGTCATGTTTAGCCATTGTTGCGGCCGTGCGGGGCCTCCGGGGTTCACCGACGCCTGGACGCGCAAATACATTTTCCCCGGCGGATATATCCCGGCGTTGAGCGAACTGGTGACCGAAAGCGAGAAGGCAGGCTGGGAAGTCGCCGATGTCGAGGCGATGCGCTTCCACTATTCGCACACACTGGAAGAATGGTACGCCCGCACGGTCATGCACAAGGAAGAGATCGTCGAGATGTACGACGAGACGTTCTATCGCATGTGGCTGTTCTATCTCGCTGGGGCCGAGCAGAGTTTCCGGCACGGCAATATGGTCAACTGGCAGGTTCAGTATGTGAAGGATCGCGGGGCGATCCCGATGACCCGCGATTATATGTACGAAGAAAGCGCCCGGCTGCGCGATCGCGGGGAGGTGCCCACCTGGCGTTACGATCCTGCCCTGCGCGAGGCGGCAGAATAAAGGCCTCTTTTCGAGCGCGGCAAAGGGCATTATTCGTATCAGGCGATGAATGCCGCATCGCTCTTCGACAAAGTCATCGGCCGGGCAATAAAGTCCGGCCAACTGACTGTGGTTCACGCAGATGGCCGCCGGGCGCAGTTTGGCGAACCCGCACCCGGCTTCCCGGATGTCGCGGTCCGCTTCACGGATGCGCGGGCGGTGCGCGATATCCTGCTCGATCCGCGTCTGGGCGCAGGCGAAACGTTCATGGATGGCCGCCTTGTGATCGAACAGGGCGACGTGATGCAGCTTGTCCAGCTCATCCGGATGAACGCCCCCTGGGAAGCGAATGCAGACCTGCGCGGTGCCAGCCCGCTGCACCGCCTGCGCAATTCGATCGGCTTCGCGGTCGAATCGTTCAACCAGTCGCGATCGTCCCGCCGCAACGTCGCCCACCACTACGATATCGGCAACGCGCTTTACGAAATGATGCTCGATGCCGAGCATATGCAGTACAGCTGCGGCTATTGGCCGCGCGAGGGCATGACCCTGGCCCAAGCGCAAGAAGCCAAGCTGGCGCATATCGCTGCGAAGCTGGCGATTGAAGATGGCCAGGCCGTGCTCGATATCGGATGCGGCTGGGGCGGAATGGCGATCTATCTCGCGCGCCACTTCGGCGTGCGGATCACCGGCATCACACTCAGCGAAGAACAGCTCGCCCTCGCCCGCAAGCGCGCGGATGCGGCGGGCGTGGCCGATCGCGTCGATTTCGCACTGATCGATTATCGCGAACTTGCCGAACGCGGCGAACGCTACGACCGGATCGTTTCGGTCGGAATGTTCGAACATGTCGGCCGGCCGCAGTTCGAAACGTTCTTCCGTGCCTGCGCCACCATGCTGGCGAACGACGGTGTCATGCTGCTCCACACGATCGGGCGAATGGGCGGCCCCGGCAGCACCGACGCATTCACGCGCAAGTACATCTTCCCGGGCGGCTATATTCCCGCGTTGAGCGAAACGGTCGCGGCGAGCGAGAAAGTCCGCCTGATCGCCTCCGATGTCGAGACGCTGCGTTTGCACTACGCCCATACGCTGCGCGCCTGGTACGCCAATTGCGAAGCCCGGCAGGCGGAGATCGAGCAACTGTTCGATGCGCGGTTCTACCGCATGTGGATGTTCTATCTCGCCGGGGCGACCGCCGCTTTTGAGAGCGGCGGGATGTGCAATTACCAGATCCAGTTCATCCGCGACCGTCATGCGCTTCCCCTCGCGCGCGATTACATTGGAGAGGCCGAAGTCGGGCTGCTCGGCTCCGGCTCCTGACGCACGCCCTGCCAAGGCGCGGTTGGGGGCGGACAACAGCTTCCCCGTTGCCCCCGCGCCCGGCCCCTGATACCGGCCCCGCCGATTGACGGAGTGCTAGCGAAATGTCCGATGTGAAACGTGTCGTCCTCGCCTATTCGGGTGGTCTCGATACCAGCGTGATCGCCAAGTGGCTGGAAGTGGAACGCGGCCTCGAGGTCGTGACCTTCACCGCCGACCTCGGCCAGGGCGAGGAGATCGAGCCCGCGCGCGAGAAGGCGAAGGCGATGGGCATTCCCGACAGGCACATCTTCATCGAGGATCTGCGCGAGGAATTCGTGCGCGACTTCGTCTTCCCGATGATGCGCGCCAATGCCCGCTACGAAGGCGATTACCTGCTCGGCACCAGCATCGCTCGCCCGCTGATTTCCAAGCGTCTGGTGGAAATCGCCCGCGAAACCGGTGCCGATGCGATCGCCCACGGGGCGACCGGCAAGGGCAACGATCAGGTGCGCTTCGAACTGTCCGCCTATGCCCTCGACCCTGACATCAAGGTAATCGCGCCCTGGCGCGAGTGGGACCTCAACAGCCGCACCGCCCTGATCGCCTGGGCGGAGAAGCACCAGATCAAGGTGCCGACCGACAAGCGTGGCGAAAGCCCGTTCTCCACCGACGCCAACCTCCTGCACACCTCTTCGGAAGGCAAAGTGCTGGAAGACCCGTGGGAAGAGACGCCCGACTACGTCTATTCGCGCACCGATCATCCCGAAAGCGCGCCCGATACGCCCGAGTACATCACGATCGATTTCGAGAAGGGCGATGGCATCGCCCTCAACGGCGAGGCGATGAGCCCGGCCACGCTGCTGGCCGCGCTCAACGATCTGGGCCGCCGGCACGGCATCGGGCGCCTCGACCTGGTCGAGAACCGCTTCGTCGGCATGAAGAGCCGCGGCATGTACGAGACCCCCGGCGGCGAAATCTATGCCCGCGCGCATCGCGGGATCGAACAGATCACGCTCGACGGCGGTGCGGCGCACCTCAAGGACGAGCTGATGCCCAAGTATGCGGAGCTGATCTACAACGGCTTCTGGTTCAGCCCGGAGCGCGAGATGCTGCAGGCCGCGATCGATCTGAGCCAGGATAAGGTGAGCGGCACTGTGCGGCTGAAGCTCTACAAGGGCCAGGCCGCCGTGGTCGGGCGCAAATCGCCCAACTCGCTCTATTCCGAAGCGCACGTCACGTTCGAGGACGATGCCGGCGCCTACGACCAGGCCGATGCGCAGGGCTTCATCAAGCTCAACGCGCTGCGGCTGAAGCTGCTGGCGAAGCGCGGGCTCTGAGCGGTTGCGACGGGCGGTGGAGTTATCCACCCCTGTCCACAGAGAAATCGGGGCACAGTGGATAACCCGGGGCTTGCCAGCTTGCGCGACTCGGTTTCGGGGCGCAGTCTCAAGACATCGGAAGGGCGTAGAAAGCTTCGCGTTTGACGGTTCAACGACCTGAAAACACGATAACTTCTTACACCATTTCGGCGTGGCGGCATCTGTCCGCGCGGTCTTCGAGGGACACCTGCTGAAGGTTTCGGCCGGATGCAAGGGCACCGTTCGAGAAGGACGCGAAAGCAACGCCGCCACGGGCCGGACGATCCGGCTGGAGGTCGAGGACTCGCAAGGGCGCAAGCCGGAGCGGGACCGTTCGAGACCGCCGGCCATCAGCGATCGACCGGTCTCGGAACCGCTGGAAGGCATGGCGAAGGCCCTTGGGCCCCAGCCGCCCCCGGCGGAACCGGATGCCGGTGCGAGCGCCGGTGACAGACGCGGCCGTCCGGTTCGCCGGACAGCATGCGAAAACACCGGGCGCCAAGCGCTTCCCGACTGGTCCGCCAGGAAGGATGACCACGCATCGGTGAGAGTGGGGTCGGCAGCGATGCCGGCCCCATTTTCACATGCCGCTCCCCCCTTCCCGACCCGGCCCCAACCCGGCCCGCGACCGCAGCCCCGAACCGGCCCCCAACCGATTCGCAGCGCGCGAATCGCGCCGATTCGTTCCCCCCGGCACGACGAGTCGAACCGCTTTCGGGGTAAGCGGACCCTCAGGTGGTCCCGGCGGCGGGGCGCAGCGGGTATAGAGGGACCCGCTATGGACGGGATCAGACCATACCGCCGCACGCCGCTGCGCAAGCTTGCCGGGCTCGCCACCGCGATGCTGCTGACCGCACCCGCGGGCGGCCCCGCGCTGGCCGACACCGGCCCTGCCGCCACCCGCGCCGCTGCCGCCGCGACTGCGGTGGCGCCCGCCACGCTGGCCCCTGCCCGCGCCCCCGCGGACGGGTTCGACGCCAGCTTCGCCCACTTGCCCGCCCCGCGTGCCCTCGCCGCCCCGCGCCCCGGCGCGGTGGACATCGCCGCGATCGAGCCGCCGGTGGAGGTCGAGCCGGCCGGCAAGCCGCTCGGCAGCGGGGTCGCATCCTATTACGGCCGCCGCTTCGCCGGGCGCCGGACCGCGAACGGCGAGACCTTCGATCCCGGCCGGATGACCGCCGCGCACCGCACGCTGCCCTTCGGCAGCCGGGTACAGGTGACCAACCCGCGCAACGGCAAGTCGGTCGTCGTGCGGATCAACGACCGCGGGCCGTTCCACCGGGGCCGCACGATCGACCTGTCGCGCGCTGCGGCGGACGAGCTTGGCCTGATCCGCCGCGGCCACGGTTCGGTCGAGCTGGTCCTGCTCGACTGAGCGTCAACGCCGCGCCGCACAGCCTTCCCCCGCCGCCCGCACCCACACCTTCACCCCCGCCCGAGCCCGAGCCCGAGCGCGCAGGGATGGCAGAGGCCCCGCGTGGTGCGAGGCCCCTGCCGCACGCCCGCCCGGTGGTTTCGGCGGGCGCGCTCCGGTCCGGAGAGGACGGGAGACGACGCGCGAAACCTCTGGGAGGGGAGAGGGGAGAGGGGAAGACGGGAGGCCGCGCGCCGCCTCTTCCGCCCCAATGATGCCGCGCCGCGCAAGGTCCGGCCCAATCGGCGGGCCGTGCCTGCGGTGCGATGGCAGCAGGCAGGCCCGCGCGCGCACCGCCCCCCAGTCCTCCGTCCGCTAGTCCGCCGTCCCCCAGCCCTTCGTCCGCTAGTCCTCCGCGAAGTGCCAGATTTCCGGGTCCTCCCCCTGGCCGGGCGGGATCGCCAGCCACCAGCGCTCCACCCCCGCCTCGAATGCGGAGAGCTGCTCCGCCTCTACCGCATCGGCATCGAACCCGTATCCGGTGAACTGATGCGGCAGCAGGGCATCGTGCGGGCGCGCCGCCTCCATCGCGCGGAGCCGGCGGTCATAGGGCGGGAGGTAAGTGCCCCCCTGCCAGTGATCGGGATCGTCCATGTCCGCATCCCATGCGTCGTAGCCGGGCGGCAGCGAGCGGCCCGGCGGCGGATCGCCGCTTTCCCGCCCGTCCGCCGCCCGCTCCGCCCCCGTTTGGGCCGGAGACATGGACCGCATGTTACACTGTCCTGAAGCGAAAAAGTCGCCCTCCCGCGCCCCCGCGGAGGCGGGGGCCTCAGACGTTGGAGCGCTACCGCCCGAGGTCCCCGCCTGCGCGGGGACACCTGCCATGTCCATCTCCGGCTCCGGCTCCGGCTCCGGCTGAGGCTCCCCGCGGGCGAAGCGGTCGAGCGCGGTTTCGAAATCTTCGGCAAAGGCGCGGGTGGCCGCATCCTCGGTCAGCTTGTCGAGCCGCGCGAGATGCGCGAGCAGGAGCCGCGAATCGTAGCGCCGGCGGGTGGCGACGACTTCGCCGTGGTAGAACACCTGTTCCTCCACCCCGTCGAGCGCGCGGCAGGCCAGCACGTCTTCTGCCGAGGCGCGCGCGGCGAGCAGCGCCGCATCCCACGCGCGCCGGAACGCCGGGCTGGCGCGGCGCATCCGATAGACCGTCTGATGGCTGACCCCCGCCGCCTTCGCCGCCCGCCGCGCGGAGCCGGCCGTGGCCAGCGCCGAGAGAAACTCCACCTGCCGCGCACGCGTGAACTCGGTCTGCGCCGGACGGGTGGAATCGGAGGGCAGCGCGTCGATCAGCGCGGGGAGATTGGGCGTGGGAAATGTCGCAGGCGCGTTCATGCGACACCTCCCGACAGCCGGGCCAGGCAGCGCAGAGGCGCCCCGCCCGGCGTTTGGGGGAGAATTCGGGAGAGAACAAGGAGGGAGAGAATCATGGTTCGGACTCCGCATGGATGAACGAACCGAACCACTTATGCGATGCGGGGGGCTGTAGGAAAATGGTTTGTTGGGGGGTGGATTAGCCAGTCTTCTCAGAAACACGCGACGCACCACATGTGAGTCGAACACGTCTGAGCAATTTGGGGGCAGGCACCAAATTTGTCGGTGTACCCATTCGCATAGGTAGTGCCCCGACTCAAACGCGGAACGGACTAGCGCGCGGCTATCGACCTAGTTCCCCATATGTCCTGGCGCGGGATGTATTCTCGTGACTTGCCTTTGACTCACCCATCGCATTCGGATTAGCCCCACGCCAAAGTAATTGTGGGGGCAAGATTGCGGCAAGATGCAGATTTCCGGGTTCGGTATCTTACCGAGGATCCCGTACCGGTTCGCGATATTATCGAAAGCCTTCGGGGCATCGAAACAGTGCTCGCTGAAACGGGGCGATTGCTTCCGAAGTTCGTTGATGGCCTGATAGTCGATGGAATCGAGATCAAAGTACGAGAGATCGCGCAGGAAAGCCCTCTGCGTGAGCTTTTTCTGTTCACTCTTGTCGTCGCCTTCCAAAAAGACTTGGAGGATGGCGTGACCGAAGTAATCGAAGCCACGACGGGTTATGCAGTTCCCGCTAACCTCGAAGCACTCGTTACTGTCGTCGCGCTCATTGTGGTGTTCTACGGTGTCGGAACCATCCGCGACCTAGTGATGGGACCGGTTGTCGACGGTCCAGCACGAACGAGGCTCAAGGGGCTTATCCAAGAGCTATCCGATGAGACAGGAAAGACTCCCGAGCAAATCAAAAAGGTTCTCGATGAGCGCTATGGAGAACCAACAATGATGAAGCGGGTCGCAAACGCGGCATCTCGCTTTTTTACGCCTAGCAAGAGGTTGGACAGCGCGCCGGTTGAAGTGAATGATCGGGAGATCGATCATGAAACGGTTCAAGACATCCCAGCCCCCTACCTCATCGAGCATGAGCAGGATTTCAAACCTACACGCAATTTCTTTGACGTAGAACTGGAACTGCACGCACAGGACAAGGATCACGCAGGTCGCGGTTGGGCAGCAATCGTTCGTGGGGTCACAGAGAGGCGCATCAGGCTCAAACTCATGGAGGATGTCGATCCATCGGACCTGTGGAACAAGGACCGTGTTCAGGGTGACGTTACGATTAAATACGAGCGCGTTGGCGACAAGCTTAATCCAATTGAGGTCCAACTAAACAATGTGACAAGGCGCGCGGCATGATTACGCTGCCCGAAGCCATGGAGTGGGGTAAGGTTGACCAGTTCATCACCGAACACGACACCGGCCTGCCCCCCCACATTCGCGAGGGCGGGCGCGAGGCCGGTTGACTCCCCCCTCCTATCCCCTACCACTTTACACGGGGTCGCATGTTCAATTTGGGGGAATGGCGTGACATTTACGGTTCGTAAGTTCGTGGTCGCAGGACTGGCCACGGCACTGGCTGCGTGCAGCGCGGCGGAAGGCGACGCGGGCGCCGATGGCGGGGCCGATGCCGCGGCAATGGCGGAGGCGGAAGCGCCCGCCGCGCCGGGTGTGGAAGAACGTGCGGCGATCATCGCCCGGTTCCGCGACGCCGCGGAATCGCATTGCCCGTTCTACAAGGAAGCGGGCGGATCGACCGACGACGGCGAGTTCGCCGGATCGACGCTGACGCTGTGTTCCGGCCGCTTCTCGCAGACCGAGAACTTCGGCTTCGCGATGATGAACGAAGATGGGCGGGAGCATCCGGCCGGCACACTGTTCCTGACCATGGGTGCCAACTCCGCGCCCGGTGCCTTCGCCCCGCTCTACGATGTGATCTTCGAGCTGGCGGCGGTCGAACCCGGGCCGGAGCAGGAGCAGCTTCGCGGCGAGATCAAGCGCTGGATCTATGCCACGCCCAATGCCTTCACCCCCGGATGGGAACCGGTGATGACGACCAACAGCGGCGTCGCCATCTCCGCCGCGGGCAACAAGATGCAGCAGGGCATGCTCTCGCTCAAGATCGACCCGCCGCGCTGACGCGGCACGGTATCGCACAATGCGACAGGCCCGCCCCCGCCGCTGCGCGAGGGCGGGCCTTTCTTTTGCGAAATCGCACCCGCGCGGGGGCTTTCACCGGTCCAGCAACGGGTTGAGATGGCGCCCGGTATAGCGTTCCGGCGCCTTCGCCACTTCCTCCGGCCCCGGCCTACGCCTGGGCCGGCTCGTTCCGGGTTGCGCGGTCCAGAAGCGGCTTAAGGTACTGGCCCGTGTAGCTGCCCTCCACGCCTGCGACGTGTTCCGGAACGCCCTGCGCCACAACCTCGCCCCCGCGCACGCCGCCACCCGGCCCGAGGTCGAGGATGTGGTCTGCCGTCTTGATCACGTCCAGGTTGTGTTCGATCACCACCACGCTGTTGCCCTGGTCCACCAGGCGGTGGAGCACTTCGAGCAGTTTGCGGACGTCTTCGAAATGCAGGCCGGTGGTCGGCTCGTCGAGGATATAGAGCGTCTGCCCGGTGCTGCGGCGGCTGAGTTCCTTGGCCAGTTTCACCCGCTGCGCCTCCCCCCCCGACAGGGTGGTCGCCTGCTGGCCGACCTTGACGTAGCTGAGGCCCACTTCGTTCAGCATGTGCATCTTGTCCCGAATGGGGGGCACGGCCTTGAAGAATTCCTCCGCATCCTCGATCGTCATGTCGAGCACGTCGGCGATGCTCATCCCCTTGAACTTCACCTCCAGCGTTTCGCGGTTGTAGCGTTTGCCGCCGCATTCTTCGCACGTCACATAGACATCGGGCAGGAAGTGCATTTCGATCTTGATCAGGCCGTCGCCCTGGCACGCCTCGCACCGGCCGCCCTTGACGTTGAAGCTGAAGCGGCCCGGCTTGTACCCGCGCGCCTGCGCCTCCGGCAGGCCGGCGAACCAGTCGCGGATATTGGTGAAGGCGCCGGTGTAGGTTGCCGGGTTCGATCGCGGGGTGCGGCCGATCGGCGACTGGTCGATCTCTATCACCTTGTCGCAATATTCGAGGCCGGTGATCCGGTCGTGCGGCCCGGCGATCACGCGCGCGCCGTTCAGCGAGCGGGCGGCGGCGGCATAGAGGGTGTCGATCGTGAAGCTCGACTTGCCCGATCCCGATACGCCGGTCACGCAGGTGAAGGTGCCCAGCGGGATGGCGGCGGTCACGTCGCGCAGGTTGTTCGCCCGCGCGCCGTGGACGGTGAGCGTGTGGCCGTTGCCCTTGCGCCGGGTGGCGGGCACCGCGATCGCGCGCCGGCCGGTGAGATAATCCGCGGTGAGCGAGCCCTTCGCCTTCAGCACCTGTTTCAGCGTGCCCTGCGCAACCACCTCGCCCCCGTGCACGCCGGCGCCGGGGCCCAGATCGACCACATGGTCGGCGCTGCGGATCGCATCCTCGTCATGCTCGACCACGATCACCGTATTGCCCAGGTCGCGCAGGCGCTTGAGCGTTTCCAGCAGCCGGTCGTTATCGCGCTGGTGCAGGCCGATGCTCGGCTCGTCCAGCACGTAGAGCACGCCGCTCAGCCCGCTGCCGATCTGGCTGGCAAGGCGGATGCGCTGGCTCTCCCCACCCGAGAGGGTGCCAGAAGTTCGATCGAGGTTGAGGTAATCCAGCCCGACGTTGTTCAGGAAGCCCAGCCGTTCGTTGATTTCCTTCAGGATCGCGCGGGCAATCTGCGCCTGCGTCTCGCTCAGATGATCTTCGAGGGCGAGGAACCAGGTGCGCGCATCGGCGACGCTCATCTTCGTGGGGGTGGCGATGTCGGTCGGCCCTTCCCCGCTCGGCACCCTGACCGCCAGCGCCTTGGCATTCAGCCGCTTGCCGCCGCACACCTCGCACGGCTGCGCGGTCTGGAACTTCGACAGCTCCTCCCGCATCCACGCGCTTTCGGTCTGCAGCAGGCGGCGGTTGAGGTTGCCGATCACCCCCTCGAACGGCTTGTTCACCGTGTACTGCTTGCGCCCGTCCTTGAACGTCAGCGGCACCGCGCGCCCCTTCGTCCCGTGGAGGATGACGTCGCGATGCTCCTCCGACAGATCGTTCCACGCGGTGGTGAGGTCGAAGCCGTATTCCTTCGCCAGGCTGGCCAGCACCTGCATGTAATAGGGGCTGGGCGGGTTGGACTTGGCCCAGGGCACGACCGCGCCCTGCTTCAGCGTCAGCCCCTCGTTCGGGACGACGAGCTGCGGGTCGAACAGCTGCTTCTCCCCCAGCCCGTCGCACGTGGCGCAGGCCCCCTGCGGCGCGTTGAAGCTGAACAGCCGCGGCTCCACTTCCTCGATCGTGAAGCCGGAAACGGGACAGGCGAACTTCTCGGAAAAGACGATGCGGTTGGACGGCAGGCCCGCGCCCTTGAGGTTGCCGCCGCTCCCCCCTTCATCCTCGCGCCCCGGCACCACGCCATCGGCCAGGTCGACGTACGCCAGCCCCTCGGCCAGCTTGAGCGCGGTTTCGAAGCTATCGGCCAGCCGCGTCTCGATCCCGTCCCGCACCGCGAGGCGATCCACCACGACCTCGATATCGTGCTTGTACTTCTTGTCGAGCGCGGGCGCGTCCTGGATCTCGAACATCTCGCCGTCGATCCGCACGCGGGTGAAGCCGGCCTTCTGCCATTCTGCCAGTTCCTTGCGATACTCCCCCTTGCGCCCGCGCACCACCGGGGCAAGCAGATAGAGCCGCGTCCCTTCGGGCAGTTCCATCACGCGGTCGACCATGTTCGACACCGTCTGCGCTTCGATCGGCAGGCCGGTGGCCGGCGAATAGGGCACGCCCACGCGCGCCCACAGCAGGCGCATATAATCGTAGATCTCGGTAACGGTCGCCACGGTCGAGCGCGGGTTGCGGCTGGTGGTCTTCTGCTCGATCGAGATCGCGGGAGAAAGCCCGTCGATATGCTCGACATCGGGCTTCTGCATCATCTCGAGGAACTGGCGCGCATAGGCGGAAAGGCTCTCGACATAACGCCGCTGCCCCTCGGCATAGATCGTATCGAAGGCGAGGCTCGACTTGCCCGAGCCGCTGAGGCCGGTGATCACGATCAGGCTGTCGCGCGGCAGGTCGATATCGACGCCCTTGAGGTTATGCTCACGCGCGCCGCGGACAGAAATATGAGTTAGAGACATAGGATGGCGATGTTCCGCAAATGTTCGCGCCAGTCAAGGGGCACGCCAATGCGGCCCCACAGCTCTCGCGCCATGTGGGGGCGAGAAGCGGGATTGCAATGTGCCGACAACGGTTTCGCACTCCGCTCAAGCTATCATCGGGCCGCGGCACGGACCGCCGGATCGACCGGCCTGCACGAAATATCACCGCCCTGCTTCGGCCACTGCCAGCACTTGGGCAGAGCGCTTTCCGCCCTTGCCCGGTGCAATCACCGCGATCCGGAAGGGGTGGAAACCGCTCTAAAGATGATCGGGCCCGAGCTGCCGCGGCTGACGACTATGCGCGCGGGATCGCCGGTCGGCGTGATCGTCGTCGCTCCCGCGTGATAGGCCCCGTCGTCCTCGGGAATGAAATGGAGAATCCGCGTCTCGTCCACCAGTGGCGAAGTCACCTGTACGGACAGTCCAGTGCCCTCGGCCACAATGCGATAGTCGGTGTTCAGCTCCGGGGAATGGAACAGTCCCATCGGCTGCACGTCGGGCAGGCCCGGTGCCGGGACCCCGTTGGCGGCCATGATCCGGTCCAACCTGTCGCCAGCCTTCCAGTCGCCCCGGTTGCACAGCACTGCGAAAGCCCGGTGCGTCTCGGGCAGGCGGAGGTAGGCATGCTTGAAGGCCTCCGCCGAACCGCCATGCCTGATCACGCGCTGGCCACCCTTCCGCCCTATGTGCAGCCCACCGCCATAGCTCAGCCCTTTGCCGTCATCGATCGGCGTGCCGTCGCTGTAGCGCCCCGGCGTCAGCAGGATTCGGGTGACTTCGGGTGTGAACACGCGGCGACCGTGCTCGATGTCGGCTTCGTATTGCGCAAGGTCCGCCATCGAGAGCATCAAGCCGCCGGACCCGCTGAAGCGCGGGAAAGTGTCGCGCTGGATAAAGCCGCTACCCTCGGCCCCGCCATCGGTGCCCGCCGGCACATAGCCATGCGCGAAAGTGCCCGGACGGGGGCTGGCGTCGTCGAGGAAATAGGCGTTGGGCATGCCGAGCGGCGCGAAAATCGCCTGGTGCGCGTATTGGGCAAAGGGCATGCCAGCGACGCGCTCGACGATCTCGGCAAGCAGGAGGTAACCGCCGTTCGAATAGGCATAGCGCGTGCCGGGCACGAAAGCAGTGTCGGCTTGCCGGAACAGCAGCCGGAGCGCCTCCTGCTTCGAAGCCCGGCCGACGTCGGTCATCCCCGCCATGCGCAGGAGGCCCAGCGAATCCCGAATGCCCGAAGTGTGATGCATGAGCATGGCCACCGTCACCGGCGCGCGATAGCGTGGCAGTTCGGGCAGGTAGCGACGCACATCGTCATCGAGGCCGAGCTTGCCGTCCGCGATCAGTGTGGCCGCGGCCAGCGCCGTGAACTGCTTGGACAGCGAGGCGCCGTAGAACAGCGTGTTCCGGTCGAGCGGCCGGCCCTCGTCGATGTCGGCGAGCCCCGCAGCGGCGAACTGCGCGAGACGCCCCTTCTCGAAGCCGACGGCAACGCAGCCGGGGGCCGCCGAATGCCGGGGGTCGGCGATAGCCCGGTGCATCGCCGCCTCGTTCGCCTGCACACTCGACCCTGCCCCAGCGAGCGGCAAGGTCAGCGCCAGGGCCTTCGCAAGACAGCGGAATCGGGTAGGAGAGGTGAAGATGCAAGCAGTCAATTCGCGGTCTCTCGGGCTGGCATCGCGGCGGCTGCGCGTGGTGCCAGCCCCGGCCTGCCAAGGCAAGATCGCGTTCCTTGCCAGAACATAACCCTTGTTTATATCGCCTGCCCCTCCTGCTTGCGGGAGGGAAGATGGAGGGTCGCGTCATTGTGGCGGATTTCCCCCCTCCCGCTTGCGGGAGGGGTCGGGGGTGGGCATTGGGCCGGGCGGGCTGTTAGGGACGCCCCATGCACCGCCTGTTCGTTGCCCTGCCCCTGCTTGCGCCGATCCGCGATATTCTGCTCGATACGATGGACGGGATCGAGGCGGCGCGGTGGCAGTCGGAGGAGCAGTTGCATCTGACCCTGCGCTTTGCCGGCGAGCTCGATCCGCGCGCGGCGGAGGATCTGGTTGCGGCGCTGGCGCTGGTTCGGGCCGAGCCGTTCGCGCTGGAGATCCGCGGCGTGGGGCATTTCGCGCGCAAGCGCCGGCCCCATACGCTGTGGGCCGCGGTGCCGCCGGCCGAACCGCTCGCGATCCTGCAACGGCGGGTCGAACGTGCCTGTCGCGCCGCCAGCCTGCCGCCCGAAACGCGCACGTTCGTGCCCCATGTCACGCTTGCCCGGCTCAATGCATCGAGTGGGACGATCGGCGGCTGGCTGGCCGATAACGCCCTGCTGGCCGCGGGACCGTGGCCGGTCGACAGCTTCGCACTCTATGAAAGCCGGCTGACGCCCTATGGCTCCGACTACGAGCGGCTGGAGGATTTTCCCCTCGGCTGACACGGCCCTGTACGTTCGTCGGCAAGTCCTTGCATTCGGCCCCGATCTCCGGTTCAAGCGGCACCAGCAGACTTGTTCCGCCGAACTTCCGCGCGCGCACCGCGCCGCCTGAAATACGATTGGAGAGACCATGAAGGCCCATATCCTGGCCACCACTGCCATTGCATTCGCGCTAGCCGGATGTTCCACTATCGAGGAGGGTGCCGTGCAATCCGCCGCCGACAACGTCGCCGCTGCCGACATTCCCGAAGGCACCGGCTATTTCGCGAAAGCGAGCAGCCTGCCGTTCCACGCCCCCGATTTTACCCAGATCGACGACAGCGACTACCAGCCCGCCTTCGAACAGGCGATGGCGATCCACAGCGCCGAAATCGAGGCGATCAAGACCAATCCCGAACCGCCGACGTTCGACAACACGATCGTCGCGCTGGAAACTTCGGGCAAGATGCTCAGCCGTGTGGCGACCGTGTTCTTCGCGCTGACCGGCGCCAACACCAACGACACGCTCGACGCGACCCAGGCCGAAATCGGCCCCAGGCTGTCGCAGCATTCGGATGCGATCACGCTCGATCCCGTGCTGTTTCAGCGGGTGAAGGCGGTTTACGACAACCGCGCAGCGATGACGATGACGCCGGAAGATGCCAAGCTGCTGGAAGAAACCTACAGCCAGATGGTCCATGCCGGCGCGCTGCTCGACCCGGCGCAGAAGGATCAGGTGAAGGCGATCAATTCGCGCCTGTCCGAACTGACCACCGAATTTTCGCAGAAAGTTCGCGAGGCGACCGTTGACGGCGCGCTGGTCGTGGACAGCAGGGCGCAACTGGCCGGATTGTCGGATGCCGATATCGACGCCGCGGCCAAGCTCGCGACCGAAAAGGGGCTGGACGGCAAGTTCGTGATCGCGCTGCAGAACACGACGCAGCAACCGCTGCTGCCCGAACTGGAAGACCGCGCCACGCGCGAGCGCCTGTTCAAGAACAGCTATCACCGGTCAGACCGCGCGGGCGAGAACGACACGCGCACCCTGCTGGCCCAAATCGCCACCCTGCGCGCGCAGAAGGCGACCCTGTTCGGTGAACCCGACTGGGCCAGCTACGTCATGTACGACCGCATGGCCAAGAAGCCGAAGACCGCGCTCGATTTCATGGAACAGATGGTCCCCGCTCTTGCCGCGACGCAGCGGCGCGAAGCGGCGATGCTGAACGAGCAGATCAAGGCGGAAGGCGGCGATTTCGAAGTGCGCCCGTGGGACTGGTATCGCTATGCCGAGAAAGTCCGCAAGGCGAAGTACGACATCGACGAGAATGCGGTTAAGCCCTATTTCGAAATCACCAGCGTGCTGGAAAACGGCGTGTTCTACGCCGCCAACAAGCTTTACGGCCTGTCGTTCGAACAGCGCACCGACCTGCCGGTCTATCACCCCGACGTGACGACCTATACCGTGTTCGATGCCGACGGCAGCGAGCTGGGGATCTTCTATTTCGACCCCTACCAGCGGCCGAGCAAGCGCGGCGGTGCGTGGATGGGCAACTTCGTGGATCAGAGCCACCTCTACGGCACCAAGCCGGTAATCTACAACGTGCTCAACATCCCCAAGGCCGCCGAAGGCGAACCGCAGCTGGTCAGCTTCGACAACGTCAACACGCTGTTTCACGAATTCGGCCACGCGCTGCACGGGTTCTTCGCCGATCAGAAATACGCCAGCCTTTCGGGTACGGCGACCGCGCGCGACTTCGTCGAATACCCGAGCCAGGTGAACGAGCTGTGGGCGACCTATCCCGAGGTGCTGCGCAACTATGCGAAGCATTACAAGACGGGTGAGACGATCCCGACCGAACTGGTCGAAAAGATCGAGGCCGCGGCCAAGTTCAACCAGGGATACGATTTCGGCGAAGTGGTGGAAGCCGCGCTGCTCGACATGAAGTGGCACGCGCTGAGCCCGGCGGAAGCGGCCGCGATCGACACGCCGGAAGAAGTCGACGCCTTCGAACGCAACGCGCTGGAGGAACTGGGGCTGGAAGTGGACCTGGTGCCGCCGCGTTACCGCTCCACCTATTTCAACCACATCTTCTCCAGCCCGGCCGGCTACAGCGCGGGATACTATTCGTATCTGTGGACCGAGATGCTCGATCGCGACAGCCGCAAGTGGTTCCTCGACAACGGCGGGCTGACGCGCGCGAACGGCGAACACTATCGCAAGACCGTGCTCAGCCGCGGCGGGACGATGGACTATTTCGATATGTTCGAAAATTTCGCCGGCCGCCAGCCGGATGTGACCCCGATGCTCGACGCACGCGGCCTGCTGGGCGACGAGGCGGAGGCAGCCAGGGACTGAGAGCCTTTAGGGGTGGGGCGGAAAAGCGCCCCCACCCCGTCACCCTGAACTCGTTTCAGGGTCCATTCCGTCCCTCGGGACTCGGCCCATGAAGGCGCGATGGATGCCGCAACACGTTCGGCATGACGGCAAAGAGCGCAGAATTGAAAAGCGCCCGACCTCAGTACGAGGCCGGGCGCTTTTTTGTGCTTCGGACTTCGTGGCCGATCAGAACCGCGCGCGGGCACCGACAAAGGCGCTGCGGCCCGCCGTCGCGTAACCGGCGGCGGTCTGGTATTCGGTGTCGAACAGGTTTTCGACCCGGCCGAACAGTTCGAACCGCTCGCCAAACGGCAGCGCCGCCCGCAGGCCCGCCAGGGCATAACCGTCGAGCGGGGTCAGATTGCTGGCATTGTCGAACGAATCGTCCACTAGCCGCAGGTCGCCGCCCAGCGTGAGCCCGGCCAACGGACTTTCCCAGTCGGCGGACAGCGTCAGCGTGTGGCGCGGACGGCGGGCGAGGACATTGCCCTCGTTCGCCGAACCGGTGGTGCGGTTTTCGGTATCGACCCAGGCATAGACCGCGCGGGTCACCCAGCGATCGGACGGGCGCGCGCCCAGCTCGACCTCGATCCCTTCCGCCCGGACGCGACCGATGTTCTCGTAATAGCCGAACGGGCGGTCGGCGCAGATCGGGGCCGGGTTCTGCCAGCAGCTCGCGAATTCGATCTGGTTGCGCGCATCGCGGCGGAACGCGGTGACCGCGCCGTAGAACCGCGTGCCCGACAGCGAACGGTCGCCGTGGACCAGGCCGATGTCGTAGCTGGTGCTGCGTTCGGGCTGAAGCTCCGGGTTCCCGTAATCGGAATAGAGCTGGTAGAGCGTCGGCGCCTTGAACCCTTCGCCCACGCTTGCGCGCAGGCGCAGGTCATCGGTCAGGGCATAGCTGATGTCGCCGCCGAAGCTCGTCTCACTGCCGAAGCGGGCGTGATCGTCCAGCCGGGCACCGGCATGGGCCGAAAGCGGCCCCATCTCGATCCCGAGCTGAGCATAGGCGCCGAAGATCCGCGTGCTGTGCCGCACATCGTCGGACAGGGTGCGATAATCGCTCCACTCGTTCTCCGCCCCGAAGTTGACCAGCAGCGGCCCGATCGGGCGCCATTCGCCGCGCAGCTCGACGCGGTCCGAATGGCCGTCGCTGGCGAAAGTCGGATCGTCCAGACCCTCGCTGCGGTTCGCACGCTCGGTATCGGCGAAGGAATAGGCGGCGCTGACGAACAGCGGTCCCGCGTCATAGACCGCCCCCGCCGATGCCGAATACTGGCGCGTGTGCTGCGTATCGGCGGTGTCGGCCAGCGCATATGTCGGCGGCGGGAACCCGTCGAGATCAAGGTCGCCTTCCGCCCAACGGCCGCGCGCGAACAGCTCGAAACCGGGGGTGAGGTAGAGCCGCCCGTGGCCGTTGACCGCCCACTGTTCGAACCCGTCGGCTTCGGTTCCGCTGGCGGCCTGGGAAAAGCCGTCGGTGCGGTAATAGCTGGCCGATCCGCCCAGGAACCCGGCCGTGCCGCCGACGCCGCCCGAAACCGCGCCGGTCAGCGTATCGCGCGATCCGTATTCGGCGCTCGCTTCCAGCCCGGTTTCGCTGCGCGTGCTGGCGACCAGTACGCCGCCGATCGCGTCCGAACCCCAGATCGTGCTGTTCGATCCGCGCAGCACCTCGATCTTGCCGAGGTTGCTGGCGGTCAGATTGCCGAAATCGAACCCGCCGCCGGGCGCGGCCGTGTCGGACACGCGCACCCCGTCGAGGATGACGAGAAGCTGCTCCCCTTCCGCCCCGCGCACGCGCACGTTGGTCACCGCGCCCGGGCCGCCGTTGCGGCTGAAGGCAAGGCCGGGCACCCGCTCCAGCACGCGGGTCAGGTCGGCGCCCTGAATGCTCTCGATCTCATCCTGCCCGATCACGGTGACCGGCTGGCCGGTGTCTTCCACCTCGATCCGGGTGCCGGTGGCGGTGACGGTGATCTCGGTCTCTTCCGGCCGGAACTGGCCATAGGGGTCGCCGGCGCCATCCTGCGCCGCGAGCGGCGCGGAAAGCGCGAGGATACTGGTGCCGAAAATCAGATAGTTACGCATGGAATACTCCTGTCATGAACGAAATGCCGCTCATGACGGAACAAGGCACACGCCTTTTCCGCTTGCTCCCGGTGCACCCCGCCCGGCAGCACGAACGACCGTCATCGGGCAGGTCTCCTGGCTCCCGGATCGTCGCGCCGCGTTCGTCTTCCCAGTTCCCCGGTAGCCCGGTTCCCCAGTGACGTGTCGAACGTGCGCTCCCCGGTCACAGTTGCGGGGGCAGCGGGGGCTTCTACCCCCTTCCCTCTTCGGTCCGTCGTTCCTGTGGGAACGGGCGGACAACCCATGACGTGCGGCGGCCCTTAGCCGCACGTCCCCGACGCGGCAAGCGGCCTGCCGTTAACCTCGTGACAAGCATGTCCCTTAACCGCCGCTTGCGACCTGTGCCGCCAAGGGACGGGGGCAACGATACGCTCCCGCTTCAGCTTTCGCGCTGCTACGCGCCGGGTCGCGAACCGTCAGGCAGCAATCGCCAGGCAGCAACCGAAAGGGATACAGCTTGATCCACGGCCCCGCCGGAACGACCCGTGCACGCCGCAAGACGGCGAGCCTGTGGTCGCGCCTGATCGGCACGGGCGGGCCTGGCCGGCATCGCGGGCGGCGCATTCTCGCGCTTGCTGCCGCGCTGGGCGTACCGGCGATGGCCGCACCGGGCGACTGGCACGCCTTCGGCCAACCCGTGCCCGAAGCCGCCCCGGCGAACGAAGTGAAGCCGATGCCTTTCGAGCGCGCAGGCCACAGTTTCCCCGGCTCCGCCTTCTACTTCCTCGAAGACAGCCCCCGCGTGGTACCCACCGCGCGAGAGGATCTGGCGGCAGTGTTCGACCCCACCGGAACCGGCGACGGCACGGCGGCGGAACTGGCTGCTGCGCGCACCGCCGGCCCCGCCGCCCGCAGCTTCACCGGCGGCGGCACGGGGATCGACCGCTCCCGCGCGCTGCACTGCCTCGCCAGCGCGGTCTATTACGAAGCGGCGAGCGAGACGCGCGGCGGCCAGAAGGCCGTGGCCCAGGTCGTGCTCAACCGTGTGGCGCATCCGACTTATCCCAACAGCGTTTGCGGCGTGGTTTTCCAGGGTTCGGAGCGCAAGACCGGATGCCAGTTCACCTTCACCTGTGATGGATCGCTGGCGCGCAAGCCGATGAAGGCGGCATGGGACCGCGCCCTTGGCGTTGCGAGCGAGGCACTGGCGGGCGAAGTCTATGCCCCGGTCGGCCTTGCCACCCATTACCACACGATCTGGATCAATCCCTACTGGGCGCCCAGCCTCGACACCGTGGGCACGATCGGCGCGCACCGGTTCTATCGCTGGCGCGGCAAGGCCGGACGCCCCGCCGCCTTCACGGCATCCTATCGCGGCAGCGAGCCGGTCGCAGCCCCCGCCCGGCGCGCGATTGCCGAAACCCCCGCCCTCTCCGCAGAGCCGGCAGCGCTTGCCCCCGGTGGTAGCGATCCCGTCGAGCGCGGCACTGCCCGTCCCTCGGCGCGCGCAGCAGCAGCCCCAGGACTTTCCGCGGCAGGCGGGGAACAGCCCGGCGATGCCGCACCCGCAGGCGGCATCATGCCGTCATCGGGCCGGGTACGGCCCGAATATGCCAACAGCGGCCGCTGGATCGCCGACCCGCAATAGGCGCGATCACCCCAAGGAATTGGTTAAAATGCCGGAAACCCTAGCAGCGAACTCCGCCTTAGGGGTGTGGCGCTAGGGCCTGCGCACAAGTCGCAATTAGCCTTTGTCACCAGCCACAAAGAGCCATACCGGAAGGCACCAACCAGTCATGACGGTCCATTTTGCCGCTTCGCGATCCGCCGAGCATTCTCCGCTCGCGCGCATTCTTCGCCGCCCCGCCCTCATGAAGCCGGCGAACGACAACTGTCTGGCGCGGTCGGACGACCGAATGCTGCACGCGGCCCTGCGTCATTTCGCGCGGCACGGCCTGGGCGCGGCAAGGGAAGCGCGGCGGCAGGCGGAACATGCCTTCTTTGCCGGGGACCGCGAGATGTACGACTGGTGGCACGAAATCTGCCGCACGCTCGATGCCCGGCTCGCGCGCGGGCTGGATCGAACGACGCGCGCCGGGATTCGGCGGCCCGATGCCAGCGAGAAACCGTCGGCCATACCGGCGCCCTGATCGCGCGGTCATAACGGATAGATTGCGCCAGTCCGACCATACCGGAAATCGGGTTGCACCCATTTTCTTAACTATGCAGTGACCACTTTCGGCTATCGCCCATGTCATGGCGAGCCGCGAACCCAGGGGGAAGGTCACCAGGACCTTGTCCTATTTCCAGAAAGGCGATGCGTTATCCGAACGCGTTCGCCGGACACTCGTTCGCACCCTTTATACACAGCCCAGCAGCCTGGCAGCCGGGGCGGCCAGCGGCATCGTCTGCGCGCTGGTCGTCGCGTATATGAGCAGTTCGATGGTCATGCTCGGGCTGGGCGCCGCGCTCTGCATCGTGGCCGCCATCCGCGTCACGCTGGCATTCCTGATATCCCCGGACAGCGACGCGAGCACCAGCACGCTGGAAAAGATCTACGAAATCGGCGCCTTCACTTATGCGCTGCTGCTGGGCACTGCCACTGCCGCCACGCTGGTGATGGAAGTCGATCCAGCCGCCGAAGTGATGATGGCCGCCAATGCGATTGGATACGGCATCGCAATCTGCGCCCGCAATGCCGGACGCCCGGTTATCGCCATCGGCCAGCTCGTGCTGGTGTGCGTGCCGATCAGCCTCGCCTGCCTCTATCTCGGGTCGCTGCCTTTCGTGGTGTTCGCAATCACCATCCTGCTGATGGTGCCGGCGATGGCGTCGATCACGATGAGCGTGTTTCATCTGCTGCGCGACAACATCGCCGCCGCCGAAACCAGCGCCCGGCTGGCGACCAAGATGCAGCAACTCGCCCGCACCGATACCGTGACCGGGCTGGCCAACCGCGCCGGCCTGAATCACGAAATCGTCGAAAAGCTGATGGAGATCGATCCCGATCAAATGATGGGCATGATCTGGATCGACCTCGACCGGTTCAAGGAAGTGAACGATCTGCTGGGCCACCCGGTCGGCGACCGTGTGTTGCAGACCGTGGCCCGGCGGCTCCAGGAAATCACCCCGGCGGGCGCGACCGTTGCCCGCTTCGGCGGCGATGAATTCATCGTGTTCTGCGAGATCGAGAGCCGGGCCGACTGCATGCGGCTGGCGAGCGAGGTCCATGCCGAGATCATGCGTCCGGTGCGGATCGACGGCGAGCGGCTGGAAATCGGCGCCTCGCTGGGCGTGGCGGTGCTGCCCGAAGACGGGCCCGACGCCGACAGCGTGATGCAGGCGGCCGATCTTGCGCTCTACCACGCCAAGGTCAACGGCCGGCGTCAGACCTGCTTCTTCGACAGTTCGATGAGCCGCGACCTGGCGCGGCGGCGCGAGATCGAGGCGGAACTGCGCAGTGCGATCCAGAAGAACGAACTGTCGATCTTCTTCCAGCCGATCGTGGATCTTGCCACGGGCCGCATCCGCACGTTCGAGGCGCTGGTCCGCTGGTTCCACCCGCAGAAGGGCGAAATGCGCCCCGACGAATTCATTCCCGTGGCGGAGGAAACCGGGGTTATCGTGACGCTGGGCAACTGGATCACGGCGCAGGCGGCCAAAGCGGCGGCGCAGTGGCCCGACGATGTGACCATTGCGGTCAATCTGTCATCCTTGCAGATCAAGGCGCCGGGCGCCGCGCTGGGGATCGTGAACGCCCTGCGCGAGGCCCGGCTCGACCCGACCCGCCTGGAACTGGAAGTGACCGAAAGCCTGTTCCTCGACGACAGCGAAGCGACCGATGCCTTTATCAGCGAGCTGTCGTCGCGCGGCGTGCGCTTCGCGCTCGACGATTTCGGAACCGGCTATTCCTCGCTCGCCTATGTCAACAAGTACCCGTTCAGCAAGATCAAGGTCGATCGCAGCTTCGTTTCCGGTCCCGAGGTTTCGAACCGGACGGAAGCGATCATTCGCGCGGTCGCGGAAATGGGTGCCCAGCTCGACATGGAAATCGTCGCCGAAGGGCTGGAAACGATCGAGCAGGTGACCGCCGTGCGCGATGCAGGGTGTACGCTGGGCCAGGGCTATTACTTCAGCCGCGCCGTGCCCGATTATCTCGCCGCAATGCTGCTGGCGCAGGAACGCGACGAGGAACCGGCGCAACGGATCGCGATCTGATCGGGGGTGCGCTCTCTCACGAGCCACGGGGAACCGATCGGCACCTCGCCCGTGTTGTCAGGCAAATCGGGTTGTAAACTTCCGCCGCGGCTGCGCCAGGCTGACGGCCACGAATCCCGGCTGCTATTGCAATTGAAAACCAGTTGCAAAGATAGTTGTCCCTCCGGCATCTTCACGGGTTGCAATCGTTTTTTCAGCGGCCTAGGTCGCTTGCCGTTGGCCAGGCGCGGCCTTCCCGCGGGACAGGGGGCTGCGCGCTCAACGGCCAGGCATCGGCTGTCCCGCGCATCGTGAAGGACACACAGCACAACCATGGCCCGCAAAAAGATCGCCCTCGTCGGCGCCGGCATGATCGGCGGCACTCTCGCCCACCTCGCAGCGATGAAGGAAATGGGCGACGTCGTCCTGTTCGACATTGCCGAAGGGATGCCCGCGGGCAAGGCGCTGGACCTCAGCCAGGCCGGCCCGGTCGAAGGGTTCGACGCGAACCTCAAGGGCACGAGCGATTACAAGGATATCGCCGGATCCGACGTAGTGATCGTGACCGCCGGCGTGCCGCGCAAGCCGGGGATGAGCCGCGACGACCTGCTCGGCATCAACCTCAAGGTGATGAAGGCGGTCGGCGAAGGCATCAAGAACAACTGCCCCGACGCTTTCGTGATCTGCATCACCAACCCACTGGACGCGATGGTCTGGGCCCTGCGCGAATTCAGCGGCCTGCCGCATAACAAGGTGGTCGGCATGGCCGGCGTGCTCGACAGCGCGCGCTTCCGCCACTTCCTCGCCGAGGAATTCGACGTTTCGATGGAAGACGTCACCGCCTTCGTGCTCGGTGGGCACGGCGATACGATGGTTCCGATCCTCGAATATTCGACCGTCGCCGGCATTCCCGTGCCTGATCTGATCAAGATGGGCTGGTCCACCCAGGAAAAGATGGACGCGATCGTTCAGCGCACCCGCAGCGGCGGCGGCGAGATCGTCCAGCTCCTCGGCAACGGCAGCGCCTACTACGCGCCCGCCACCAGCGCGATCCAGATGGCGGAAAGCTACCTCAAGGACAAGAAGCGCGTCCTGCCCTGCGCCGCGCACCTGACCGGGCAGTACGGCGTCGACGGCCTCTATGTCGGCGTCCCGATCGTGATCGGCGCCAACGGCGTGGAACGGATCGTGGAGATCGAACTGGACGACGAAGCGAAGAAGGGCTTCCAGGTCAGCGTGGACGCGGTCAAGGAACTGCTCGAAGCGTGCAAGGGCATCGACGAGAGCCTGAAGTAATTCGTGAGTCCCCGCGAAGGCGGGGACCTCAGTCGGCAGCGTCCGACTTGGCTGAACGAGGTCCCCGCCGTCGCGGGGACTCACAAATAGGGACAGAGATATGAGCATCCTCGTCGACAAGAACACCAAGGTCATCACCCAGGGCATGACGGGTGACACCGGCACGTTCCACACGCAGCAGGCCCTCGATTACGGGACGCAGATGGTTGCGGGCGTGACGCCGGGCAAAGGCGGCACCGAACATATCGGTCTGCCGGTCTACAACACCGTGGCCGAGGCCCGTGCCGCGACCGGCGCGACCGCGAGCTGCATCTACGTGCCGCCGCCGTTCGCCGCGGACTCGATCCTGGAATCGATCGACGCGGAGATGGAACTGATCGTCGCCATCACCGAAGGCATCCCGGTGCTCGACATGGTTCGCGTCAAGCGCGCGCTGGAAGGCAGCAAGAGCCGCCTGATCGGCCCCAACTGCCCCGGCGTGCTGACCCCCGGCGAATGCAAGATCGGCATCATGCCCGGTTCGATCTTCAAGAAGGGTTCGGTCGGCGTCGTGTCGCGCTCCGGCACGCTGACTTACGAGGCCGTGCACCAGACCACGCAGGTCGGCCTGGGCCAGACCACCGCGGTCGGCATCGGCGGCGACCCGGTCAACGGCACCAACTTCATCGACGTGCTCGACCTGTTCCTGTCCGACGATGAAACCAAGTCGATCATCATGATCGGCGAAATCGGCGGCTCGGCCGAAGAAGAAGCGGCCGAATTCATCGCCGACCAGGCGAAGAAGGGCCGCAAGAAACCGATGGTCGGCTTCATCGCCGGCCGCACGGCCCCTCCGGGCCGCCGCATGGGCCACGCCGGCGCGATCGTCTCCGGCGGCCAGGGCGGCGCAGACGACAAGATCGCCGCGATGGAGAAGGCGGGCATCCGCGTTTCCCCCTCGCCCAGCGAACTCGGCACCACGCTCGACGCGATGCTGAAGGAACTCGCGTGATCGCGATGCGCATCGTGAGTCCCCGCGAAGGCGGGGACCTCGTGCCGCTGGCGCGCGGCCCTCTGCCTGAGACTTCCGTCTTCGTGGGAAGCCGGGAGGCTTGAAGCCAGGCTGTGTCTATATCCTCACCAACAAGCCGATGGGCGTCCTGTATATCGGAGTCACCGACGATCTGCCGAGACGTGTCGAACAGCACCGATCAGGCGCAGTATCGAGTTTTTCGAAACGGTATAACTGCCACCGGCTGGTCTGGTTTGCGGAATTCGAGAACATTCACGATGCCCGCTCGTTCGAACGGCAGATGAAGAAATGGAATCGCGCGTGGAAAGTGGCTCGGATCGCCGAAATGAACCCGGAGTGGCGCGACCTTGCAGCCGAATTGTAGCCATGCGCCGGCAGCCTGAGACCCCCGCCTTCGCGGGGGCTCACGGAGATAGAAATGGGTAACGAAAACCACGATTTCCTCCCCGAACTGGCCGGCCAGGACGGGCCGCAGCCGGGGCCGAGCTGGGGCAACCCGCGCTGGCCGTTGACCGGGATCGATGCCGAAGGCGACCTGACCCAGGCGCTGGACCCCACCGCGATGAAGATCGCGGTCAAGGCCGCGGCGGAGAAAGCGGGCAAGGCGACCGATCCCAAGGCGATCGAGGAAGCGGCGTCGGATTCGATCCGCGCCATGCTGCTGATCCGGCTCTATCGCGTGCGCGGCCACATGGCGGCCGACCTCGACCCGCTGGGCCTGGGCAACCGCGAGCTGCCCGAGGATCTGCGTCTCGAATGGCACGGTTTCGACGGGCAGGAAGACAAGGAAGTCTTCGTTGGCGGCCTGCTGGGCCGCGAATGGGTCAAGGTCGGCGAACTGGCCGAGCTGCTGCGCGCGAATTACTGCGGCAAGGTCGGCCTCGAATACATGCACATCGCCGATGTCGAGGAACGGCGTTTCCTGCAGGAAAAGTTCGAGGGGCCCGAAGACGTCATCCAGTTCACGCCGGAAGGCAAGCGCGCGATCCTGGCCGCCGTCGTTCGCGGCGAACAGTACGAGGCGTTCCTCGCCAAGAAATACGTCGGCACCAAGCGTTTCGGCCTCGACGGCGGGGAATCGATGATCCCCGCGCTGGAAGCGGTGATCAAGTACGGCGGCCAGTCCGGCGTGCGCGAGATCATCTACGGCATGGCCCACCGCGGCCGGCTGAACGTGCTCGCGAACGTCATGGGCAAGCCCTACAAGGTGATCTTCCACGAATTTTCCGGCGGCAGCGCCAATCCGGAGGATGTGGGCGGATCGGGCGACGTCAAGTATCACCTCGGCACCAGCACCGATCGCGAATTCGACGGGATCGACGTGCACATGTCGCTGGTTCCCAACCCCAGCCACCTGGAAGCGGTGGACCCGGTGGTCCTGGGCAAGACCCGCGCACAGCAGGCGATCCGCGACGACCTGAAGAAGCACGAGCAGGTCCTGCCCGTGCTGATCCACGGCGATGCGGCCTTTGCCGGCCAGGGCATCGTGTGGGAATGCCTCGGCTTTTCCGGGGTCCGCGGATACAATACCGGCGGCTGCATCCACTTCGTCATCAACAACCAGATCGGCTTCACCACCAGCCCGCAGTTCGCGCGCTCTTCCCCCTACCCGTCCGATGTGGCGAAGGGTGTTCAGGCGCCGATCCTGCATGTCAACGGCGACGATCCCGAAGCGGTGACGTTCGCCTGCAAGCTGGCAGTCGAATATCGCCAGCGCTTCGGCCGCGATATCGTGATCGACATGTGGTGCTATCGCCGGTTCGGCCATAACGAGGGTGATGAGCCCAAGTTCACCCAGCCGCTGATGTACGATGCGATCAAGGGGCATCCCAAGGTCAGCGAAATCTATGCCGCCCGGCTGGTGGAAGAAGGCGTGATCGACGGTAACGAGCGCGACCGCCTCGCCGCCGATTTCGTCACCGAGCTGGAAGACGAGTTCGAAGCGGCCAAGAGCTACAAGCCGAACGAAGCCGACTGGTTCGGCGGGCGCTGGGCCGGGCTGAACAAGCCGGCCGACCCGGAAACCGCACGGCGCAATATCGAAACCGCGGTTTCGGACAAGCTGTTCGACAGCCTCGGTCGCACGCTGACCGATGTGCCCGAAGATCTGACGATCCACCGCACGCTGGGCCGCGTGCTGGATGCCAAGCGCAAGATGTTCGACACCGGCGAAGGGTTCGACTGGGCGACGGCGGAAGCGCTCGCATTCGGCAGTCTCGTGACCGAAGGTTATGGCGTGCGTCTGTCGGGCCAGGATTCGGGCCGCGGCACGTTCAGCCAGCGGCACGCGGTGTGGATCGACCAGACGGACGAGCACAAGTACATCCCGCTGACCCAGCTGCCGCATGGCAAGTTCGAAGTCTACGACAGCCCGCTGAGCGAATATGGCGTTCTCGGCTTCGAATACGGGTTCGCGATGGCCGATCCGAAAACACTGGTCCTGTGGGAAGCGCAATTTGGCGATTTCGCCAATGGCGCGCAGATCATGATCGATCAGTATATCGCCAGCGGCGAGGTCAAGTGGCTGCGCGCCAATGGCCTGGTTCTGCTGCTGCCGCACGGATACGAAGGCCAGGGGCCCGAACACTCCTCCGCCCGGCTCGAACGGTTCCTGCAACTGTGCGCGAACGACAATATCTGCGTGTGCAACATCACCGTGCCGGCCAACTATTTCCACGTCCTGCGCCGGCAGATGAAGCGTTCGTTCCGCAAGCCGCTGGTCATCATGACCCCCAAGTCGCTGTTGCGCCATCCGATGGCCAAGAGCGCGGCGGAAGAATTCCGCGGCGAAAGCCATTTCCGCCGCATCGTCAGCGATACGACGGATATCGAAGACAAGAAGATCCGGCGCCTCGTGCTGTGCAGCGGCAAGGTTGCTTACGATCTGATCGAAGCGCGCGACGAGGCCGGGCTGGACGATGTTTCGATCGTGCGGATCGAACAGCTCTACCCCTTCCCGGGCGAGCCGCTGGCGGTGCGTCTGGGGCGGATGACCAACCTGGAAGAAGTGATCTGGTGCCAGGAAGAACCCAAGAACAACGGTGCCTGGTTCTTCGTCGAATGCCAGATCGAGGAAGCGCTTTCCGCCGCCGGACATGACGGCATGCGCCCCCGCTATGCGGGCCGCGAAGTTGCCGCCTCTCCCGCAACCGGCCTTGCCAAACGGCACGAGGAGCAGCAGCGTTGCCTCGTTTCGATGGCGTTGGGTCTCAACGATGGCGGCGAGGCCGCGCGAGGCGGCAAGACTGCCGGCAAGAAGAAGGCTTGAGGAACGCGAAATATGGCCAGCGAAATCAAAGTCCCCACCCTGGGTGAATCGGTCACCGAAGGCACCATCGGCGAATGGCTGAAGAAGCCCGGCGACCCGGTGAAAGTCGACGAACCGATTGCCAGCCTTGAAACCGACAAGGTCGCAGTCGAGGTCCCCTCCCCGGTCGCTGGCGTGATCGGCGAGCTGAAGGCGGAAGTCGGCGATACGGTCGAAGTCGGCGCGGTTATCGCGACGGTCGAAGACGACGTGGCCGCGGGCGAAAGCACCAAGGTCGCCCCGCGGGAACAGGACAAGGCACCGGCGGCGGCGAAAGATGCGCCGACCGGCGATGCCCAGACCCTGTCGCCCGCGGTGCGCCGTGCTGTGCTGGAACACGGGGTCGACCCCAGCACGATCAAGGGCACCGGCAAGGATGGCCGCCTGACCAAGGAAGACGTGCTGGCCGCAGCCCAGGCGAAGAAGTCGGGCACCGGCACGATCGAAGATACCGCGCCGGATCAGGCCAAAGCGGCCGCCGCGCCTGCCCCGACCGGCGAACGGCGCGAAGAACGCGTGAAGATGACGCGGATGCGCCAGACGATCGCCAAGCGGTTGAAGGGCGCGCAGGAAAACGCCGCGCTGCTGACGACGTTCAACGATGTCGACATGAGCGCGGTGATCGAAGCGCGCGAGAAGTACAAGGAACTGTTCGCCAAGAAGCACGACATCAAGCTCGGCTTCATGGGCTTCTTCGCCAAGGCCGCCTGCCTCGCGCTGAAGGATGTGCCTTCGGTCAACGCCTACATCGAAGGCGAGGAAATCGTCTATCACGACTATGTCGATATCTCGGTCGCCGTCAGCGCGCCCAACGGGCTGGTCGTCCCGGTGATCCGCGATGCCCAGGCCAAGGGCTTCGCGCAGATCGAAAAAGACATCGCCGACTTCGGCAAGCGTGCGCGCGACGGCACGCTGACGATGGAGGACATGAAGGGCGGAACTTTCACGATTTCCAACGGCGGCGTGTTCGGATCGCTGATGTCGACCCCGATCATCAACCCGCCGCAAAGCGCGGTGCTGGGCCTGCACCGGATCGAGGATCGCCCGGTCGCGATCGACGGCAAAGTCGAAATCCGCCCGATGATGTACATCGCGCTCAGTTACGATCACCGCCTGATCGACGGGCGCGAGGCCGTCACCGCGCTCAAGATCATGAAGGAAGCGATCGAAGATCCGACGCGGATGCTGATCGATTTGTAAAACTGTCATGACCCAGCTGACCCGCTCCGCCGATTGTGGCAACTCTCCCAAGAACAAGGCCGTCGAGGACCTTGCGATTGCGCTGGAGGGTGGCCCCTGGTGCGGCGATCTGCTGGACGAGAATACAGTCTGGGACCCGCCTGCGGGCGATCGGGTAACCGGTGCGCGGGCGATCGAAGCGGCCATTGCCGACAGGTCGCAAGCAATTCGCATTGATCGCGTCGCCACGCACGGCAAGAGCGGCGCGGCCAGCGGCAGCGCAGATGGCAGGCGCTTCGCCCATGTCATTACCTTCACCTCCGCGAGCGCGAAGAACGTCGCCGCGATAGACAGCTTCAGGAAGAACGAGACCTCATATGGCTGAATACGACTACGACGTCCTCGTCATCGGTGCCGGGCCCGGCGGTTATGTCGCGGCGATCCGCGCCGCGCAGCTGGGGCTCAAGACCGCCTGCGCCGAAAGCCGCGACACGCTGGGCGGCACCTGCCTCAACGTCGGCTGCATCCCGTCCAAGGCGATGCTCCACGCTTCCGAATATTTCGACGCCGCCAGCAACGGTTCGATGGCCGACATGGGTATCGAGGTGTCGCCCAAGCTCAACCTCGATACCATGCACGGCCAGCGCCGCGATGCGGTGGAAGGGCTGACCAAGGGCGTCGCCTTCCTGTTCAAGAAGAACAAGATCGACTGGAAGAACGGCCATGCCACCTTCCAGGATGCGCATACCGTGAAAATCGGCGAGGAGACGGTGACGGCGAAGAACGTCGTTATCGCCACCGGATCGTCCGTCACGCCCCTGCCCAATGTCGAAGTGGACAATGCCAAGGGCGTCGTGGTCGACAGCACCGGCGCGCTGGAACTGCCCAAAGTGCCGCAGAAGATGGTCGTCATCGGCGGCGGCGTGATCGGGCTGGAGCTTGGCTCCGTCTGGCGCAGGCTCGGCGCGGAAGTCACCGTGGTCGAGTTCCTCGACCAGCTGCTGCCCGGAATGGACGGCGACGTGCGCAAGGAAGCGGGCAAGATCTTCAAGAAGCAGGGCATGGAGCTGAAGCTCTCGCACAAGGTCACCGGCTGTTCGGTCAAGGGCAAGAAAGCGACGCTGACGGTCGAACCCGCGCAGGGCGGCGATGCCGAAACGATCGAGGCGGATTGCGTGCTGGTGTCGATCGGGCGCAGGCCCAACACCGATGGTCTGGGCCTCGATGCCATCGGGCTGAAGACGAACGAGCGCGGCCAGATCGAAACCGATCACGAATTCCGCACCGCGGTCGATGGCGTCTGGGCCATTGGCGACGTGATCCCCGGCCCGATGCTGGCGCACAAGGCCGAAGATGAAGGCATCGCCGTGGCGGAAAACATCGCCGGGCAGACGGGGATCGTGAACCACGACGTGATCCCCAGCGTCGTCTACACGTGGCCGGAAATCGCCGGCGTCGGCCTGACCGAGGAACAGGCGAAGGAACGCGGCGAGGTCAAGGTCGGCAAGTTCCCGATGATGGCCAACAGCCGCGCCAAGACCAATCACGAGCCGGACGGTTTCGTCAAAGTCATCGCCGATGCGGAAACCGACCGGGTCCTGGGCGTGTGGTGCATCGCCAGCGTTGCCGGCACGATGATAGCCCAGGCCGCGCAGGCGATGGAATTCGGCGCGACCAGCGAGGATATCGCCTACACCTGCCACGCGCATCCGACCCATTCGGAAGCGGTCAAGGAAGCGGCGATGGCGGTTCAGGGCAAGCCGATCCACATTTAACACGGTTGACCCGCCCCCGCTCCACTGTATCATCGTTACAATACAGTGGAGCACTCAGGGGAGGCGGGATTGACGCGAATTTTAGTGGCCGCGGCGATGGCCCTCGGCGCGATCAGTGGATCTGTCTCCCCCGTCTTGGCGCAAGGGGCCGTCTTTGCCGCGCCCACGAGCCGCGAAGAACTGCGCGACCAGATTTTCGCCGCGGACGACATCCTGTTCGAACGAGCGTTCAACGAGTGCGATCTGGCCGCCTTGCACGACATATTGCTGCCGGACGTGGAGATGTATCACGACCAGGCGGGCATCAACCGCGGAAGGGACGCGTTTATCGCGCCCGTGAAAGCGAACATCTGCCACGACGGCCCTGCCAAACCGCTGCGCAAGCGCGTCGACGAGAGTATCGAAATATACCCGCTCTACCGCGACGGACACCACTATGGCGCGATCCAGCGCGGGCAGCACGAGTTCTACATCCGCGAGCACGACAAGCCACTGCGGCTCACCAACCGGGCGCGCTTCACCCATGTCTGGCTGCTCACCGACGAGGGATGGAAGCTCAAGACCGCGCTTTCATGGGATCACCTCAATCCCGGCGAGAACGGCCGCCTCGAGGCAGACGTGCTTGCCGCCGGCTTCGACGGGCGCGATGAAGCCGAATATGCTCTTGCGGCACACGGGATACAGGCACTGAGCGTGGCCGTCGTGCGCGACGGCGTCGTTAGCGAGGTGCGCAGTTTCGGCCAGGCATCGGCCGAACGGGCGGCAGCCGCCGACACGATTTACGGCGTCGCCTCGCTGTCGAAGCCGGTCTCGGCCATGCTGGCCCTGAGGCTGGCGAGCCTGGATCTGCTGGACCTCGACGGACCTCTGGCCGAATTCCATGTCGACCCCGACATTGCCGACCATCCTTGGGCCGCACGGGTTACCCCCAGGATGGTGCTGAGCCATACCAGCGGATTGCCCAACTGGCGCTATCTCGACCCCGATGCCGATAGCACGCTTCGCTTCGTATCGGAACCGGGCACCGCCTATCGCTATTCCGGCGAAGGCTTCGAGTGGCTGAGACAGGCGATCGAGCGCAAGACCGGACGGTCCTTCGAATCCCTCGCGCAAGAGCACGTGTTCCAGCCGGCGGGGATGCGGGACAGCAGCTTCATGTCTCCGGTCGGCGCCGGGGCGAGAGTGGCCACGCGATACGATGCCAGCGGCGCGCCGATAGCGACACGCCCCAGCCAGGAAGCGAACGCGGGGGCCAGCCTGATGACGACGGCGGGCGATTATGCGCGCTTCCTCGCCTTCGTCATGAACGGCGGCGGCCTGGGCTCTCGGCTGGCGGGGGAAATGTTCGCCCCGCAGGTCCGCGTCGATGCTGCCAGCGCGTTCGGTCTCGGCTGGCAGGTGCTGCTCGATCTGGCGGACGGAAGCCGTGCGATCCAGCACACGGGTTCGGATCCCGGTATACGCGCGCTTGCGCTGGGCTGGCCCAACGCGAACGAGGGCATCGTCATCCTGTCGAATTCCGACAACGCCATGCCCCTGTGGGAGCTTATCCTGAAAGAGGAATTTGGAAAGAACGGCCAGGAAATTATCGATCGCAATCAATAGCTGTTCTTCACATCGCGACGCCGCTTCCCTCAATTCGCGGAGCGGCGATCCGCGTTGACCGCTCCACTCGGCCCTTTACAAAGGCGATGCATAGAAGGAGCGGCAATTGGCATATCCGACACTGACCGACCAGCCAGGAGCAATCGCGCTGGCGGCGCAGATTCGCGCGGGTGACCTGTCACCGCGCGAGGCGGTGGAAGCGGCGATCGCGCGGATCGAGGATCGCGACATGCAGATCGACGCGGTCGTCGTGTGCGATTTCGAACGTGCGCGCACCGCTGCCGAAGCGCTCGACGGGCAGGTGCCGGGTGACGATCGACCGCTGTTCGGCGTGCCGATGACGATCAAGGAAAGTTTCGACATCGCCGGCCTGCCCACCTGCTGGGGCCACGAACGGTTCGCCGACAACATCGCCCGCCGCGATGCGTTCGTCGTCGAACGGCTCAAGGCCGCAGGTGCGATCTTCGTTGGCAAGACCAACGTGCCGCCCGATCTGGCGGATTGGCAGTCGCGCAACCCGGTTTACGGGCGCACGCGCAATCCGCACGATACGACGCGCACCCCCGGCGGATCGTCGGGCGGGGCGGCGGCTGCCGTGGCGAGCGGCATGGTGCCGTGCGACTATGGATCAGACATTGGCGGATCGGTCCGCGTACCGGCCCATTTCTGCGGCGTCTGGGGCCACAAGACGAGTTGGGGCGTCGTGCCCACGCGGGGGCAGGTCCACCCGATGCTGGGCCAGGACGAACGGGCAGAGGTTGCGCTCGGCGTCGCGGGTCCGATCGCCCGCAATGCCGACGACCTTGCCCTGCTGCTTCGCCTTACCGCCACCGTCGCCCTGCCCGAACAGATCCAGCCGCTGGCCGGGTGCCGGATGCTGTTGCTGACCGATTATCCCGGCAGCCCGGTGGACGATGCCGTGCGCGGCCCGATCGAGGCGGCAGCCGCGTCGCTGGAGGCGGCAGGCGTCCGTATCGACCGGTCGTGCGATGTCCTCCCCGATCTGGCCGCGCAGCAGGGCAGCTATATGAAGATGCTGAACATCGCGCTCGCTCGCGGGATGCCCGGGCCCGATGGCAAGCGCGCGAACGCGACCGACTGGTTCGACCTGCTCGATGATCAGGCGCGCAACGAAAGCGCCTGGCGCCGGCTGTTCGAAACGTACGATTTCGTGCTCGCCCCGCCCGCCCCGGTGCTGGCCCTGCCGCATAGCGAGGGGCGCGTGTTCGACGGCACGCTGACGATCAACGGGCGCGAGGAAAACGCAGGCGCAGCGCTGGCCTGGGCCGGCATCGCGACATTTCCCAATCTGCCATCGACCGTGCTGCCTATCGGCGAAAGCGGCAGGCTGCCCTGCGGGATGCAAGTGATCGGGCCGCGCTGGCACGATCTGGGCTGCATCGCGGCAGCCAAGGCGATCGGCGAGGTTCTTCACGGCTGAGGCACAGGCGGCCGCCGGTGCCCCTCGGGTCCCGCCGGCCGACGGTTTCGATGCCTTTTTGCCTTGGAACTTCAACTTCGCTGTAAGTTTAGATTTATGCCTTGCCGCTCAAGCGTTTCCTCTGCGCGGAAAGATGTCTAAGGACGGGCGCCATGTTCACCGCCACCCCGGCCCTGCCTCCGATGCTCGATCTTGCGGGCACTGCGATCTTTGCGCTGACCGGCGCTCTGCTCGCCGCGCGCCTGCGGCAGACGTTCGTCACCATGGCCTTTTTCGCGCTGGTGACCGGCGTGGGCGGTGGTTCGCTGCGCGACATGCTGATCGGCGCGCCTGCCTTCTGGCTGCGCGATCCGTGGGTGTCGCTGGTGGTGTTCGGCACCGCGCTGGTCGCCTGGTTCACCCCGCGCCGGTGGTGGGAGGGGAGCCTGCTGGAATGGGCCGACGCGGCCGGGCTTGCCGCCTTTGCCGTCCTCGGCGCGGCCAAGGCCCTTGCGTTCGGGGTCGATCCCGTGCCTGCGGCGGTGCTGGGCGTCGTGACGGGGTGCGCAGGCGGTGTCGTGCGCGACGTGATCGCGGGCGTGCCCTCGATCATCATGCGGCCCGAACTCTACGTCACTGCAGCGGCGCTTTCAGCAGGGCTGACGGTTATCGGCAGCGTGGCCGGTTTTGCGCTGGCATGGATCTGGGGCGGCGCCTGGATCGCCGGGTTCGCCCTGCGTGGTGCCGCGATCCAGTGGCAGCTGGCCCTGCCCGGCTATCGCGAGCGCGAACGCCGGCGCAAGATCGGCAAGGCCGGCGACGAAGGCTAGGCTTTCACGCGCCGCCCTGCGCGATCAGTAGTCGTCGTAACCCGCTTCACCCGGAAGGGGGCCGCCGGGATAGGCCGGGCGAACCGACGAAGCAGGCCCGCTGTCCACGCTGTTCCAGGCAGCCGAATAGACATCGTCGCCATACTGGGCGTCACTGGCCTGCGTGCGATAAGTCACCCCGCGCCGGCCATAATCGATATCGTCGATCCGGCCATCGTTGCCGATGTGGCAGGTAAAGCCTTCACCATCGTACAGCGCGCCATTGACTTGCCACCCGCGGGGCGTGCGGTCGACTCCATCGACCGAGGCCACGCGCGCATCGCGTTCGATTTCCGCCACGCACATCTGAGCCGCCCGGTCCAGCCCGTTGCTGCGATCCACGCGAACCGGCCCGCGATAACCGCGCCGCGGTTCATTCCGGTCGTTGTCGATCGCGCTTGCCACCGCGGCGATACCGCCCAGGATCAGAACGCCGGCGATCACGTCACCAGCATCAATCCCGCGGTTGCGGTGGTGGCGATGCCGATAGCGATCACGGTAATGATGGCGACGCGACCGTTCGGCTGTCACGCTCGCATCGCTCCAGGCCGGATCCGCTTGCACAGGTCCACCCGTGGTCGGCGCCGGCAATTCCGCCGCTGCGACAGGCGTTGCGGCCAGCGACAGCGAAGCGAGGCCGGCGAAGGCAGTGGACAATTTTCCGTGACGAACCATACGTTTGAACCTGTTACAAGAAATCAGCCCAAGCGGGCGTTGTACCACAGACTGGGCGATCCGGCATGTCCCCATGCTGAACCGCCCGGCCAGTGGCTCTGGTGCCCAGCGCCATCCTAGCGAAGGCCGCGGACGCCGCTGTAATCGATGTCGTAAACCCGCCCGCGATTGATACGGCAGGTGAACTTGCCCTGATCGTAGCCCCGATTGCGGTCATAACGGCCATAGCCGCGCCGGTCGTAGCGTCCATCGACCACCAGACGCCCGCGTACGCGCAAGTGGTCGCGCTTGCGATCGACATCGCGAATTTCGGTCACGTTGACATTGCGATAGCCGGAACGGCGAGCATCGCGTTCGACCGCAGCCACACACCGCTGAACCGCTCCACGAGCGCCCTGGCGATATCCGCGGCGGTCACGATAGCGGTCGCGCCGATCGTCCCCGTCGAATGCACCGGCCAGGGCGGCAATGCCGCCGATGATCACGGCCCCGGCGATGACATCGCCGGCGTCGATCCCGTCGTCATGATCCCGCGCCATAGCGGGGGCGGCGGAAGTCATCGCCATCGCGCCTGCCGCGACGGTTCCGACCAGGGCTTTGGTAATGGTCTTCATAGCTCTTTCCTCGCTGGCCGGAACGGGATTGCTCCGGGCTACGAGGACTGTTGTAAAGTGTCGGCGGTGAGACGGCGCTGAACTGGCGAGACAGCAGGCGTTCAGATTACTTCGCATTTTTATGAACACCTGCTGTCGAAGCGGATCAATCGTCCACCGGTGCCTCTGCCTCCTCGACCGGAACGTTCAGCCCGGTCCAGTGCGCGAGGAAGCCGAGCACGTCGGCCCCTTCCTCGATCGCCTTGTCGGTCGGCTTGCCACTGCCGTGGCCTGCCCGCGTCTCGATGCGGATCAATTGCGGCTTGTCCCCCAGATCGGCGGCCTGAAGCGCGGCAGCATATTTGAAGCTGTGGCCCGGCACGACGCGATCGTCGGTATCGGCCGTGGTCACCAGAACGGCAGGGTAGTCCACGCCGGAACGGATGTTGTGATAGGGCGAATACGTGCGCAGGACGCGGAAATCGGCTTCCTTGGAAGGATAGCCGTAGTCGTCGACCCAGTACCGCCCTGCAGTCCAGCGGTCGAAGCGCAGCATGTCCATCACGCCCACGGCGGCATTGGCGGCATCGAACAGGTCGGGCCGCTGGTTGACCACTGCGCCGACCAGCAGGCCGCCGTTCGATCCGCCCTGGATCGCGAGCCCGCCCTCGCTCGTATAGCCATTGGCCTTCAGGTATTCACCGGCTGCGATGAAATCGTCGAACACGTTCTGCTTGTTGGCGAGGCGGCCGGCATCGTGCCACGCCTTGCCATATTCGCCCCCGCCGCGAATGTTCGCCAGCGCGAATGCGCCCCCGGCCTGGAGCCAGGCCATGCGCGAGGCGGAAAAGCCGGGCGTGAGCGAGATATCGAACCCGCCATAACCATAGAGCAGCGTCGGCGCCGGGCCGGTCACGTCCTTGCGCCGGACGATGAACATCGGCACCCGCGTGCCGTCTTTCGACGTGTAGAACTTCTGCTCGGTCACGAAGCGGTCGGGATCGAAAGTCAGCTCCGGCGCGGCGAAGGTGCTGGTTTCGCCGGTGTCGACGTTCAGGCGATAGATCGTGCCGGGCCGGTTGAAGCTGGTGAAGGTGTAGAACGTTTCAGGATCGCCCGGCTTGCCGCCGAAACCGCCCGCCGTACCCAGTTCGCCCAGCTCGATATCGTCCAGCGGATTGCCCTGCAGGTCATAGACCGCGGCGCGCGTGGTCGCGTCCTTCAGGTAAGTGACGATCAGCTTGTCGCCGACGATCGAGGCGCCGTCGATCGGCTGTTCGCTTTCGGGCACGATCGTTGTCCACTCAGGCGTGTCGGCGGACAGATCGGTCGTGACGATGCGATAGCGCGGCGCATCCCTGTTGGTGACGAAGAAGGCGCGCGTGCCGATCGTGTCGACGGGGTTCCAGGCGTTCTCAAACCCGGTCACCAGCGGGCGCGCTTTCCACTCGCCGCTGTCATCGGCGAAGTCGATCACGTGGACTTCATATTTCGCATCGGTGCCGAGCGAGCTGATCACGAAACCCCAGCGCCCGTCGTCCGACACGCCAAGGCCATGCCCGCGCTCGGGATGGTCGGGGGTGGCGAAGACCATCCGGTCCTGCGATTGCGGCGTGCCCAGCTCGTGATACCAGACCGCCTGATTGTAATTGAGCGCCTGGAAATCCTGCCCTTCCTCCGGCTCGGGGAAGCGCGAATAGAAGAACCCCTTGTTGCCCAGCCAGGAAATGCCGGTGAACTTGGCCCAGCGGATCTCGTCCTCCAGCGGCTCGCCCGTTTCGACGTCGAGCACGCGGATAATACGCCAGTCGGTCCCGCCATCCTGGACGGCGTAGGCCATCAGCTTGCCGTTTTCGGACGGTTCCCAGCCGGCCAGCGCGGTCGCGCCGTCATCGGCCCAGGCATTGGGATCGATCAGCAGGCGCGGCTCCGCCTCAAGCCCGTGGCGGACGTAGAGCGGGCTCTGGTTCTGCAGGCCCGTGTTGCGGGTGTAGAAATAGTATTCGCCCGCCTTCTGCGGGATGCCGAAGCGCTCGTAATCGAGCAGCGCGCCGATCCTTTCCTTGAACCATTCGTTGGCCGGCAGGGCCTTCAGATAGGCATCGGTGAACTCGCTCTGCTCCTTGACCCAGGCGGCGACCTGTTCGTCGTTGCGGACATCGGCTTCCAGCCAGCGATAGGGATCGGCGATCTCCTCGCCGAACAGGGTTTCGACGACCTCGCCGGTGCGGGTTTCGGGGTATTCGGGCAAAGTTACCTCTTGAGCGGAAAGCGGGACAGCGAATGCCAGGGTGAGAGCGGATGCCGCGAGCGCGGCGGAACGGAGGCGCATTGTCATCTCCCGAAGGGCCTGTTCAGTGGTTGCAGATGTAACCGCCGCGTGGCGCTTTGCAATCCAAAGGCACGCTCAATCCGCCATTGCGGCGAGCACGTCGCGCGTGAACGCGGCAATATCGAAACGCGATCCCGCCGGGTCCTCCCCGCGCCGGACGATCACGATATCGCGGCTGGGCACGATGACCACGAACTGCCCCCGGTTGCCCATCGCCGCATAAGCATCGCCTGGCACCCCGTCGCTCTGGTTGAACAGCCAGAAGCCGGCGCCATAGCCGAATGGCCCATCGGGCTGCGGGCCGCTGGGGCGGGCGACATAATCGCTCCAGCCTTTGGGCAGCACACGCTCGCCGCTGGGGAGCACGCCGTCGTCGAGGTAGAGCTGGCCAAGCAGGGAAAGGTCGCGCGCGGTCGACCAGACCTGGCTGGAAAGAATGTAATTCCCCTGCCAGTCAAGCTCCGCCACCGTGTCCGCCATGCCGACCCGGGCGAAGAACGCTTCGGGCGGATGCTGTTCGAACGTCGGCTCGATCGCCTCGATCGCCATCAGCGTATCGTTGTTGGCGTAGCGATGGACGGTGCCGGGAGGATGGATCAGCGGCCATGTTGCGGCGCGTTCGTCCACCGTCGCTCCGCCGAAATAGAGCGGATCGGTGCGATTGCCGGCAGTGTCGGAGTAGCGGCCCGAAGCCATGCGCAGCAGGTGATCTATCGTGATCCGAAACCGCCCGTCGGACGGAGAATGCCCCAGCCCCGCCCGGCGCGCCGTATCCGCCTCTCCGCGGTGGACGGCGGCCCCGACCAGCGTGGCCGCTATGCTCTTGGCGACCGACCAGGTGCGCTGGGGCACGTCAGGGCCGAATCCTTCAGCATAGATCTCGCCCACGGTTTCGCCGCCGCGGCGCACGAGCACCGCGGTAGTGCGCGTTCCTTCGCCATATCGCGGCGCGAAGCCCGCCCGCATCGCCGCCGCCGGAGCCGTGCCCTGCGGGGTAACGAGCGGCGCGGATGGGCCTGGCTCGGCCGTCCGCACAGTGCCGGTCGGTCGCAGGCGCCCATCGATGGGGAGCAAGTGGCAGCCGCGCTGCGAATCGTGATCGGCTATGCGCGGGGCCATGTCATCGGTCCATTCAACCCTGACGGCCTCGACCTGTCCGTGCTCGCCGCGGGCGATTTCGAACGGCAGATCAGGCACGATGGTATCGAGCGGGGCCTGGATGCCGGCCAGTTCCCATTCGATCACGCTTTCGGGCGTGCGCGTGGCCCCGGCGCGCTCGGCATTGGCGATCGCGCTGCACAGGAACAACGCCTTGTAACCTGCCGCAAGTGCGCGGTCGTAGCGGGCATCGAGCGCGTCCTGCTGGCTCTGCGCAAGGGCGGGAACGGGCGCGAGAAGCGCGGCGGCGGCGATGAGATGGCGGATCATGCACCGCGTTGTGCCACGCAGTGGCGCGCAGTCAAACGAAAGGGCCGCGGAGTTTCCCCCGCGGCCCCTTGTTTTGTGCGAGTGCCCGCAAAAGCGGGACCTCAGGCTAGCGCGCAAGCGCCTGCGGCGCGAGATCCCCGCCTTCGCGGCGGGCTCACGCCCGTTGCCTCAGGCGTCTTCAAAATCTTCTTCGTCGCTCGTGACCGGGCCCGAATCCTGGCCCTTCGCCTCGATGTCGCGGTCGACCAGTTCGATCACTGCCATCTGCGCGGCGTCGCTGTCGCGATAACCGGCCTTGATCACGCGGGTATAGCCACCCTCGCGGTCGGCGTAGCGTTCGGCGAGGATGTCGAACAGCTTCTTCAGCTGCGTCTCGTCGCCCAGCCGGCTCATCGCCAGACGGCGATTGCTGAGGCCGCCGCGCTTCGCCAGCGTGATCAGCTTTTCGACGTAGGGGCGCAGTTCCTTGGCCTTGGGGGCCGTGGTCAGGATCTGCTCGTGCTTGATCAGCGCAGTGGCCATGTTGCGGAACAGGGCCTTGCGGTGGCCGGTCTTGCGCTGCAGCTTGCGGCCGGAAATCTTGTGACGCATTTCAATATCTTCCTTCGTTCGTAAGGGGCCCGTACGAGGTAGCCCAGTGCTGGCCGGATTGAGGGCCGGCCGTGTGCCCCGGTGCGTGTTCCCGCGAAGGCGGGAACCTCAAGCCAGCAGGCGAAGCGCCAGTGGCCCGAGGCCCCAGCCTTCGCTGGGGCTCACGCGATTATCAACCAAGCAGTTCCTGTTCGAGCTTCTTGGCCATTTCTTCAATGTTTTCAGGCGGCCAGCCCGGGATGTCCATGCCGAGGCGCAGACCCATCGACGAAAGCACTTCCTTGATCTCGTTGAGCGACTTGCGGCCGAAGTTCGGCGTGCGGAGCATCTCGGCCTCGGTCTTCTGGACCAGGTCGCCGATGTAGATGATGTTGTCGTTCTTGAGGCAGTTGGCCGAACGCACCGACAGTTCCAGCTCGTCCACCTTCTTGAGAAGGTAACGGTTGAGCTGGTTGGCGTCGCTTTCTTCCGGCTGCGCCGCCTGCCCGATCATGGTCGAGCTGGGCTGCGGAATGCCTTCTTCGAAGTGGACGAACAGCGTCAGCTGGTCCTGCAGGATACGCGCGGCATAGGCCACGGCATCTTCCGGGGTGACGGTGCCGTCGGTTTCAATCGTGAGGTTGAGCTTGTCGAAGTCGAGTTCCTGGCCGACACGGGCCGCCTCGACCTTGTAGCTGACCTGGCGCACCGGCGAATAGAGCGAGTCGACCGGGATCAGGCCGATCGGCGCATCGGCCGGACGGTTCTGCACCGCGGGGACATAGCCCTTGCCGGTATCGGCGGTCAGTTCCATGCTCAGGTTCGCGCCTTCGTCGAGATGACAGATCACGAGATCCTTGTTCATCACCTCGATATCGCCCGAAACGGCAATGTCCCCGGCGGTAACTGCACCCGGGCCGGTCTTGTTCAGCTGAAGCCGCTTGGGACCTTCGCCTTCCATCTTGAGCGCGATCTGCTTGACGTTCAGCACGATGTCGGTCACGTCCTCGCGCACACCGGCGAGCGAGGAGAACTCGTGCAGCACGTTCTCGATCTTGATCGAGGTGATCGCCGCGCCCTGAAGACTGGAAAGAAGCACGCGACGCAGCGCGTTGCCGAGCGTCAGGCCGAAGCCGCGCTCCAGGGGTTCCGCGACGAAAGTGACCTTGCGCGATTTGTCGCCGGCGGCCTTGATTTCGAGGCTGTTGGGCTTCTTGAGTTCCTGCCAGTTCTTGGTGTTGACGGCCATGGATTTCCCCTAGGGTTCGAATACGGGCGGGACCGGCTGCGCTGGTGGGCGCGTCCGGTCCGTCAGGGTCGGCGGCCTCGCGTCTTGCGCCAGGCCGCCGGGCAGGTACGGATCAGACGCGGCGGCGCTTGGACGGCCTCACCCCGTTATGCGGGATCGGCGTAACGTCGCGGATCGAAGTGATCGTGAAGCCGACAGCGGCCAGGCCGCGCAGCGCACTTTCGCGGCCCGATCCGGGGCCCTTCACTTCGACTTCCAGCGTGCGCACACCGTGTTCAGCCGCCTTCTTGCCGGCATCGTCGGCAGCGACCTGGGCGGCATAGGGCGTCGACTTGCGGCTGCCCTTGAAGCCCATCATGCCGGCGCTGGACCAGCTGATCGCATTGCCCTGCGCGTCGGTGATGGTGATCATGGTGTTGTTGAAGCTGGCGTTGATATGCGCGACGCCGCTCGAAATGTTCTTCTTGTCGCGCCGCCTGATCCGGCCGGGTTCGCGTGCCATTGGTTCGGTATCCTGTTCTTAAAAGAAGTGACTGAAAGCGAAGCTTTGCGAAAAAGCGTTCGCTTACTTCTTCTTGCCCGCGATGGGCTTCGCCTTGCCCTTGCGGGTGCGGGCATTGGTGTGCGTACGCTGTCCACGGACAGGCAGGCCGGCGCGGTGACGCAGGCCGCGATACGAACGCAGGTCCATCAGGCGCTTGATGTTCATCGCGGTGTTACGGCGAAGATCGCCTTCGACCTGGTGGTCGGAGTCGATCGTTTCGCGGATCTGCAGGATCTCCGCATCGCTCAGGTCCTGAACGCGGCGGGAATGATCGATGCCGAGCTTGTCGGCAATCTGCACGGCCGTGGTGCGGCCGATACCGTGAATGTAGGTAAGCGCGATGATCACGCGCTTGTTAGTGGGGATATTTACCCCGGCAATACGAGCCACTTACTTCTCCATGCTCCACAGGAACCGACCTGCCGGCTCGCCCAGCGAGCATGCGGCCTTCCCTATCTCAACGCTATCGTTCATCGGTAAAATGCGAATGCCGGAAATGGCAAAAAGTCCGAATGGCGCGCTTTCAATGCTGCCGCCTCTCGAACTACCCCGCAAATGCCGAATGAAGAGCGCGCTTAGGGCGATTCGCCGCGCGCGTCAACCGCTGTGCGCGCGCATACGATCACGCCGCCCGATATGGGCGGTGGGGGCCGTAATGCAAGCGCAGCGTATATCAGGTTTGCGGCCGCGTCAAAAGGCTACCGCCGCATTTACCAGTCGCCCCGACCTCTAATCGTTCGAGAGATCGCCGAACGCGTCTTCCACGCTTTCGCGATCGGGAGCGCTCGCCCCCTCGCCCTTGCTGCCGCGTTTCGCCGGCGCAGCCTCGTCCGCTTCCTGATCGGCCTGGGGGCCGAGCAGGTCCGCAAGCCCATCGAGCTGCTGGACCATCACCCCGTCGACCGCCTCGGCGATCGTCTTCGTGTCGTACCGCATATAGCCGCCGACAACGTACTCGAACGTGATCGCCGTGCCGGCATCCGCCGTATCGAAGGCAATGGTGAGAACGCCGGTCGCCGCCTCGCTTTGCAACGGCCCCAGCGCCCCGCGCAGGCGCAGCGCGCTGTCGGGGGCGGCATAGACCACCTGCATGTGCTCGACACTCCCGGCCAGGCCGACGACATCGTCGGTATCGACTTCGGGTATGCGCTCGCAAAAGCAGCCCCCAGCCTGCGGCGTCAGGGTCATATTGGCGGCGTCACCTGACCAGGTGTGGTCGTCGCTCCACCACTTGCCGGGCGAAATCAGGGCCATCCACGCTTCACGCGGGCTCGCCTCGACCGTCCGGGTGACCCGAACCACGAAGGAATCGTCGCCGCGCTCGACGACTTCGGCCGCCGCCGGTGTCGACCAGGCGAGGATGCCGCCAATGGCCGCAAGGATACAGCCTGTCGAACGGGGCAACCGGATGGCGGGTAACGAGAATCTGGGCATCGGCATGTCCTCCCTCAACCCTGAGGCTATCTCACAGCCGCCGGGCCAGGCAAAGTCCCCCCGTCCTGCTTCAACGTGCGAAGCAACGCGCGGTCAGCCGAGGACGGCGTCGATCGCCTCGGTCACTTCGTCGATGCTTGCCATGCCGTCGACCCGGTTCACGATGCCGCGTTCTTCATAGATCGGCAGAATCGGCGCCGTCTTGGCCCGGTATTCAACCATCCGAGTGCGGACCGTTTCTTCGTTGTCGTCGGGCCGCCGCTTGAACTCGGTCGCGCCGCATTCGTCGCAAACGCCGCTTTGCGCCGGTTGCTTGAACGTGTCGTGATAGCCTGCGCCGCAGTTGGCGCAGGTGAACCGCCCCGTGATCCGTTCGACCAGGGCATCTTCGTCGACGACGAGTTCGATCACATGATCGAGCGAACGACCATGACGGGCAAGGATTTCGTCAAGCGATCGCGCTTGCGCTGCCGTGCGGGGATAGCCGTCGAAGATGGCGCCCGTATCGGCGCCCATCGCGGTCAATTCCGCATCGATCAGTTCGGAAACGATTTCGTCCGAAACCAGCTCGCCGCGATCCATCACGGCCTTGGCCTTGAGCCCGATCGGTGTGCCTGCCTTGACCGCGCCACGAAGCATGTCGCCGGTCGAAAGTTGCTGCATTCCGTGGCGCTGCTCAAGTCGCTGCGCCTGCGTGCCCTTGCCTGCCCCCGGAGGCCCGAGAAGGATGATATCCAAGCCGCTTCCCCTATTTCTTCGCGGTTTCGATCAGCGCATGCGACCCTTGAGCTTCGCCTTCTTGATCAGATCGCCATACTGGTGGGCCAGCAGGTGCGACTGGATCTGGCTGATCGTGTCGACCGTAACATTGACCACGATCAGCAGGCTGGTGCCGCCAAGGAACAGCGGGATACCGGTCTGCGCGATCATGTATTCGGGGATCACGCAGACCAGGGTCAGGTAAATCGCGCCGATCACGGTGATGCGGGTGAGAACGTAGTCGAGATATTCGGCGGTCCGTTTGCCGGGGCGAATACCCGGAATGAACCCGCCGTTCTTCTTCAGGTTCTCGCTCGTTTCCTCCGGGTTGAAAACCACGGCGGTGTAGAAGAAGCAGAAGAAGATGATCCCGATGGCATAGAGCGCCATGTAGATCGGCTGCCCGTGCGCCAGATACTGGTTCAGCCAGACGATCGCGCCGCCAAACGTGCTTTCGGTATCGACCTGGTTGCCGGCGAACTGGCTGATCGTCAGCGGCAGCAGAAGCAGCGAACTGGCGAAAATCGGCGGAATGACGCCGGCAGTGTTCAGCTTCAGCGGCAGGTGGCTGCGATCGGCCTGCATCCCGCCGCGCTGCGTCGCGCGCTTGGGATACTGGATCAGCAGGCGCCGTTGCGCGCGCTCCATGAAACAGATGAACAGGATCAGGATCACGACCATCGCGACGAAGCCGACAATGATGACCGGCGAGATCGAACCGCTGCGGCCGCCTTCGAACATGTTCGCGGCGAAGCCCGGGAACTGCGCGACGATGCCGGCCATGATGATCAGCGAAACGCCGTTGCCGATCCCGCGGCTGGTGATCTGTTCGCCCAGCCACAGCAGGAACATCGTTCCGCCGACCAGGCTGACCACGGCGCCGACGCGGAACATGATGCCGGGCTGGACGACAGCCTGCAGGCCGCTCTGCGCGGCATAGGCTTCAAGCCCGGAGGCGAGGAACCAGCCCTGGATCGCGCACAGGAAAACCGTGCCGTAGCGGGTGTACTGGTTGAGTTTCTGCCGCCCGGTCGCGCCTTCTTTCTTCAGCGCGGCGAGCGAGGGGTGCAGCGCCGCAGCAAGCTGAACCACGATCGAGGCGGTGATGTACGGCATCACGCCCAGCGCAATCAGGCTCATGCGTTCGAGCGAACCGCCCGAGAAGGTGTTAAAGAGATCGAGAATGCCGCCGCGGGCCGTGTCGTACAGATCCTGCAGCACCAGCGGGTTCACACCCGGCAGCGGAACGAAGCTGAGGAACCGGAACACGATCAGCGCACCGATGGTGAACCAGATTCGGTTCTTGAGCTCGGTCGCCTTCGAGAAATTGGCGAGACTGAGATTGCTCGCGATATTGTCCGCGCGTGATGCCATGAGAAATGCTTGTGCCCTAACTCGGCGCCGGACCCTCCCGGCTCGGAAACGCTAAATAGGGAGCGGGGGGCCCGATGTCGAACCCCCCGTCCCCATTTTCATCGCTTACCCAGCCTTTGCGGCCTTGTTGGCCTCGCGCCGGGCATTCTTCTTTTCGTCTTCCGAAGGCTTCGCTTCGGCAACTTCCACCGAACCGCCGGCCTTTTCGACCGCCTGGATCGCGCCCTTGCTGGCGCCGGTCACCTTGAACTGGACTTTCGCCTTCAGTTCGCCCTTGCCCAGCAGACGGACGCCGTCCTTGCCGCCACGCGCCAGGCCAGCGGCCTTGAGCGCTTCGTGGTCGACGACCTTCTTGGCGTCGAGCTTGCCCGCGTCGATGAACTTCTGGACCATGCCCAGGTTCACTTCGGCATAGTCCTTGCCGAACGGATTGTTGAAGCCGCGCTTCGGCAGGCGCATGTGCAGCGGCATCTGGCCGCCTTCGAAGCCCTTGATGGCAACGCCCGAACGGCTCTTCTGGCCCTTCTGACCGCGGCCGCCGGTCTTGCCCTTGCCCGAACCGATGCCGCGCCCCACGCGGATCTTCCGGTGGCGGGCGCCTTCGTTGTCGCGGATGTCGTTAAGTTTCATGGTGTGCACTCGCTTTCGCTTTTGTTCGCGCTTCAAAATTATGAGCCCCCGGCTGGCGGGGGCTCACGGGATCAGTCGACGATTGCAACCAGGTGCTGGACCTTGGCAATCGCGCCGCGCACCTCGGGGGTGTCCTGACGCTCGACGACCTTGTGCATCTTGTCGAGGCCGAGCCCGACGAGGATCTTGCGCTGGCTTTCCGGCCGGCGGATCGGCGAACCGATCTGCTTGATCCTGATGGTCTTCTTCTTGTCAGCCATCGATCTTACTCCGCAATAGCCGCGGCGTCGGCTTCAGCCTCCGCCTCGCTGGCGCCACCGCGGCCGAGCAGGTCGGCGACCTTCTTGCCGCGACGCTGCGCAACCGACTTCGGCGAAGTCTGGTCCTGCAGCGCATCGAAAGTGGCGCGGATCATGTTGTAGGGGTTGGACGTACCGACCGACTTGGTCACCACGTCGGCCACGCCCAGGCTTTCGAACACTGCGCGCATCGGACCACCGGCGATGATGCCGGTACCCGGAGGCGCCGTGCGCAAAGTCACCTTGCCCGCACCGAAACGGCCATTGCCGTCGTGATGCAGCGTGCGGCCTTCCTTCAGCGGAACGCGGATCATCTTCTTGCGCGCAGCAGCGGTCGCCTTGGAGATCGCTTCGGGCACTTCGCGTGCCTTGCCGTGGCCGAAGCCGACCCGGCCCGAACCGTCGCCGACCACGACCAGCGCGGCGAAGCCGAAGCGCTTACCGCCTTTAACCGTCTTCGAAACGCGGTTGATGTGGACGAGCTTCTCGATGATGCCGTCGTCTTCTTCCTCGCGGCGACCGCCACGGCGATCGTCGCGACCGCGACCACGGCCCCGACCGCCACGGTCACCGCCGCCACCGCCATCGCGCCCGCCCCGGCCGCGTCCGCGCGGCTGAGAGGGTTCGCCACCGGCGGGCGACTGGTTTTCAGCCGCTTCGGTCGGTGCAGTGGTCGATGTCGGGGTGGAACCCGCGTTGTCGATCTTCGGTTCTTCGGCCACCGCGTGCTCGGTTTCGGCCTTGGCCTCGACCGTTTCGGCCTTGGCCTCGACCGTTTCGGCCTTGGTCTCTTCGGCTTTGGTCTCTTCGACCTTCGCTTCCTCGACCTGCGGCGTCTCGGTGTTTTCGGTCTTGTTTTCTTCAGCCATCATCAGAACTCCAGCCCGCCTTCGCGGGCGGCGTCGGCCAGCGCCTTGACGCGGCCGTGAAACAGGAAGCCACCGCGATCGAACACGACGGTGGTCACGCCCGCCTTCTTGGCGGCCGCGGCGATATCCGTGCCGACCTGCTTGGCGGCATCGACATTGGCGCCCGAAGCCTTCGCACCCAGGGTCGAGGCGGCGGCGAGGGTCTTGCCCTGCACGTCGTCGATGATCTGGGCATAGATGTGCTTGCCGGTGCGGTGCACCGACAGGCGCGGGCGGTCGCCGGCGCGGGTGCGCAACGTCGTGCGAACACGGCGGCGACGGCGTTCAAAGAGGGAAAGCTTGGCCATCTTACTTCTTCTTCCCTTCCTTGCGGAAGATGTACTCGCCGCGATACTTGATGCCCTTGCCCTTGTAAGGTTCGGGCTTGCGCCAGCGGCGGATCTCTGCGGCGAACTGCCCGACGGACTGCTTGTCGATCCCGCTGATTTCGACCGTGGTCTGATCGGGGGTCTTCACCTCGATACCCTCGGGCACGTCGAGGTCGACGTCGTGGCTGAAGCCGAGCTGAAGCTTGAGCTTCTTGCCCTGGGCCTGCGCACGATAACCGACACCCGAAATTTCGAGCACCTTGGTGTAGCCTTCGGTGACACCGTCGACGAGGTTGGCAACGAGCGTGCGCTGCATACCCCAGAAGTCGCGCGAACGGCGGCTGTCGTTGGCCGGTTTGACCGAAATCTCATCGCCTTCGAGCTTGTAGACGACTTCGTCCACCAGCCCCATCGACAAGGTGCCCTTCGGGCCCTTCACGGTCAGCGTGCCGTTGTCGATTGTGGCAGTGACCCCGCTGGGGATCGCTACCGGACGTTTTCCGATGCGGCTCATCAGAACACCTCCGCCAGCACTTCGCCGCCGACGTTGTGGGTCCGTGCCTCGTTGTCGGAGAGCACGCCACGCGGCGTCGAGACGATGGTGATGCCAAGGCCGTTGCGGACGGTCGGAAGTTCTTTCGAACCCGAATAGATCCGGCGGCCAGGCTTGGACACGCGGGCGACATGCTTGATCGCAGGTTCGCCTTCGAAATACTTCAGTTCGATCCGCAGCGCGGGGTGCTTGCCGGTCGAATCTTCGCTGTAGCCACGGATGTAGCCTTCACGCTGAAGAACTTCGAGCACGTTCGCACGCAGCTTGGAAGCGGGCGAAAGGACGGAATCCTTCTTCGCCTGCTGGCCGTTGCGGATACGGGTGAGCATGTCACCCAGGGGATCGGTCATAGCCATCTGTCAGTCCTCACCAGCTCGACTTGGTCAGGCCGGGAATCAGGCCCTTGTTGCCGAGGTCGCGCAGTTCGATGCGATTGAGGCCGAACTTGCGGTAATAGCCGCGCGGGCGGCCGGTGGTGGTGCAACGGTTGCGCACACGGGTCGGATTTGCGTTACGCGGAATCTCGGCCATCTTCAGGCGCGCGATCAGGCGTTCGCTCTCGTCGAGCGAATCGTCGTCGGCAATCGCCTTCAGACGGGCGTACTTGCCCGCGTACTTCTTCACGAGCTTCTTGCGACGCTCGTTCTTGTTGATGGAACTCAGTTTCGCCATTGGACTTAAGCTCTCTTTGCTTTCCTTGCGTTCAGGGGGCCGCTCACGCGGCCTCCTTCTCTTCGGCGGCCTGCTCAGCAGGGAACGGGAAGCCGAACAGACGCAGCAGTTCGCGGGCTTCCTCGTCGGTCTTCGCCGTCGTGGTCACGATGATATCCATACCCCGGACTTTCTCGATCCTGTCGTACGAGATTTCCGGGAAGATGATCTGTTCCTTCAGGCCCATCGCATAATTGCCGCGCCCGTCGAAGCTCTTCGGGTTCAGTCCGCGAAAGTCGCGGATGCGGGGCATTGCGATGGTCACCAGGCGGTCGAGGAACTCGTACATGCGTTCGCGGCGCAGGGTAACCTTGCAACCGATCGGCATTCCTTCACGCAGCTTGAACTGCGCGATCGACTTCTTGGCCTTGGTGATGACCGGCTTCTGGCCGGCAATCAGGGCCATTTCCTCGGCGGCGACCTGGACTTTCTTCTTGTCCTGGCTCGCCTCGCCCACGCCCATGTTGAGCGTGATCTTTTCCAGGCGCGGCACCTCGAGACGGTTCTTGTAACCGAACTTCTCGGTCATCGCCTTGACGATCTGTTCGTCATAACGCGCACGCATGCGCGGGGTGTAGGTATCAGCCATCGATAGTCTCCCCGGACTTGACGGCAACGCGGACCTTCTTTCCGTCCTTCTCTTCGAAGCGGACGCGGGTCGGCTTGCCGTCCTTGGGATCGGCCACGGCAACCTTGGAGATCGACATCGGCGCTTCGAAGCGGTCGATGCCACCCTGCGGGTTGGCCTGGCTCGGCTTGCGGTGACGGGCGGCGACGTTGACGCCCTCGACCACGATCTTGCCTTCTTTCGGCATGACCTGGCGGACGGTGCCGGTGCGGCCCTTGTCCTTGCCCGAGAGCACGACGACGTTGTCGCCCTTCTTGATCTTCGCGGCGGCCATTACAACACCTCCGGAGCGAGCGAGATGATCTTCATGAACCCGCGGCCGCGCAGTTCGCGAACCACAGGGCCGAAGATACGGGTGCCGATCGGCTCCTCGTTCTTGTTGACGAGCACTGCGGCGTTCGAATCGAAGCGGATTGCGCTGCCGTCGGGACGACGCACGTCCTTCTTGGTACGAACGATCACCGCGCGGTGAACGTCGCCCTTCTTGACGCGGGCGCGCGGCTGCGCCTCCTTCACGGAGACGACGATCACGTCGCCGACGCTCGCGGTGCGGCGCTTCGACCCGCCCAGCACCTTGATGCACTGGACGCGCTTCGCGCCGCTGTTGTCCGCGACGTCTAGGTTCGATTGCATCTGAATCATCGATGCGGTTCCTTCTCAATGGCTTGCCGGAACATGTCCGGCAGTTCCTTCAAATCGCTCAGTTGCTGGCAGCTTCGACGTCGAGGTCGGCTTCCACCGCCTGGACCCCGCCGGCCTTGACCGTGTCGATCACGCGCCACGTCTTGGTCTTGGAGATCGGCTTGGTCTCCTCGATCCGGACAGTGTCGCCCAGCTTGTATTCGTTCGTTTCGTCGTGCGCGTGGTACTTCTTCGAACGGCGGATGATCTTCCCGTAAAGCGGGTGTTTCACCTTACGCTCGACCAGCACGGTGACGGTCTTGTCGGTCTTGTCGGAGGTGACAGTCCCGATCAGGATACGCTTCGGCATTGTCTAGCTCCTCAAGCCTTGGCTTCGGCCGCGGCGGCACGCTCGGTCTGCAGAGTCTTGATCTGCGCGATCTGGCGGCGAACCTGGCGAATCCGCGCCGGGGCTTCCAACTGGTTGGTCGCCGCCTGGAAGCGGAGGTTGAACTGCTCGCGCTTCAGCTCGGTGAGCTGGGCGTCGAGCTGATCGTCGGTCTTCGAGCGGAGGTCTTCAATCTTGCTCATGATCAGCCCTCCAGGTGCGAGTTGTCGCCGAGACGGGCAACAACCTTCGTCTTGACAGGAAGCTTCATCGCCGCGCGTTCGAACGCTTCGGCAGCAAGCGGACCGGCCACGCCGTCGAGTTCGAACAGAATGCGGCCCGGCTTCACCCGCGCGGCCCAGTATTCGACCGAACCCTTGCCCTTACCCTGACGGACTTCGGCAGGCTTTTTCGACACCGGCACATCGGGGAAGATGCGGATCCACAGGCGTCCCTGACGCTTGATGTGGCGCGTGATCGCACGACGGGCGGCCTCGATCTGGCGGGCCGTGATACGTTCCGGTTCGAGCGCCTTGAGGCCGTACGAGCCGAAATTCAGCGTCGTGCCGCCTTTGGCGTCGCCCTTGATCCGGCCCTTGAAGGCCTTGCGGAACTTGGTTTTCTTCGGTTGCAGCATGTTATCTACTCAAGTTCGATGCTCAGCGCGCCGGACGGACGCCAGAGGTCTGCGATTCCATCATCAGACGGTCCTGCGCCGTCGGATCATGGCCGAGGATCTCGCCCTTGAAGACCCACACCTTGATGCCGATGATGCCATAGGCGGTCAGCGCCTCGGCTTCGGCATAGTCGATGTTGGCGCGCAGCGTATGCAGCGGCACGCGGCCTTCGCGGTACTGTTCGACACGGGCGATTTCCGCCCCGCCGAGACGGCCACCGCAGACGATCTTGATGCCTTCAGCGCCGAGACGCATGGCCGACTGCATCGCGCGCTTCATCGCACGGCGGAAGGCCACGCGGCGAACGAGCTGGTCGGCAATGCCCTGCGCGACGAGCTTGGCATCGACTTCCGGCTTGCGGATTTCAACGATGTTCAGCTTCACTTCGCTCGCGGTCATCGACGCGAGCTTGGTGCGCAGCTTTTCGATGTCCGCACCCTTCTTGCCGATGATCACACCGGGGCGGGCCGCGTAGATCGAGATACGGCACAGCTTGGCCGGACGTTCGATCACCACCTTCGAGATTGCCGCCTGCGGCAGGCTCTCGACGATGTGCTTGCGGATCTCGATGTCTTCCTTGAGCAGCTTGGCATAGTCGCGCCCTTCGGCGTACCAGCGGCTGTCCCAGGTGCGGTTGATCTGCAGGCGCAGACCGATCGGATTGCTCTTCTGGCCCATCTTACGCCTCTTCCTGCTCGCGAACCACGATGCGCAGCCGGCTGAACGGCTTCAGGATGCGGGTGCTCTTGCCCCGTCCGCGCGTGTGGAAGCGCTTCATGGTGATCGACTTGCCGACGGAAGCCTCGGCCACCACCAGCGCGTCGACATCAAGGTCGTGGTTGTTTTCGGCATTGGCGATCGCCGAAGCGAGCACCTTGGATGCGTCCTTCGCCATCGACTTCTTCGAGAACGCGAGAATGTTCAGCGCATCCTCTGCCTTCTTGCCGCGGATCAGTTCGGCAACGAGGTTCAGCTTCTGCGCCGAACCACGAATGGTGGTGCCGACGGCCAGAGCCTCGTTTTCGCCCACGCGGCGGGGAGCTTTCTGCTTGCCCATTAGCGCTTGCCCTTCTTGTCGGCCGCGTGGCCCGGGAACGTGCGCGTGGGCGCGAATTCACCGAGCTTGTGCCCGACCATGTCTTCGGAAACCGAGACCGGGATGAACTTGTGGCCATTGTAGACGTTGAACGTCAGGCCGACGAATTGCGGAAGGATCGTGCTGCGACGCGACCAGGTCTTGATCGGCGCACGGCCACCCGCTTCCTGTGCGTCTTCAGCCTTCTTGAGAAGGCTGAGTTCGACGAACGGACCTTTCCAGACGGAACGAGCCATGTGACGATTACCTCTTCTTCTTCGCGTGGCGCGAACGGATAATCATCTTGTCCGTCGCCTTGTTCTTGCGGGTGCGGGCGCCCTTGGTCGGCTTGCCCCACGGGGTAACCGGGTGACGGCCGCCCGAGGTGCGGCCTTCACCGCCGCCGTGCGGGTGATCGACCGGGTTCTTGGCCACGCCGCGGGTAAGCGGCTTGACGCCCATCCAGCGGCGACGACCGGCCTTGCCCAGGTTCTGGTTCTGGTTGTCGGGGTTCGAAACCGCGCCAACCGTCCCCATGCAATCGGACCGCAGGTAACGCTGCTCGCCCGAATTGAGCCGCACGATGACCATGCCGCGATCGCGACCGACCAGCTGAACGTAAGCGCCGGCCGAACGGGCGATCTGGCCGCCCTTGCCCGGCTTCATCTCGACGTTGTGGCAGATCGTGCCGACCGGCATCTGGCCCAGCAGCATCGCATTGCCCGGCTTGGTGTCGGTCTTCTCGCCGGCCACCACCGTGTCGCCCACGGCAAGCCGCTGCGGCGCGAGGATATAGGCCATCTCGCCATCTTCGTACTTCACCAGCGCGATGAACGCGGTGCGGTTGGGATCGTACTCGATCCGCTCAACCGTGCCGGCCACGTCCCATTTGCGACGCTTGAAGTCGATGTAGCGATACTTCTGCTTGTGGCCGCCGCCAATGCCGCGCGAGGTGACATGGCCCTTGTTATTGCGGCCGCCCGTCTTGCGCTTGCCTTCGGTCAGCGACTTGACCGGCTTGCCTTTATACAGGCCGGACTTGTCGACAAGAATGAGGCCGCGGCGCGCGGGGCTCGTCGGTTTGTAGTTCTTGAGTGCCATATCCCTAGCCTCAGATTCCGCCGGTGACGTCGATCGAGTCACCTTCCGCAAGCGTCACGACCGCCTTCTTCATGTCATTGCGCTTGTAGGGCTTGCCCCGCCAGCGCTTCGACTTGCCTTTGACGACCAATGTGTTCACGCCCGTCACCTTCACATCGAACAGCGCCTCGACCGCTTCCTTGATCTGCGGCTTGGTCGCATCGTTCGCCACCTTGAAGACGACACCGTTCTGCTCCGAAAGCAGGGTCGACTTCTCGGTGATGTGCGGAGCGAGGATCACGTCGTAGTGACGCGCATCGATTTCCTGCTTCTTAGCCATTGAAGCGCGCCTCCAGCTTTTCGACCGCGTCCTTGGTCAGGACCAGCGTGTCGTGCTTCAGGATGTCATAGACGTTGGCGCCAACCGCCGGCAGGACATTCACACCCTTGAGATTGCCGGCAGCCTTGCGGAAACCTTCGTTCACCGCATCGCCGTCGATCACCAGGACCTTGCCGCTCCAGCCATTCTTGCCGAACGTTTCCGCAACGGCTTTCGTCTTGGCATCTTTCAGATCGAGGCTGTCGACGACGACGAGGCCGTCCTTCGCCTTGCTCGAAAGCGCCATGCGCAGGCCGAGCGCGCGGATCTTCTTGTTCAGCGAAGGATCGAAGTCGCGCTTGCGCGCACCGTGCGCCTTACCACCGCCGATGAAGATCGGGGCGCCGCGATCGCCGTGACGTGCACCGCCCGAACCCTTCTGACGGCCGAACTTCTTGCCGGTCCGCGCCACATCCGAGCGCTCGCGAGTCGGGCGGGCAGTGCCGCGCCGGTTCTCGAGCTGCCAGGTGACAACGCGGTGCAGGATGTCGGCACGCGGCTCGACGCCGAATACGGCATCGTTCAGTTCCACGTCGCCGGCTGCCTTACCGTCGAGTTTCTGGACCTTGACCTTCACGATCAGGACTCCTTGCTCTCACCGTCGGCCTGGCCGTCGGTGCTGTTCTCGGTTGCCTCGCTCTCGGCGCCCGCCTGCTGTTCTGCCGCCAGCTTTTCCTGCTGCTCGGCATCGACCTGCGGGTTCACTTCGTGCTCGGCCGCGCTCTCGACCAGACCGGCATCGGCCTCGTCATGCTGCGGAGCGCTCGATTTCTTTTCCAGCACGGCACCCGGGAACGGGGCACCTTCGGGAATCGGCAGCTTCACGGCGTCACGCACCAGCAGCCAGCCATTCTTCGAGCCCGGAACCGATCCCTTGACGAACAACAGACCGCGATCGGCGTCGGTACGCACGACCTCGAGATTCTGCTGGGTCCGCTGGCGATCGCCCATGTGGCCGGCCATCTTCTTGTTCTTGAAGACGCGGCCCGGATCCTGACGGTTACCGGTCGAACCATGCGAACGGTGGCTGAGCGAAACGCCGTGCGTCGCACGCAGACCGCCGAAGCCCCAGCGCTTCATGGCGCCGGCAAAGCCCTTGCCCTGCGTGTGCCCGGTGATGTCAACCTTCTGGCCGGCAACGAAGTGCTCGGCACTGATCGTCGAACCGACCGGCATCAGGCCTTCTTCGTTTTCGACGCGGAACTCGGCCACCTTCATCTTCAACGGAACTTCCGCCTTCGCGAAAGCTTCGCGCTGCGGCTTGTTCACGTTCTTCTGCTTGGCCTCGCCCGACCCGACCTGAAGCGCGAAATAGCCATCGCGATCGGCGGTGCGGTGCGAAACAACCTGGCAGTCTTCCAGCGCGAGAACGGTCACGGGAACGTGACGTCCGTCCTCCTGGAACAGGCGGGTCATCCCGACTTTCTTTGCGATAACGCCGGTGCGCATCGTTAAGACTCCTAACACAGAGGCACCCCCGGCCCATCCGAAGGTGCGTGACAGCCCTAGATTGTGATGCGTCGCCCCGTCCGGGCTGAAATGCCTTCGAAGTGAAGGCGAGACGGGGGACGCTTGCCCGGCAACTGCCGGAGGTATCCCTATGTCGTCGAGATTCCCCGCGAAGGCGAGGACCCCAGGCCGCCTGGGCGACCGCAATATCAGTTCCGGTCATTTAGAGCCCGACCAGGAGGACTGCGACCCCCGCTTCCGCGAGGGCTGCGCTCGCAGAAACCTTCGGTTTATGCGAGCTTGATTTCGACGTTCACGCCGGCAGCAAGATCGAGCTTCATCAGCGCATCGACCGTCTGGGCGTTCGGCTGCACAATGTCCAGCAGCCTTTTATAGGTGCGCACCTCGAACTGCTCGCGCGACTTCTTGTCGATGTGCGGGCCGCGGTTCACGGTGAACTTCTCGATACGCGTCGGCATGGGAATGGGGCCACGAATAAGAGCACCCGTCCGACGTGCGGTGTCTGCGATTTCACCAGTTGCCTGGTCGAGAACGCGGTGGTCGAACGCCTTGAGGCGGATGCGGATGTTCTGAGCTTCCATTACCTGTACCGATGCGAAAGAGCCGAGGAGCTGCGCCGGTATCCCCGGCCTCACTCCCAACAGAAAAAGAAAGGCCTGCCCCGCCTCCCGGATAACCGGTCAGGGGCGGCCCCCTTCGAAAATTCGGACCGGCGGGGAACGAATCCCCCCCGCCGGTCGCGCGCCTATATTACTTCGTGATCTTGCTGACAACCCCCGAACCGACGGTGCGGCCGCCTTCACGGATGGCGAAGCGCAGACCTTCGTCCATCGCGATCGGCGCGATCAGCTTGACGCCGATCGTCACGTTGTCGCCCGGCATGACCATCTCGGTGCCCTCGGGGAGGATCACTTCGCCGGTCACGTCGGTGGTGCGGAAGTAGAACTGCGGACGATAGTTGGCGAAGAACGGCGTGTGACGGCCACCTTCATCCTTCGACAGCACGTAAACTTCGGCGCTGAATTCGGTGTGCGGGTTGACCGAACCGGGCTTGGCCAGAACCTGGCCACGCTCGACGTCTTCACGCGCAACGCCGCGGATCAGGGCGCCGATGTTGTCGCCGGCTTCACCGCGATCGAGCAGCTTGCGGAACATTTCGACGCCGGTGACGACCGTCTTCGTGGTATCCTTGATGCCGACGATTTCGACTTCGTCGCCAACGTTCACAACGCCGGTTTCGACGCGGCCGGTAACAACCGTACCACGACCCGAGATCGAGAACACGTCTTCGATCGGCATCAGGAATGCCTGGTCAACCGGACGCTCCGGCTGCGGGATGTGCTGGTCGACGGCTTCCATCAGTTCCTTGATGGAGTTTTCGCCGATCGCTTCGTCGCGACCTTCGAGAGCGGCCAGAGCCGAACCCTTGATGATCGGAATGTTGTCGCCGTCGAAATCGTAGCTCGAAAGCAGCTCGCGCACTTCCAGCTCGACCAGCTCGAGGATTTCCTCGTCGTCGACCTGGTCGACCTTGTTCATGTACACGACCAGCGCCGGCACGCCGACCTGACGGGCGAGCAGGATGTGCTCGCGAGTCTGCGGCATCGGGCCGTCGGCGGCGTTCACGACCAGGATCGCACCGTCCATCTGGGCGGCACCGGTGATCATGTTCTTCACGTAGTCGGCGTGGCCCGGGCAATCGACGTGCGCATAGTGGCGCGCATCGGTTTCGTATTCGACGTGTGCGGTCGAAATGGTGATGCCGCGCTCGCGCTCTTCCGGTGCCTTGTCGATGTTTGCGAAATCGACCGCCGAACCCATCACTTTGGTGATGGCAGCTGTCAGCGTCGTCTTACCGTGGTCAACGTGACCGATGGTGCCGATGTTGCAGTGCGGCTTGTTCCGCTCGAATTTTTCCTTGGCCATTTGCTTGTAACCTCTGTCTGTCAGATTGAATTTCACCAAGTCGCGGACGGCACCGAGGTGAATCAGGCGCCGCCCCTAGACGCTTGCCCAGCCTTAGGCAAGCTTCTCCTTGACCTCCTGAGCGACGTTCGCCGGTACTTCGTCGTAGTGCGAGAACTGCATCGAGTACTGCGCACGACCCTGGGTGAACGAACGCAGTTCGTTGACGTAGCCGAACATGTTGGCGAGCGGCACGAACGCTTCCACGGCCTGGGCATTACCGCGCGTGTCGGTGCCCTGGATCTGTCCGCGGCGGCTGTTGAGGTCGCCGATGACATCGCCGAGATAATCCTCGGGCGTCACGACCTCGACCTTCATCACCGGCTCGAGGAGCTTGATGCCGGCCTTGTTCGCCGCTTCGCGCATTGCGCCGCGGCCGGTGATCTCGAACGCCACCGTGCTCGAGTCGACGTCGTGGTATTTGCCGTCGATCAGCTCGATGGTGAAGTCGATGATCGGGAAGCCGACCAGATAACCGCTCTCGGCCTGTTCGCGCATGCCCTTCTCGACCGAGGGGATATATTCGCGAGGAATATTGCCGCCCTTGATCTGGTCGTCGAACACGATGCCCTGCCCGCGTTCGCCGGGGATCACGCGGACCTTGGCTTCACCGAACTGACCCGAACCACCCGACTGCTTCTTGTGGGTGTAAGTCACCTCGACTTCGCGAGCCAGCGATTCGCGATAGGCCACCTGCGGCGCACCGACGTTCGCTTCCACCTTGAATTCGCGGCGCATGCGATCGACGAGAATGTCGAGGTGAAGCTCGCCCATGCCCTTGATGATCGTCTGGCCCGATTCGTGGTCGGTCGAAACGCGGAAGCTCGGATCCTCGGCAGCCAGGCGATTGAGCGCAACGCCCATCTTTTCCTGGTCGGCCTTGGTCTTGGGCTCCACCGACAGTTCGATAACCGGCTCGGGGAATTCCATCCGCTCCAGAATGATCGGAGCGTTCGGCGCGCACAGCGTGTCGCCGGTGGTGGTTTCCTTCAGGCCCGCAATCGCGACGATGTCGCCCGCGAATGCCTCGTCGATGTCCTCGCGGTTGTTGGAGTGCATCAGCAGCATGCGGCCGATCTTTTCCTTCTTGTCCTTCACCGAGTTCAGGACCTGGCCCTTGGCCAGACGACCCGAATAGATGCGGGTGAAGGTGAGCGTCCCGACGAACGGGTCGTTCATGATCTTGAAGGCCAGCGCGGCAAACGGCGCCTCGTCGCTCGACGGACGGGTATCTTCCTCGTCGCTGTCGGGCTTCACACCCTTGATCGCGGGCACGTCGAGCGGCGAAGGCATGTAGTCGACAACCGCGTCGAGCAGCGGCTGCACGCCCTTGTTCTTGAACGCAGAGCCGCACAGCACGGGCACGAACGACTGGTTCAGCGTGCCCTTGCGGATCAGGCGCTTGAGCGTCGCGGCGTCCGGCTCGTTACCTTCGAGGTACGATTCCATGACGTCGTCGTCCTGCTCGACCGCCGTTTCGATCAGCTTTTCGCGGTATTCCGCAGCCCTGTCGGCCAGATCTTCGGGGATGTCGACGTAGTTGAACTTCGCGCCCAGGCTCTCGTCTTCCCAGACGATGCCGCGGTTGTTCACCAGGTCGACGACGCCCTTGAGATCGCTTTCCGCGCCGATCGGGAGATAGAGCACCAGCGGGGTCGCGCCCAGACGATCGATGATCGACTGCACGCAGTAATAGAAATCGGCCCCGGTGCGGTCGAGCTTGTTGATGAAGCACATCCGCGGAACCTTGTACTTGTCCGCCTGGCGCCACACGGTTTCGGACTGCGGCTCAACGCCGGCAACGCCGTCGAACACCGCGACCGCACCGTCGAGCACGCGCAGCGAACGTTCGACTTCGATGGTGAAGTCGACGTGGCCGGGGGTGTCGATGATGTTCAGGCGGTGCTTGGGCCCTTCACCGTCTTCCGCCGACCAGAACGTGGTCGTCGCGGCGGAGGTGATGGTGATCCCGCGCTCCTGCTCCTGCTCCATCCAGTCCATCGTCGCGGCGCCGTCGTGGACTTCGCCGATCTTGTAGGACTTGCCGGTGTAGTAGAGGATGCGTTCGGACGTGGTGGTCTTGCCGGCATCGATGTGGGCCATGATGCCGAAGTTGCGATAACGCTCCAGCGGATAGTCGCGGGCCATGTGGAATTCCTCGGATCGTGTGGGGGCGCCCGTTCAGGGCCAGCCCCCATATGGTTGTTTTTGTGACCGGTTGAAGACCGGCCGCGCCTTACAGCGTCCTTACCAGCGGTAGTGCGAGAAAGCGCGGTTGGCATCGGCCATGCGATGCGTGTCTTCACGCTTCTTGACCGCGTTGCCGCGATTGTTGGCCGCATCCATCAACTCACCCGAAAGGCGCGCCGACATCGTGGTTTCGGCCCGGCCGCGCGCGGCCGTGATGAGCCAGCGGATCGCCAGGGCCTGCGCACGCTCGGGGCGAACCTCGACCGGCACCTGGTAGGTGGCACCGCCGACGCGCCGCGAACGGACTTCGACCTGCGGCTTGATGTTGTTCAGCGCATCGTGGAACAGCGCGATCGGATCGGCCTTGGCCTTGGCCTCGACCGTATCGAGCGCACCGTAAACGATCCGCTCCGCAATGGATTTCTTACCGTCGAGCATGAGGTTGTTCATGAACTTCGACAGGACCTGATCCCCGAACTTGGGATCGGGCAGGATTTCCCGCTTCTCGGGACGACGACGACGTGACATTGCACGAATTCCTTCTTTTACCGCCCCGCACGAGTCCCTGCGAAGGCAGGGACCTCAGGCAGCAGGGCATAACACCAGCGTTCGACCGGGTGGCACGAGATCCCCGATAAAATCGCATATGGCGATTTTTCGAGGATGACGTTCACCCCGTGAACGTCACTTCGGCCGCTTGGCACCATACTTGGAGCGCGACTGCTTGCGGTCCTTCACACCCTGCGTATCGAGCACGCCGCGCAGGACGTGGTAACGAACGCCGGGAAGGTCGCGCACACGGCCGCCGCGGATCAGCACGACGCTGTGTTCCTGCAGGTTGTGGCCTTCGCCCGGGATGTAGGAAATGACCTCGCGCTGGTTGGTCAGGCGAACCTTGGCAACCTTACGCAGCGCCGAGTTCGGCTTCTTCGGGGTCGTCGTATAGACGCGGGTGCAGACACCGCGCTTCTGCGGGTTCTGCTCCATCGCAGGGACCTTGCTCTTGGCCTTCTGCGGAACGCGGCCCTTGCGGACCAGCTGGTTGATCGTCGGCATTAAGACTTTCTCTCTTCACCGTATGAAGGTGCCACGCGGGCCAGGGTGGAGAAAGAGGATCGTCCGTCGCGAGTCCCCGCGAAGGCGGGAACCTCAGACCACAAGCGGAGCGCCTGCGGGACAAGACCCCCGCCTTCGCAGGGGTTCGGGGACGAGCCAAATTCACTCCACCCAGGTCCATGGACACCGGGTTACTTTGACGGCTGCCCCGAAGCGCCGCCAGGCGGATCGCTTCAATAGAAAAGAGCCTTCGGCGCATAGCGCCAAGGCCCCCGGGACATGACCGGCAATGTTCAGCTCTATCTGACCGACGCGGAGCGCACCCCGTTTCGGATGTGCGCGCCCTTAGGGGGATTCGCGGGGTGGGTCAAGGAGCCTGGCGTACCGGGTCGGCCCGGCCGTTCTGGCTCGCACTGCGACAGAGGACGGGATCGATACGGGAACCCAGCCCCCTCTCCCGGTCGTTAAGGCGAGAAAGGAGATTGCGAATGCCCCAGCCCGATCATCGTCCAGACGATCCCCGCCGGCCCCAGGAACCGATCCATATCGACGCCCGCGATGCGCGCGGTGCCGAAGTGGTCCTGCGCAAGCGGCGCAATCGGATGATCTTCATCGCCGGGCTGATCGCTTTCGTGGCGCTGGCGATCGCGCTGCGGCTGCTGGGCTGAGCGCCGTGGCGGAGGATGCCGATGAGACGCTCTACCTGCTGTGGTTCGACCCGGCAGTGGACGTGCGCGAGCCGCTGAACCTTCACGGCGATGGCCATCCGCTTGCCGATGGGCTGTGGCTGGTGCGTTCCGACCTGACCCGGTCGAAGCTGTATCACCGGATCAAGTGGCAGCTCCCCGATCGTGCGGCGCTTCTCGTCGCGCCGCTCGCCGATGCGCGCGACGGGTGGCCCAAGTTCAAGGGGATGGAAGCGGGCGCGCTGGCCTGGCTGCGAGGGGGCGGCGGCTAGTCGGCGGTGAGGAAAGCCACCAGCGCCTTGACCTTCTTCTGCCGCCATTGCGGCATCGGTGCGACCAGCCAGTACGCGCGGCGCCCCTCGTCCGGGCCCTCCAGCGTCATCAGGCGGCCATCGGCCAGCGCGTCTTCCACCAGCAGAAAGGGCAGAACCGCCTTGCCCAGCCCGGCGATCGCGCTGGACAGCGCCTGTCCGGCATTGCCGACTTCCACCGTCGCTTCCGCCCCTTCGGGCAGCGGCGCGCCGGGCCAGTCGATCCAGCTATCGAGCACTTCGTCAGGCGCATCCTTGGCCGCCACGACCACGCGGCGCGCGGGGGCCAGTTCGACGCCCTCCAACTCTCCCGGCCCATCGACCAGGCGAACGGCGAAATCGAGGTTGGTTTCGGTGAAGTCGGCGTTCTCGTCGGCGACGAAGCGGAAACGAATGCCGGGGTTGGCCTTGCGAAACGCCGCAAGACGCGGGGCAAGCCATTGGGCGTAGAATTCGCGCGGGGCGGCAATGGTATAGCGGTCGCTCGCCTGCCCCGCCTGCATCGACTGGACCGATTCCTCGAATCTCAGAAAGCCTTCGCGCAGCGAATCGAGGCCCGCCGTCCCCTCTTCGGTCAGTTCCAGCCCCTTGGACGTGCGCCGGAACAATACGGTGCCGAGGTGATCCTCAAGCGCGCGAATCTGCTGGCCGACGGCAGCAGGCGTCACCGCCAGCTCATCCGCAGCGCGGGTAAAGCTCAGGTGCCGTGCGGCCGCGTCATAGACGCGCAGGGCGTTCAGGGGGAGGTGCGTACGCTTCATCGTGCCGATGCGGATAGCGGCAAGCCGCTGGCGCCGCAATCTTGCGAGGTGTAACACATGTGTAACACTCGGCCAGCAAGGGGGCGCCGGAGATTGGCACGACGGATGAACGCATTTACGCAGGGCCCGGCCGAGCCGGTTGATGGAGGCAGCGCCGCGGCAGCGGCGGCCGAGCGCTACGTAAATCGCGAACTTTCGTGGCTGTCGTTCAATCGCCGCGTGCTCGCGGAATCGGAAAACGAGCGCTATCCGCTGCTCGAACGGCTGCGCTTCCTGTCAATCTCCGCCAGCAATCTCGATGAATTCACGATGATCCGCATTGCCGGCCTCGAAGGCCAGGCGACCCGCGGGATCGAAACGACTGCGATCGACGGGCTCGATCCGCGCCAGCAACTCGCCGCGATCCGCGAACTCCTGCTGGCGGTCGAATCGCGGCAGCAGCGCGCACTGGGCGCCCTGCGCGATCTTCTGGCCGAAGAAGGCATTCTGATCGCGGAAATCGACCAGCTCGATGATACGCAGCAGGCCTGGCTGGAAGAGTATTTCACCACGGATATCCTGCCGTTGATCACCCCGCAGGCAATCGACCCATCGCACCCCTTCCCCTTCGTCGCCAATCTCGGGATGGGGGTGCTTTTCCGCCTCAAGCGCGGGCGGCGTCAGCCCGATCTGGTGGAAATGGTGCTGATCCCCAGCGGCGCGCCGCGCTTCGTGCGCCTACCGGGCAAGCAGGCGGTCTATGTCGCGATCGAAAAGCTGATCGGGCGCTATGCCGCCCAGCTTTTCCCCGGTTTCAAGATCCTGGGCGACGGCCTGTTCCGCGTGCTGCGCGACAGCGATATCGAGGTGGAGGAAGAAGCAGAGGATCTGGTCCGCTATTTCCGCACCGCGATCCAGCGGCGGCGGCGCGGGCGTGCGGTTCTGCTGGAGCTCGATCGCGACTGCGACCCTGCGGCGGAGGCATTGCTGCGCGAACAGTTCGACGTCGATTCGGCGATGGTCGTGAAGTCGGAAGGGATGCTGGGCCTGCGCCATCTCGACGCGATCTGCGGCGAACCGCGGCCCGACCTGAAGTTCGCGCCCTTCTCCCCCCGCTATCCGGAACGTATTCTGGCACACGACGGCGATTGCTTTTCCGCCATCCGCGAGAAGGACATCGTGATCCAGCACCCCTACGAAAGTTTCGAGGTGGTGGTCGATTTCCTGCATCAGGCGGCGACCGATCCGGCGGTCGTTTCGATCAAGCAAACGCTCTATCGCGCGGGCGACCAGTCGCCGGTGATCGCGGCCCTGATCGACGCGGCGCAGGCGGGCAAGGCGGTGACCGCGGTGGTCGAGCTGAAGGCTCGCTTCGATGAAGAACGCAATATCCGCTGGGCGACCGAGCTGGAACGCGCCGGGGTGCAGGTAATCTATGGCTTCATGGAGTGGAAGACCCACGCCAAAGTCAGCCTCGTGGTCCGCCGGGAGGAGGAAGGGTATCGCACCTACTGCCATTTCGGGACCGGCAACTATCACCCCATCAACGCCCGGATTTACACCGATCTCAGCTATTTCACCGCCGATCCTGCGCTGGGGCGCGATGCGGCCAAGCTGTTCAACTTCGTCACCGGCTACGTCGAGCCGCGCGAGACGGAACGGATCGCGATTTCGCCCATCGGCCTGAAGGCCAAGCTGTTCGAACTGATCGATCGGGAAATCGCCAATGCCCATGCGGGCAAACCTGCCGGGGTCTGGGCCAAGCTGAATTCGATCACCCACCGCGAGGTGATCGACAAGCTGTATGAAGCCAGCGCCGCCGGGGTCGAAATCCAGCTTGTCGTTCGCGGCATCTGTTCGCTGCGCGCCGGCGTGCCCGGCGTGTCGGAAAACATCCAGGTCAAATCCATCATCGGCCGCTTCCTCGAACACAGCCGCGTGTGGGCCTTCGGCAACGGACATCGCCTGCCGAGCAAGCACGCCGACGTCTTTCTCACTTCCGCCGATGCGATGAGCCGCAATCTCGACCGTCGGGTGGAAGTTCTGGTGCCGATCGTGAACAAGACAGTGCACGATCAGGTACTGGAGCAGGTTATGCTGGCGAATATCCTCGATACGGAGCAAAGCTGGCAGCAGCAGCCCGACGGTCAATACGAACGGATGCGCGTCGGGCCGGAGGCAGAGGCCGAGGGAGAAGGCTTCAACTGTCACGATTATTTCATGAGCAATCCCTCGCTTTCGGGTCGTGGAGCCGCGCTTAAGGCGGGTGCCGTGCCCAAGCTGAGGCTGGAGGACGACCCCGGATGACAGCCTATCGCCCGTTCGCTCAACGCAGCCTCCGCGCGCAGCACGACGATCGCCGCGCGGTGATCGATATCGGTTCCAACACTGTCCGGCTGGTCGTCTACGATGGCCCGCAGCGCAGCCCGCGGACGATGTGGAACGAGAAGATCGTGGCCCGCCTCGGGCGCGATCTCGCGTCGAACGGTCGGATACCGGAGGAAGCGTGCGAACAGGCGCTCGCAGCGCTGACGCGCTTCGCCCTGCTGGTGCAGGAGCTGAAGGTTCACGATGTCCAGACCGTCGCCACCGCTGCCGCGCGCGAGGCGGAAAACGGTGCAGCGTTTCTCGATCGGGTGCGCGCCCTGGGCCTCGACCCCAGACTGCTGACCGGAGAAGAGGAAGCGGTCGCCTCCGCTTTCGGCGTAATCGGTGCTTTCCCCGATGCCCACGGGGTCGTGGCGGATCTGGGCGGCGGCAGTCTGGAGCTTGTCGGGGTGGATAACGGCGATTGCCACAGCGGCGCCAGCCTGCCGCTCGGCACCTTGCGCCTGCCTGCCCTGCGCGCCAGAAAATCGGCATCGTTCAAGCGCGCGGTGCAGAAAGCGTTCCAGAAGGCCGGATGGGCCGCGGCGCACACTGGCCCGCTCTACATGGTCGGCGGCACGTGGCGCGCCCTGGCTGCCTATGCCATGCGCAGCGGCGATTACCCGCTGACCGATCCGCACGGTTTCCGGCTGGATGCCGAAGACGCCATGCGGATTGCGCGCAAGGTCGCGCGCAGCAATCCGGAAAAGCTGGTCGATATCGACGGGATCGGTTCGCTGCGCGCCGGCGCCCTGCCCGATGCCGCGGCAATGTTGCAGATCATGCTGGCTGAGCTGGAACCGGACGGGCTCGTCTTCTCCAGCTGGGGGCTTCGCGAAGGGTTGCTGTACCAGCGGCTCGAACCGCTTGAGCAGACGAAAGATCCGCTAATCGTCGCCGTTGCCGATTTCGCGGCACCGATGAAAAGCGCAATTACCGATGCCGCCTTGATGAGCGCCTGGGTGGTCGACATCGCCGAAGGCGGCGGGGCGGAGAACGAGCGTTTGCGCCTTGCAGGCGCGCTGCTCTCGCTCGCCCTCCATCGGGTGGAGCCGAATTTCCGCACCGCGCAGGCGCTCGAATGGGCGCTGGACAAGCGCTGGGTCGGGCTCGATGCGCGCGGACGTGCGATGATCGCGGCGATGCTGCTCGGCAGTTGCAACAAAACGAGCTGGCCCAAGCGCGTTGCCGCCCTCACCGACGAACAGGACTTGCGCGAGGCGATGGGCTGGGGCCTGGCCATGCGCCTGGCGCGCAGACTGGGCGCAACGTCGCGTATTTCGCTGATGACCAGCGCCCTGGCGCGCAAGAAGAAGAAACTGGTCCTGCGCCTCGATGAAAGCCGCGCGGCGCTGGCGGGGGAAAGCGTGACGCGCGATCTCGCCGGTCTGGCCGAGTGGCTTGGGCTGGACCCGGAATTGCAGATCACCGCCTGAGCGCCGGCCACGAGACCGCGGATAAGATCCAGGCTATCAATGTGATATAGCTGGGAAACGACAGGCTTTCGCGAACCGCCTTGCGCGGAACCGAAGCCGGGCCGCCGTCAGTCCGCGATCGCCGGCGCTGCCAGCGGGAAGAAGGGAATGCGCACCTCCAGCGGCGTGCCATCGGCGCGATGGAAGGTGTAAAACCCTTCCATCGATCCATGCGGCGTCGCCAGCGGGCAGCCGGATACATAGTCATGGCTGTCGCCCGGAGCCAGAACGGGCATTTCGCCCACGACCCCTTCCCCATCGACCAGATTCACAGCCCCGCGCGCGTCGGTGATTCGCCAATGGCGGGTGATCAGTTGCACCCGTTCGTCGGACTCGTTCTCGATCCGGATGTGATAGACCCAGAACCACTTCCCCGCGTCGGGCTGCGACTGTTCAGGCAGGAAATTCACCGCCACGCGAACGGTAATCCCATCGGTAATCGCGGCATGTTGGAACAGCTGTTTCATCGCTGCACACGATAATGGAAAGCGGCAGGCGCGGTAAAGAGCGCAATGCCATCAGGACATCGCGGCGCACCGAATGGCGGCTTTCAGAACCCTGCTGCGGCGAGCGCGCGGTCCAGGTCTTCGCGAAGATCCTCGACATCCTCCAGCCCGATATTGATCCGTAGCAGACCTTCGCCGACCCCCATCTCGGTACGCGCTTCCTCGCTCATTCCGGCGTGCGTCGTGCTGGCCGGGTGGCACATAAGGCTGCGCGCATCGCCGATGTTGTTGGAAATATCGATGAGTTCCAGCGCATCGAGCACGGCAAAGGCTTTCTCTCGACTGCCAACGTCCAGCGCGAAGATCGGGCCGAACGCGTCCATCTGCTTTGCTGCAAGGGCGTGACCCGGGTGGCTCTCCAACCCCGGATGCAGAACGCGGGGGCCGCGATTTTCCACAAAACGTCCGATCTCGAGCGCGCTCTCACTCTGCCGATGTGCCCGCAGGTTGAGTGTTTCCAGCCCCTTGTGCACCACCCAGGCATTGAAGGGCGAAAGATTTGGCCCGGTGTTGCGCTGGAACGGCAGCAGAACCTCGTCGATAAACGTGCGATCCCCGCAAACCGCACCGGCCAGAACCCGGCCCTGGCCATCCATCAGCTTGGTCGCGCTGTAGGCGACGATATCGGCACCGAACTCCAGCGGCCGCTGCAGCACTGCCGTTGCGAAGGCATTGTCGACGACGGTGGCAATGCCATGGGCTTTCGCCAGGCCGCAGACATATTCCAGATCGACCACGTCGAGCGTCGGATTGGCCGGCGTTTCGAAGAAGAAGACTTTGGTATTCGGCCGGATGGCCGCTTCCCAAGCAGCATTGTCTGCGCTGTCGATCACCGTCGTTTCGATCCCGAACCGGGGGCAGAGGTGATCGACCAGCCACCGGCACGATCCGAATGCTGCCCGCGCAGCGACCACGTGATCGCCGACCGAAAGCTGGCACAAGAGCGCCGCCGTCATCGCAGCCATGCCACTGGCCTGCGCGCGGCAGGCCTCTGCGCCTTCCATCAGGGCAATCCGCTCTTCCAGCATGGCGACTGTCGGGTTCTGGAGGCGGGAATAGGTCATCCCTTCGGCCTCGCCGGCGAACCGGGCGGCGACGGTCGCGGCATCGTCGTAGCTGTAGCCTGACGTGAGGAAGAGCGCTTCACTCGTCTCGCCGTGTTCGCTGCGCCAGGTGCCGCCGCGCACGGCCTGCGTCGCAGGGCGCCAGGTGCGCGTGATCGCGCGGTTCATTCCATGGGTCTTCTTCATCGGCGCCGCTCTAGTAGTGCGCGGGCCGACGACGCAACGAAAAAGGGCGGCGCCGCAGCACCGCCCTTCTCGTTGTATTCGGGTCAGGTCTTAGGCGCTGACCGGATCTTCATCATCGTCGTCGTCGCTGACGATCAGAACGATCATGCCGATGGCCGCAATCGCCGCAACGATCAGGCCGGCACCAATGCCTTCACCATCGCCGCCCAGTTCGGAAGCACCGGCAACGGGTTCCGAAACGCGCGCAGCCGTTTCAGCCTGAGCAGCGATAGGAGCCGCTGCGAGCGTGGCCGCTGCGGTTGCAAAAAAGATATTACGAAGCTTCATAAATACAGACCCTTCCGTTTTCTTGGTGTATGTCACCTAGATCAACGAAGAGCCTAAGCAGAAAGTTCCGCCGACGCCAACCCCAGTGTTAAAAGGTGTAACACCACTCGTCGCGTCAAACGCACGACTCATGGCTTGACTCCCGGATTGGGACCGGAGCGGGCTTCGCATCGAAGGATGGATCGATGTCCGCTGGCGCCCCCGGACGCCAGCCGTCATCGGCGCGCACCATCAGGATTCCGCAACGACGGCAACGGCCGACAAAAGTCCTGCCTTCGCGCCGAACACGCTTCCGCCAGACTTTGTGGCCGAACAACGCACATGCCCAGTTACGAGCCATCTACCCAATCCTCCGAATCCCTCACGCCCCGCCCAGCTCAATGCGACCTCCTGCCCGCTCGCGAATCACGCGAGCCCATGTCTTTTTATTGTAAATTTTGCATACACTATTTCCGCGGTCGGCATAAGTGTAAACACGCATGGCGGCGCACTTGCCCCAGCGTGGGACACCCACTATCGATCGTGCCGATGAGCCAGGCGCACGACCATCCGCGGGATCCCATCGGATGGAGCGCCGCGATCGCCATCGCATTCTTCGGCATGTGCCTGATTCGGCTCGCCGTTCCGACTGAGCCTTACTTCGACGAAATCCACTATCTCCCCGCAGCCCGTGCGCTGATCGAAGGCAGCGAGTACCTTAATCGCGAACACCCGCTGCTGGGCAAGGAACTGATCGGCCTCGGCATCGCACTCCTGGGCGACAATGCGTGGGGCTGGCGGATTATGCCGGCGCTGGCGGGCGCACTCGCGCTGTTCGCTTTCACGCGGGCGATCTGGTTCAGCACTCTTTCCCGTTTCGCCGCGGTTTCCTACGCGGTCCTGCTCGCCAGCGGTTTCGTGTTGTTCGTGCACAGCCGCATCGCAATGCTCGACGTGTTCTTCGTCGCCTTTATCGCGCTGGCCCTGTGGCAATGCGCCGCCGCGGTGCGCGAGCCGGAAACGGGACGCTTGCGCCTCGCGTTCGCCGGGGTGGCGCTGGGCCTGTCGATGGCGGCGAAATGGAACGCCGTGCCGATCGCCATGTTACCGGGCCTGGCCTTCCTCGTCGCACGGTTTGCCGCAGGGCGGAGGCGCCTTTTCACCAGTCGCAGAGGTATCCCGGTCCCCGGCGTCTCGTTGGTGGAGGCGGCTCTCTGGCTGGGCCTGGTGCCGCTGGCGGTGTACTGGCTTACGTTCCTTCCGGCCTATTTCTTCGCCCAGAGCCCGCTGCCCGCAAACGGGTTCATCGCACTGCACCGCGAAATCATCGCGCTGCAGGAAAGTGTGGTGGAGCCCCACCCCTATCAGTCCCGCTGGACCGACTGGATCTTCAATTTGCGTGCAATATGGTACCTTTACGGTCCCATAGAGGGGTCGCATCGCGGTATCGTCCTGATCGGTAATCCGCTGACGATGCTGCTGGGCCTGCCCGCGATGGTCTGGGCCGCATGGCGGGCCATCACCGGCGACCGCGCGGCAATGGCGATAGTCGTTCTTTTCGCGGTAAGCCTGGGTTTCTGGATCGTCGTGAACAAGCCGATCCAGTTCTATTATCACTATTTTCTGCCAAGCTGTTTCCTGCTCGCTGCGCTGGCGATGGCGCTCGACGCTCTATGGCAGTGCGGGCGGCGGAAGCTGGCCGTCGGCGCCCTTATCGCCAGCGGAGCGCTGTTCGCCTGGTTCTACCCGATTCTCAGCGCCGCGCCGCTCGCGGGCGAACAGAGTTTCACTGCGTGGACCTGGCTTTACGGCTGGCGCTAGTGCATCAGCGCCGCTTCCAGACGAAGCGGCTCGACAGGGCGTAATTCCATACTGCCCCCACCAGAATGCCCGCTGCTGCTGCCAGCAGCCAGTACAGGCCGTATCCCTTGAGCAAGCCGGCAACCGCGACGTTGGCGACCGCCCCCACCGAACAGGCGGCGCAGAACCCTGCCCAGCCCCGCAGCAGCGCCCGCCCCCCGCGCAGCCGGCGGTCACGATAGGTCAACCAGTTATTGAGCCAGAAGTTGAACGTCATCGCCGCGAATGTCGCCAGGGCCTGCGCCGGAACGAATGCGACATCCCCGGCACGAAACAGCAGTGCAAGCACGGCGAGGTGCACCACGACGCCCAGCCCACCGACCGTGCCGAACAGTGCGAATCGGGTCGGAACCACTCTGCCGAAGGTTTTGTCATAAAGACCGACGAGGAAGTCGAACACGACCGCCCGGTCCAGCTTGCTGGCGCCGCTGCGTCGCTGTGCGAATTGCAGCGGGAATTCGCGCACGCGCAGCGGTTCCGGCGCGCTGGCCAGCAGGTCGAGCAGCACCTTGAAGCCAATCTGCGACATGCGCGGGGCGAGCGTTCGGCCAATTTCCGCGCGAATCGCGAAATAACCGCTCATGGGATCGCTGAGGTCCACACCAGCCAGCCGCCGGGCCAGCCGCACCGCCAGACGCGAGCCGCGTTCACGCCGCGCGCTGGCGAGCCCCGCGTTGCTGGCCCCTGCGACATAGCGACTGGCCACCGCCACATCGCATTCGCCGGTTTCGAGCGCGGCGAGCATTTCCGGCAGAATCGCGGGGTCATGCTGATGGTCGGCATCCATCACCGCCACGAAGGGCGCGGCGGTCGCGCAGATTCCCTCGATCGCGGCGGAGGACAGCCCCCGGCGGCCGATCCGTTCGATCACCCGCACGCGCGGATCGGCGCGGGCGATGCGGCGCGCCTCGTCGGCAGTGCCGTCAGCGCTCGCATCGTCGACCACGATCGCTTCCCAGCCCTGCGGCCCCAGCGCCTGTTCGATCCGCGCCAGCAGCGGCGCGATGTTCTCGCGTTCGTCGAGCGTCGGCAGGACGATGGCGAGGCGCAGGGTCAAAGGCGCTCCAGCACCGCATCGCCGATTGCGGCGGTCCCGGCCTCCCCGCCCAGGTCGCCCCCGCGCACCCCGTCGGCCAGCGCGCGCGCCACCGCGCTCTCGATCCGCGCGGCATCGGCTTCGCGGCCGAAGGAATGGCGCAGCATCATGGCCGCGGAAAGGATCGTTGCCATCGGGTTCGCCCGCCCCTGCCCGGCAATGTCGGGGGCGCTGCCATGGATCGGCTCGTAAAGGCCGAAGGTGCCGAATGCAGTCTCCCGCTCGCCGAGCGAGGCACTGGCGAGAAGCCCGATCGAACCCACGCACATGCTCGCCTGATCGGACAGGATATCGCCGAACAGGTTGCCGGTAACGATCACGTCGAACCGCCCCGGCTCGCGCACCAGCTGCATCGCCGCGTTGTCGACATACATGTGCTCCAGCGTCACGCCGGGATATTCGGGCGCGAGCTCGTTCACCACGTCGCGCCACAGCTGGCTGGTTTCGAGGACATTGGCCTTGTCCACGCTGACCAGCCGCCTCTTGCGCCCCTGCGCCGCACGGAAGGCGAGATGGGCGATCCGGCGCACTTCGCCTTCGGCATAGGCCATCATGTCCCAGCCCTGCCGCTGCCCATCGTCGAGCGTGCGGGTGCCCTTGTCGCCGAAATAGACATCGCCGTTCAGCTCGCGCACGATCAGCAGGTCGATCGCGGCCGCGATCTCGGGCCGCAGCGCCGACATGCCTTCGAGGCCGGGAAAGGTCGTGGCTGGGCGCAGATTGGCGAACAGGCCCAGTTCGGCCCGCAAGCCCAGGATCGCCTGCTCGGGCCGCAAGTGCCGCTCCAGCCCGTCGCACGACGGATCGCCGACTGCGCCAAACAGCACCGCATCGGCGGCGCGCGCCATTTCCAGCGTTTCGGGCGGCAGCGGGTGGCCGTGGCGGCGATAGGCGATGCCGCCTACGTCGCCTTCGAACAGGGTCAGGCCGGGCAAGTCGAGCGCCTGAAGCACGCGGACCGCCTCGTGCGTAACCTCGGGCCCGATCCCGTCGCCGGGAAATACCGCAATCTTCATGTTCTCATTCGCCCCAATCGCTCGCGCAGCATAGTCCGCGCGGACATAACATCGCCCCGCCGGTCGGCAAGCAGGTAGCGTTCGAGCAGGGGCCCGTGCGCGGCAAAGATTTCCAGCAGCGGCTCAAGCCCCGCTTCGGCGCGCGGCGGCGCACCGCCATATCCCAGCTCGCGCAGCAGCAGCGCTTCGTAAGCGACCAGGCCCTGAAGCCAGCCGCGCGCCGAGGGGGCATGACAAATCGCATCGAGAACCGCCGAGAGTGCATTGTAAAGATTGGGATAGGCGTTGCGCTCCGGCAGAGCGGTTGCGGTCAGCGCGGTGACCCAGCCTATCGCCGCGGCGGGCAAGGGCTCACCCAACCAGGGCCCGCGGCTTTCAACCAGTTCGAGGCGGGCAAACGGCAACTGGCTTTCAGACCGCGCGCGCAGGTCGATTGCCACCACATTGCCGGGGATGACCACCGGCCGCAACGTACGCCCTCGTCCGCCCGCTACGTAGCCGGCCACAAGGCCATGCTCTTCGGTCATGGCCCGCACGATGACCGCCGTTTCCCCGTGCGCACGCGCGGCGACGACAATGGCAGTGGCATTCAGTTGCAACGCGCACTCCCGCGTTGGCGCAGTATCCGTCAGCCGCCGCCGATGCGCGCTTCCAGCGCGGCGATGCGGTCGGCCAGCGCCTCGTTCTCCTCGCGAGCACGGGCGGCCATTTCCTTCACCGCATCGAATTCCTCGCGGCTGACGAAATCCATTCCGCCCATCGCTTCCTTGACCCGTTCGCGTGCACTCTCGCGCGCTTCACGGGTCATGCCGGCGAAAGTGCCTGCCGCGCCGTTCAGCAGCTTGACGAAATCGGCGATCATCGGGTTCTGGCTCTGCATGGCCTCCAGATGGGCCTGCGGCGTTTTATTGTCCAGCCCCAAGCGGCCGCCTGGCGGGCGATCAGATGGCGATCCGTTCCACCGCACCGCTGCCACCACTGGCCCCGTCAGCCGCAGGGTTCATCCGCAGAAATTCGTAATTGAGCGCAGTCGCGAACAGAATCCAGGCGAGATAGGGCAGCAGGAGCACCCCGGCCAGCCGGCGCACGCGCCAGAACAGCACGATCGTCACGACGACGAGCACGTCCAGCGCCAAGAGAATGCCGAGCGCGGCAGTCATCTGATGGGCACCGAAGAAAGCCGGCGTCCAGGCCAGGTTGACTACGAACTGCACTGCAAACACGGCGATCGCCGCGCTACGTCCACGCGCGCCCCAGGCGCTGAGTATCAGAGCCAGTGCGAGGCCCATCAGCACGAAAAGAAGGGTCCAGACGATGCCGAACCACATCGGTTCGGGGAATATCCCGGGCTTGGCAAGCGCGCGGAACCATTCGCTGTCGGCAGTCCATATCCGTCCGGGCAAAACACCGAGCAGGAGGCAGACCGGCACCGCGAAAAGCGCCCAGCGGATGAAGCTGGCGCGCAATTGTCCGCGCGAAGCGAGAGCGGTCATCTATTTCCCCCGAAAATACCGTGACCCGGTCGAATCAACGGCGGCGATACTGACGGCAGCCCCGGCCCCGCGCAAGCACGCGCGCACGAACTGTGCCGCCCCGGGATGGCCGCGATTCAGCCGCGCGTGGCCGAAACGAGGAATTCCACATTGCCTTCCGGGCCGGTGATCGGACTTTCGACGATCCCTCCCACCATCCAGCCCGCATCGGCCAGCCACTCGCGCACTTCGTCGCAAACGCGCGCATGCAGCGCCGGATCGCGCACCACGCCGCCTTTCCCCACTTCCTCGCGCCCTACCTCGAACTGCGGCTTGATCAGCGCGACCAGCCGGCATTGCGGTGCGGCCAGTTCCATCGGTCTTTCCAGCACCTTGGCCAGCGAAATGAAGGACGCGTCGCAAACGATCCAGCCGCAGGGTCGATCGATCTGCGCGGCAGTAAGAATGCGCGCGCTCGTCTGTTCCAGCACGGTAACGCGCGGGTCCTGCCGCAGCTTCCATGCGAGCTGGTTCGTCCCGCTGTCGATCGCGAAGACATGTTCCGCGCCCTTCGACAAAAGGACATCGGTGAAGCCGCCGGTAGAACTGCCGACATCCATCGCCACCGCGCCAGCAGGGTCGAGCGCGAAATGGTCGATCGCGTGCGCCAGCTTGATCCCCCCGCGCGAAACCCACGGATGATCGCGCCCGCGCACGTCTAGCGGGGCATCTTCGCGCAGTTGCTGGCCCGGCTTGGCCATCTTCGTCTCACCGGAAAAAACCAGCCCCGCCATCACCAGCGCTTGCGCACGCGTGCGGCTTTCGGCGAGGCCGCGCGCGACAAGGAGTTGATCGAGGCGTTGCTTGGCAGGCATGGACCCGAACGCGGTTAGCGATCATTGTCGGGTTGAGAAACCTTGGAGATTCGCTTGACCCGTAACCGTGCCATCGCCTTCGCCGCCTGCCTCACGCTGGCGGGCTGCGTCCAGCCTGCGCCGGAGCCCACCCCGGTGCCGCCATCACCCGCACCTTCGCCCGCCCCTACGCCGCCCCCGGTCGCGCAACCGGTTTACGAAAACTGGATGGATGCCCCCGCGACACCGGGCGACTGGCACCTGCGGACGACCGACGGCAGATCTCAAGCCGTCTTTGGTCCCGCCAGCAGCGAGGCGGCTTTCGCGCTCACCTGTAACCCGGCCCAGCGTGCAATCACCCTGACCCGGGCGGGTTCCGCGGGCGGCGAGGCGACGATGCACATTCGCACCGAAACGCGCCAGCGGACCCTTTCCGCCAGTATCGCGGGCCGCGAGTTGCCGACGATCGCCGCGACCCTGCCGGCGAACGATCCGCTGCTGGCGGCGATGGCGTTTTCGAAAGGGCGGTTCGCGGTCGAAACGCCCAGCCTCCCCACGCTCTACATTCCCGCATGGCCGGAAATGACGCGCGTGATCGAAGATTGCCTGTAACCCCGCCCACGAAACCCAACAAAAATGGCTCGCGAAATCTCGCGAGCCACAGCGACCAATTCTGACGTGGGATAAGTTTTTTTCAAGGCTTGTTTTCGCGAGTCCAGTGACTCAAATTGACGCTCGAGGCCGGCGGCGAACGCGGCACTCACTCCGCGGTGAGACGCGGGGTTGGCTTTCATAGCGCGAAAGGAGGTGATCCGATGTCTCATGGTTCAGCAGGGAGGTCGGTACGTTTCCGCACGAGGCACTATCGCTGACCAGACAGCGATAGAGGCTAAGTGAGCGGCGCTATCGGCCGCTGACCATGCGAAGGGCAGTTCCCCGACGGGCGGAGCTGCCCTTCTCATTTATGGGCAGGACTTCGCCCGGCCATCCGCCCGCGTGCGTCCATGCCAAGAGGATGGACTTGCCCTGCGCGCTGCCGCGCATTAACCGGCGCGCATGGATTTCGAACACATCCCCCACGCCGCCCCCGTCCCGTCCGCCACGCGCGACGAGGCGCTTGCCAACCCGGGTTTCGGCACGCTGTTCACCGACCACATGATCGTGATCGATTACGATGCTGATCGGATCGGTTCCGAAGGGGATGGCTGGCATTCGGCGAGAGTGTGCCCCCGCGAACCGATCACGCTCGACCCGGCAGCGGCGGTGCTGCATTACGCGCAGGAAATCTTCGAAGGTATGAAGGCCTACCGCCAGGAAGACGGCGGCATTGCGCTGTTCCGGCCCGAGGCGAACGCGCGCCGCTTCAACGCCAGCGCCGAACGCATGGCAATGCCGCAATTGCCGGAAGAATTGTTCATCGAATCGATCCGTCGCCTGATCGCCGTGGACCAGGACTGGTTCCCCACGATCGAGGGTGGATCGCTGTACCTGCGCCCCTTCATGTTCGCGAGCGAGGCGTTCCTTGGGGTGCGCCCGGCGCGGCAGTACAAATACCTCGTGATCGCCAGCCCGGCGGGCAATTATTTCAAGTCGGGCGCGCCTGCGGTGAAGATCTGGGTCAGCAGCGATTACGCCCGCGCCGCGCCCGGCGGCACCGGCGCGGCGAAGACCGGGGGCAACTATGCCGCCAGCCTGGTGCCCCAGGCCGAAGCGATCGAAAAGGGCTGCGATCAGGTCGTGTTCCTCGATGCAGTCGAAAAGAAATGGATCGAGGAACTGGGCGGGATGAACCTGTTCTTCGTGTTCGACGATGGCACCGTCGTTACTCCCCCGCTGACCGGCACGATCCTGCCCGGCATCACCCGCGACAGCCTGATCCGCCTGCTGCGCGAAGAAGGGTTGACCGTGCGTGAAGAACCTTATTCGATCGATCAGTGGCGCGACGATGCGAACAGCGGCAGGCTGGTCGAAACGATGGCCTGCGGCACCGCTGCAGTCGTCACCCCGGTCGGCACGGTCGCCGGGCGCGATGGCGAATTCACCATCGGCAGCGGCGGGCCGGGTCAGCTGACCACCAAGCTGCGCGACAAGCTGGTCGGCATTCAGCGCGGTCGCGTCGCCGATACGTACGACTGGATGACGCAGCTATCCTAAGCGAGCAATCGCGCCGCTACAGCCGGCTGCGCACCAGGAACCGCTTGGTGAAGGTGGCGCTCGGACGAACCAGGATGATCGCCACCCCGGCAATCGCAATCGCCCCGCCCAGCAGCAGGCGGTAACCGACCGGATCGCCCGTCAGCCAGGCGCCCAGGGCAATTGTGAACAGCGGCGTCAGCAGCGTCATCGGGACCACGGCGTTGGCATCGTTCGCCTGCAGAATGCGGAAATAGGCCGTGTGCGCGCCGACCGACACGACCAGCCCGGCAAAAACGACGCACCCGGCCAGCAGCAGCGGCTCCTGCGCGAAAGCCGCAACCTGATTGCTCTCGATCGTCAGTGACAACGGCAGCAGGACGACGCTGGAAGCGACCGCCGCCCATGCCTGAAGGCGGATGGAAGAAATATCGATCCGCTTGACGAAAACAGAGCCCAATGCGCCGACGGCTGCGGAGGCGAAGACCAGCATCAGGCCCGGCCCAGCCTCCAGCGCCCTGTCGGACATGACCGATAGCAAGACCCCGCCAAAGGCCAGCGCAATGCCCAGCCCGCGCCGCCAGCGCACCCGTTCCCCCAGAAACAGGATCGCGAACAGCACCGTCATCGGCGCGCCCGACAGGCTGACCACACCGGCGGAAGAAGGGCTGGCGGTTTCCAGCCCCATGAACAGGAGCGCGAACGATCCGCCGCTGATCGCCAGCCCGACCAGCATGATCCGCCCCAGTCCGGTCGGCAGGGGGCGCAGCAGGGGAAGGAGGACGATCATCACCAGCGCCGAGCGCGCAAAGGCATAGGCGAGCGGCGGCGCGCCGAGCTGATCGACCGCGATCTTGCTGACCACGACGTTCAACGCCCAAATCACATTGCACAGGACGAGTATGGCAATCGCGCGAACGGGCATCCCTCAGAGAGCCGGCGGCAGATTACGCCGCAGTTCCTCCAGCCACGGCCCGGCGACGGCATCGCTGGGTGCGCGCCAGTCGCCGCGCGGGCTTAACGCACCGCCGGGGCTGACTTTCGGGCCATTGGGCAGCGCGCTGCGCTTGAACTGGCTGAAGGCGAAGAACCGCTGGAGGAACCGTTCCAGCCAGTGGGCGATCGTCGCCAGATCGTATTCGTTCTTCGCCGCTTCGGGGAACTCGGCCGGCCACAGCCCCAGCTTCGCGTCGCGCCAGGCATGCCAGGCCAGGAAGGCGACGTGGCTGGGTGACTGGCCCCAGCGGATCGTGTGGTGGAGGAAGAAATCGTTCAGCTCGTAAGGACCGATCGTGCTTTCGGTGCTCTGGATCTCGCCATCTTCGCCCGCCGGCACGAGTTCGGGGCTGATCTCGGTATCGACGATCGCCTCCAGCACGGCATCGGTTTCCGGGTCGAACTGGTCGGTCCGGGTGGCCCAGCGGATCAGATACTGGATCAGCGTCTTGGGAACGCCGGAATTGACCGCATAGTGGCTCATCTGGTCGCCAACGCCATAAGTGCACCAGCCCAGCGCCAGTTCGGACAGGTCGCCCGTTCCCAGCACGAAGCCCGAATGCTGTCCGGCCAGACGGAACAGATAATCGGTGCGCAGCCCGGCCTGCACGTTCTCGAACGTGGTGTCGTAAACCGGTTCGCCATCGGCGAACGCGTGGCCGATATCCTCCAGCATTCGGGTGGCGGCGGGCCTGATGTCGATTTCTTCTGCCGTGATGCCCGTCGCCTTCATCAGTTTCCAGGCGTTGGACTTCGTGCTGTCGGATGTGCCGAAACCGGGCATCGTATATCCGCGAATGGTGGTGCGCGGCAGGCCCAGCCGGTCGCAGACCTTGGCCGCGACCAGCAGGGCATGGGTCGAATCGAGCCCGCCCGAAACGCCCAGGATCATGTGCTTGCCGTTGGTCGCCCGGAACCGGCGCAGCAGGGCATCGACCTGGATGTTGAACGCTTCGAAACAATCCTCATCCAGCTTGTGCGCGCGGTTGGGGACGAAGGGGAACCGGCGGATCGGGCGCAGCAGGCGATCGTCGGGCGCGGGTGTGGCCGGTGCGTCGAAGCGGATCCGGCGCACCATGTCCTCCGGCCGTCCGGCAGCCTCCGCCGCGTCGCCGAAGGTCTGCATCCGCATCCGGTCGCCCAGCACGCGGCGCGTATCGACATCGGCCAGACACAGTTCGGGTTCGAGATCGAAGCGGGAGCTTTCGACCAAAAGATCGCCCAACTCGTAGACCATGCCCTGCCCGTCCCAAGCGAGGTCGGTCGTGCTTTCCCCGTGGCCCGCGGCTGAATAGGCGTAGGCGCAGACCGCGCGGCTCGACTGCATCCGGCACAACATGTGCCGTTCGTCGGACTTGCCGATGGTAATGTTGGAAGCGGACAGGTTGAGAACGATCGTCGCCCCCGCCAGCGCGGCCCGTGTCGATGGTGGATCGGGCGCCCAAAGATCTTCGCAGATTTCCATCGCGAAACAGAAGCCCGGCCTCTCGGGCGCTTCGAACAGCAAATCGGTGCCGAAGGGTACGCTTTGGCCGTTCACGTCGATCGCCAGGCCCACGCAATTGCGGCCGTGGGCGAACCAGCGCTTTTCATAAAACTCGCGGTAATTGGGCAGGAAGCTCTTGGGCACAACGCCCAGCAGGCGCCCGCCGGCGATGGCGAGCGCGCAATTGTAGATCCGCCCGTTGCGCCGCAGCGGCGCGCCGATCACGGCCACCGGCGACAGCTCGCGGCTCGCCTCGATCAAGTCGGCAATCCCGCGTTCCACTGCCTCAAGCAGCGCCGATTGCAGGTGCAGGTCGTCAAGGGCGTAGGACGACAGGCACAGCTCGGGATAGAGGACAACGTCCGCCCCCGCGCCATGCCCCTTGCGCCATTCGGCAAGGATGCCTTCCACGTTCCCGGACACGTCGGCCGTGCGGACGCGCGGGGTGGCGGTGGCGACGCGCACGAAGCCATGCGTGCGTCGGTCGAAGAAGGGGTGATCGGTGTTTTCGGTCATGCGCGGAGCGCGTTGTCCATCATGTCCAGCGCGACTGCAAGCGCCGCGATGCGCACACCGTCGCGCCCGATGGCGCCGAAGTGCTCCTCGCGGTGGGCAATCTCGCCATTGAACGGGCCGCAGGCGAAGTGGACCAGCCCTTCCTCGTCGCCCTCCCCGCCCGGCCCGGCGAAGCCGGTGATCGCGACGCCTATCCCGTGGCCGGAGCGTTGCAGCGCCCCGCGCGCCATCGCCACGGCCACTTCGCGACTGACCGCGCCGCACCGCTCGATCTGCGCGCGATCGACCGCCAACAGATCGCACTTCGCATCGTCCGAATAGACGACGAAGCCACGCTCGAAAATGTGGCTGCGCCCCGGCACATCGGTCAGCAATGCGGACAGCAGCCCGCCGGTGCAGCTTTCCGCCGTGATCAGCGGCATCTCGCGATCACAGGCAAGATCGAGCACGGCGCGCGCATTGCGCGCCAGGTCGGGCGGCAGGATCGGGTCGAGCGTTTCGGTCTCGCTCATGCCGCCAGCAGCTCCTGCGCGCAGGGCGCATCTTCCAGCAGGGCGATCAGTCCGCGCTCCTCGCGCGTCAGCCACTGGGTGCCGCGCGGCAGACGCAGCGTCTCGCGCCACGCGCCCTGCCGGCCCACCAGATCGATCACCGCCGGATGGACGTAGGACCGGCGGGTCACTGCAGGGGTATTGCCCAGCCGCCCCGCGACGACATCCAGCACGGCCTTGATCGTCAGCGTTTCCTCCGCTTCGGCGAGAAGCTGGAAGGCCAGAACGCTGGCGTGCCAGGTGCGGAAATTTTTGGCGGTGAAGCGCTCGCCCATCGTGTCGCACAAGTATTCGTTGACGTCGTGCGATCCGACCGTGTGGAGGTCGCCTGCGTCGTCCACGTACTTGAACACGTTCTGCCCCGGCAGGTCCTGCATCCGGCGGACAACGCGCGCCAGGCTGCCGTCGGTCAACGCGACTTCGCGCAGCTTGCCCCCCTTCGCCTTGTAGCGCAGGCGCAGCGTCTTGCCGGTCACTTCGGCGTGGCGCTGGCGCAGGGTGGTTGCGCCGTAACTGCGATTGTCGCGCGCATATCCTTCGTTCCCGATCCGCACCGCGCCCAGATCCAGCAGGCGCACCACGCTGGCGATCGCTCGCTCGCGGGTCAGCGTGCGTGCCGAAAGGTCGCTTTCCACCCGCTTGCGGACCAGCGGCAGCAGGCCGCCAAACGGCAGGCACCCGTCGAACTTCTCGCTTTCGCGCGCGGCGCGAAATTCGGGGTGATAACGGTATTGCTTGCACCCGCGCGCATCGACCCCGGTGGCCAGGATATGGCCATTGGGCGCGGGGCAGAACCATGCCTCACGATAGGCCGGCGGCAGGGCGATCGCGTTCAGCCGGGCGCGCTCGTCCGCGTCGCGGATCAGCTTGCCCTTCGGATCGTAATAGGCCCAGCCGCGCCCTGCGCGCTTGCGCGAAATGCCCGGAAGGTCATCGTCGACATAGATCAGCTTCGTCATGCGAAGGCCAAACTCCGCAATTACACGCGCGGTTCCGCTTGTCCGAAAAAGAACCACCACCACCTTATGCCGCAGTGAGATATCAGGAGACCCACTTTGGCCGATCCGACCTACACGCCGCCCGAAATCTGGACCAACACCGAAAGCGGCGGCAAATTCGCCGCCATCAATCGCCCCACCGCCGGCGCGCGCGAGCAGCGCGACCTGCCGGTCGGCGAGCATCCTTTCCAGCTCTATTCCTCCGCCACGCCCAACGGGGTGAAGGCCGGGATCATGTTCGAGGAACTGCTGGAGGCGGGCCACGCGGCCGAGTACGACGCGTGGTACATCGGCATTTCCGACGGTGACCAGTTCGCCAGCGGTTTCGTCGACATCAATCCCAATTCCAAGATCCCCGCCCTGCTCGACCGCAGCGGGCCGGAACCGGTGCGCGTGTTCGAAAGCGGCGCGATCCTGATGCACCTGGCGGAAAAGTTCGGCGCCTTCCTGCCCGCCGGCAGCGGCCGCGCCGAAGTGCTGAGCTGGCTGTTCTGGCAAGTCGGCAGCGCGCCTTTCGTCGGCGGCGGCTTCGGCCATTTCTACGCCTATGCGCCGGAAAAGTACGAATACCCGATCAACCGCTACGCGATGGAAACCAAGCGCCTGTTCGACGTCGCCAACCAGCGTCTGGCTGAAAGCGAGTACCTGGGCGGCGCAGATTATACCGTGGCCGACATTGCCACTTTCCCCTGGTTCGCCCCCTTCGTGCAGGGCGGCATTTATGGCGAGGCGCGCAAGTTCCTTTCGATCCACGAATACGAGCATGTCGAACGCTGGGTGAACCAGATCGCCCAGCGCCCGGCGGTGCGCCGCGGACGAATCGTCAACAGAACATGGGGCGAAGACGACGAACAGCTACGCGAACGCCATTCGGCGGATGATTTTGCAGGCAAGGCGATCTGACGGTCCGCGACGACCGGCAGTGCCCCCTTCACATCGGCGCGGGCTACGCTATAGGAGCCCGCGCCTGCTGGGGTGTAGCCAAGCGGTAAGGCACCGGTTTTTGGTACCGGCATGCGCAGGTTCGAATCCTGCCACCCCAGCCAGTTTGCCACTATCCACTAACTTCCCGACCGCATTGCTGCGCACCGGATTGCCCGATAGAGGGGGGCGATGCGATTGCGTCATATCGAAGTGTTCTATGCCGTGTACCGGACCGGATCGGTCACCGGTGCGGCGCAGGAGCTCAACGTTTCCCAGCCTTCGGTCAGCAAGGTTCTGCGCCATGCGGAGGATCAGCTCGGCTATCCGCTGTTCCGCCGGCACAAGGGGCGGCTGGAGCCGACCGATGCGGCGCACGAGCTGTTCGGCGACGTCGACGAAGTCTATCGCCAGGTCCGCTCTCTGCGCCAGACGGCGAAGAACATCGGTGCACGCCGGGGCGGCCACATCAAGCTGGGGCTGCTGCCTTCGCTCGGCTTCGGGGTGATACCCGAAGCGATCGCCCGACTGCGCGACCAGCATTCCGATGTCAGCTTCGAACTCGACACGCTGCATTCGCGCGACATCGCTACCTCGCTCCACGAACGCGAATTCGACCTCGCCATCGGTTATGGCAGCGCGGCCAAGTCGCGCCTCGCCGTGCGCCAGGTGGGGGAGATCGAACTGCTGGTCGCCGCGCGCAAGACCGACTTCGTCCCCGCCGACGGGCTGGTGGATATCGAGGATCTCGACGGGCGCGATTTCATCGGCCTGCGCGACAGCGGCCCTTCGGGCGCGGTGCTGGTCGACGAGATCGATCGGCTGGGCATCGCGCCGCGCGAAATCGTTACGGCACGCACATACTACGTCGCGCTCGCGCTGGTGCAGCGCGGCGTCGGCCTGACCGTGGTGGATGAATTCACGGCGCGCAGCATGCCCGGCGACGAAATCGGATTCTATCCGTTTCGCAAACCGGTCGTCGCGCCGGTTTCCGCCTACTACCTGGGCGAGAACGCGGAGGCGGGCCTGCTGACGGCATTTCTCGACACCGTCGAAGCGATCCTGACAGCGAAGCCCGAATTACGCGCATAACCGCAGGCTATGGCGATGCGAAGTGTTTGTCGCGCGCGGGTCCTTGTGTTTGCAGCGCCGCCGGTGCCACAAAAGTGACACAGGCCATCTGGCCGCTCAGCCACTCAATCTTCCAAGGGGAGGGAAGTTGATGACACGCTCACGGCGCATTCTCATGCGCGCATTCTTCATGGCCGGCACCGCAGGGCTCGCATCGTCCGCACTCGCGCAACCGGCACCGATTGGCGTGGCCGAACCGCAGGAAACAGCGGAAGAGGATACGGCGGAAATTGTCGTCGTCGGAACGCAGATCAAGGGATCGAAGATCACCGACACCCTCCCGGTGACCGTGCTCGATGCCGACAGCATCGACGCGATCGGCGCATCGTCCGGCGACGAACTGTTCCGCGCCATTCCGCAGTCGGGCGACGTCGGCTTCAACGAACAGCGCACGACCGGCGGGATCAACGATGCGCGCGGCGATGTCGCGTCGATCAACCTGCGCTCGCTTGGCACTGGCAACACGCTGGTTCTGCTCAATGGCCGGCGCATGGTCCTCCATCCCGGCTACCAGACCGAAAACCTCGTCCCCGTCACTTCGGTCAACGCCAATGCCATTCCGGTCAGCGGCATTCGCCGGCTGGAGGTTCTGCGCGACGGCGCGGCCGCTATCTACGGCACCGACGCAGTCGGCGGCGTGGTCAACACCGTGCTGCGCGACAATTTCGACGGTGTGACCGCCGAAGTGCAATATGGCGGATCGGAAGGCACGTCGCTGCGTGAATTCGATGCCGAACTGGCGATGGGGCGTACCTTCAACCAGGGCCGCACCAACATCTCGCTTTTCGTCAATTACCTCAACCGCGAAGGGATGCCGGCCAGCGATCGCGAATATGCGCGCGATTACGACACCCGCCCGTTGGTCGAAGGCACGCCGTTCGAAGGCGATACCGATTTCGACAATCGTTCGACCAATTCCCCCTTCGGCGAATTCCAGCTGTACGATTACACCGCGACGGTGCGCCAGAACGGCAACGCCATCACCTCGTCCGGCGATTACTGGCATATTCAGCCCGATACGATTGCCGGATGCGTGGCCGACCTGGGCAACGGGCTATGCGCTGACAATTCCACCCAGAATTCGATCGACGACGAAGATCGCATGTACCGCTACAACACTGCGCACGATCGCTGGATCGTCGGCGACACGCAGCGGTTCAACGGCTTCCTGTTCGCCAATCACGAATTCGACAGCGGGCTGGAAGTCTTTGCCGAAGCCGGCCTGTACCTGTCCGATTACACGACCTACCGCGAAGCCGATGCGCCGCTGAACGCGGTCGACATCATCGTGCCGGCGAACAATTACTGGAACCCGTTCGGCCCGACCACCTTTTCGGACGGGAGCGCGAACCCCAACCGCCTGCCGGGGCTGAACATCCCCGATGAAGGCGTGGCGATGATCCTCAACGATTATCGTTTCGTCGATGCCGGGCCGGAAGTGATCGAGGTCAAGAACACCAGCTATCGCCTGCTGACCGGCCTGCGCGGCGAAGTCGAAGGGTGGAACTGGGAATCGGCGATCCTGTGGTCGGAAGCGACCACCGAAGACAAGTCGAACCGCATCAGCAACACGCTGCTGCAGCAGTCGCTCGCGCTTGAAACGCCGATGGCCTATAACGTCTTCAACGGCGGCAACCTGGCCGATTTCTCCAACGGCGACGGCACCCCCAACGATCAGGCGATCATCGACGCGATCACGGTCGATGCCTATCGCACCAATACGAGCCAGCTCGGCCTGTGGGATCTGCGCGTTTCGCGGCCCGACCTGCTGGCCCTGCCGGCCGGCGATGTCGGCGTCGCGTTCGGTGCGGAGTTCCGTTACGAAGCGTTCAAGGACGACCGCGACGATCGGCTGGACGGCACGATCACTTTCACCAACCCGGTTTCGGGCGAAGAGCACATCAACGACCTGCTGGGATCGAGCGCGACGCCCGATTCTTCCGGCGATCGCGACGTCGCATCCGCCTATCTCGAATTCGCGATCCCTGTGATCAGCCCGTTCATGGACATCCCGCTGGTCGAAGCGTTCGAAATCCAGGCCGCGGCCCGGTTCGAAAGCTATTCCGACGTTGGCGAAATCCTGAAGCCCAAGGTGGCGGCGGCCTGGACCGTCTTCCCCTGGCTGAAATTCCGCGGGTCCTATTCCGAAGGGTTCCGTGCGCCGAACCTGGTCCAGATCAACGAAAACGGGCTGGAACGGAGCAACGGCCGGCTCGATTACGTTCGCTGCGAAGCGGACCTGCGCGCCGGAAGGATCGCCTCGTTCGACGATTGCGGCCGTTCGCAGTCGGTCATCAGCCAGCGCGAAGGCAGCGACAAGCTGGGGCCGGAAACCAACGATTCCTACACGTTCGGCATGGTGCTCCAGCCGAACATCGCCAATGGCCGCTTCGGCCAGATCACGGCGACTGTCGACTACTGGCGCATCAATCAGAAGGACGTGGTCGGCATCTTCGGTGATTCCAGCCAGATCGCTTACGATTACCTGCTGCGCACCCAGGGTTCGTTCAACCCGGCGGTGGTCCGCGAGGCTCCGACGCAGGAAGACATCGACAACTTCGCGGGAACCGGGCTGGAACCGGTGGGTGAAATCGCGCACGTTCTCGATACCTACATGAACCTCCTGCCGCGCCGGATCGAAGGGATCGACTTCACCGTTCATTACGAGCTGGACGATACCGCCATCGGCGACTTCTCGCTTAACGTGAACGCCGCGCACCTGCTGCGTTTCGACCAGGACCCCTCGCCCGAAGCCAAGGCTATTCTCGACGCGCAGGAAGCGGGCGAGATTTCGCAGGGCTTCACCGTGTTCGGGGCCGAAGGGCTGCTGCGCCAGAACGGCAATCCGCGCTGGCGCCTGTCCAGCTCGTTCACCTGGCGCCTCGGCAACTTCGGCGCGGGCGTGTTCGGCCGCTATGTCAGCTCGGTCCGCGACACCGGGGCGACGCTGGACGATGGCACGCAGTTCGTCGTTGACGACTGGGCCTATGCCAACCTCTATGTCCAGTACACCTTCGACGAAGGGCCGCTGGACAACACCCGCCTGCGGCTGGGTGTGCGCAACGTGACCAACGAAGCGCCGCCGCTGGCGGATGCCAGCTTCGGCTACCTCGGCTCGCTCCATTCCAGCCGCGGCCGCTACTGGTACGGCTCTATCCGCAAGCGGTTCTGAGCGTAGTGTCGGCACGGCGCTTAACCGATACCGAACCGGAGGCTCTTTCACAGGGAGTGAACTTCCTGTTTGTCAACGGAACGCTGGCAATCGATAACGCACGCGCGACCGGCGCGCTGCCCGGTCGTGTTCTGTTGCGCAGCGCCCCGGGAGGAAACTGTAAATGATACGTTCGCTCGCTAGCCGATGGTTCGCCATCGTCCTGTGGAAACGCATTCTCGTCGCGCTCGTGCTCGGCGCGCTCGCCGGGCTGGCGCTCGGCGAATCGGCTGAGCAGATCCGGTGGATCGGCGACCTGTTCATCCGCATGATCCGTATGCTGATCGTGCCGCTGGTCTTCGTCACGCTGGTATCGGGCGTGATCGCGATGAAGGACCCCAAGCGGCTCGGCTCCATCGGAAGCAAGGCGATCGCACTCTATCTGGGGACCACGTTCTTCGCGATCGTGATCGGGATCGGGCTGGCGCTGCTGTTCCGCCCCGGTGTCGGGATCGACCTTTCGGGGGCGGAGGCGACGACGCTGCAAGAGGCCGGATCGCTGGCCGACCGCCTTCTGGGCATCGTGCCCGAAAATCCCTTCGCCGCCTTTGCCGAAGGCAATGTGCTGGCCGTGATCTTCTTCGCGATCATGGTCGGGGCCGGCCTGATCATGGCCGCCGAACGCGGACAACCGCTGGCACGGGTGTTCGAATCGGGATCGGAAACGATGCTGAAAGTGACCGCCATCGTCATGGAATTCGCGCCCTTCGGCGTCTTCGCGCTGGTCGCCTGGGTCATGGGCACGGTTGGGCCGGGGACGTTCCTCAACGTCTTCCTGCTGGCCATCGCAGTCTATCTGGGCTGTTTCCTGCACATGCTCATCGTGCACGGGGCGATCGTGAAGTTCTTCGCCCGCCTGCCGGTCCTGCCGTTCTACCGCGGGGTGCGCGAACCGCAGCTGGTCGCCTATTCAACCTCGTCCAGCTCGGCCACCCTGCCCGCCAGCCTTTCGGCGGCGGAGCACAACCTGGGGATCAAGCCGCCGGTCGCGTCCTCCGTCCTGCCGCTGGGCGCGACGATCAACATGGACGGCACGGCGCTTTACGTCGCGCTGATCTCCATCTTCGCGGCGCAGGCTTTCGGCGTACCGCTCGACCTGTTCGATTACCTGCTGATCGGGCTGACGACCACGCTGGTTTCGGTCGGCACGGCCTCGGTCCCTTCCGCTTCGCTGTTTCTGATGGCGGCCGTGCTGAACGTGATCGGGATGAGCGCGGCACAGACCGCGATCGTCGTGGGCTTCATCCTGCCGTTCGACCGTATTCTCGACATGATGCGCACCGTGGCCAATGTCACCGGCGACCTCGCCGTGGCGACCGTAGTGGCCGTGTGGGAGGATGAGATCGACCGCGACACCTACAACGCACTGCCCACCGAGTAGGAGCCTGCGCGATGCAACCGTTCCACCTCGCCTTCCCGACCACCGACCTCGCCGCGACGCGCGCGTTCCTGGTCGATGCGATCGGGGCGAAGGTGGGGCGCGAGGCAGCGCGATGGGTCGATTTCGACCTCTTCGGGCATCAGGTCACCGCGCATCTGGTCGATCACGGCGAAGCCGCGCCGACCAACCCGGTGGATGGCCACGCGGTCCCCGCGTTCCATTTCGGCGTCGTGCTGGAATGGAGCGCGTGGGAATCGCTGGCCGAACGGCTGCGCCAGCGCGACGTTCGATTCGTGATCGAACCTTACGTGCGCTTCGCCGGCAAACCCGGCGAACAGGGCACGTTCTTCGTCCGCGATCCCGCCGGGACCGCGCTGGAGTTCAAGACCTTTCGCGACATGAACCAGCTTTTCGCGACCTGAGGGGAGATATCCGATGAAGCGCTTTACCGCCGCGATTGCGGCCACGGCCCTGTGCTGCCTGTCGATCGCGCAGGCACCGCTTGCCGCGCAGCCGCAGCAGCTGCTCGATTACGACACGATCCACCACCCGGTGACCGACGACGAGGCGATGGTGGTCAGCCAGAACGCGCTGTCCAGCCGGATCGGCGCGCAGATCATGGCGCAAGGCGGCAACGCCGTCGATGCCGCGGTCGCCACGGCCTTCGCGCTGGCCGTGACCCTGCCGCGCGCGGGCAACCTGGGCGGTGGCGGCTTCATGCTCGTCTATCTGGCGGAGGAGGACCGCACGGTCGCGATCGACTATCGCACCGCTGCCCCCGCCGCGGCGGAAGCGAAGCTGTTCCTCGACCGCAAGGGCCGGCGCGAGGACAACGCCGACTATGGCCACATGGCCGCCGCCGTCCCCGGCACGGTGGCGGGCATGAAACTGGCGCACGAACGCTGGGGATCGCTGCCGTGGGAAGAGGTCGTGCAACCGGCGGTCGAGCTGGCGCGCGACGGGATCGTGGTCACCCGCGATCTGTCGGAGGCGCTGCGCTGGGGCCGCAAGCGGCTGGAAAGCTCCGACGCGGCGATCGCGACATTCTTCAAGCCCGACGGCAGCCCCTACATGTACGGCGAGACGCTGAAGCAGCCCGAACTCGCCTGGACGCTGGAACGGATCGCCACTGCCGGCGCGGACGATTTCTATCGCGGCGAGATTGCACAACGGATCGTCGCCGACATGGAGGCGCAGGGCGGGCTGATCGCGATGAGCGACCTTGCCGCCTACGAGGCGAAGCTGCGCGAACCGATCGCGACCGATTACCGCGGGCTCAACGTCGTCACCATGCCGCCCGCCAGCTCGGGCGGGGTCGCGCTGCTCCAGATGCTGAACATGCTGGAAGGGTTCAACCTGAAGGCGATGGGGCACAACAGCGCCTCCACCGTCCACATCCTGTCCGAAGCGATGAAGCTCGCCTATGCCGATCGGCGCATGTCGATGGGCGATCCCGACTTCGTGAACAACCCGGTCGATGTGCTGATTTCCAAAGCCTATGCCGAAGAGCGATCAAAGCAGATTTCGCGCGGGCAAAGCTCCCCGCCCGAAGCGATCTCGCCCTTCGATCCTTTCGCTCATGAAAGCCCCGACACGACCCACTTTTCCATCGTCGACCGGCAGGGCAACGTCGTTTCCAACACTTACACGCTCGGCTCTTCCTTCGGATCGGGCACGCTGGTGGCGGGCGCGGGGTTCCTACTGGACAATCAGATCAAGAACTTCTCGCTCCGCACCAACGTGCCGGGCGCGACGTTCTCCAACAGCGAGATGAACAAGATCGCGCCCGGCAAGCGCATGATGTCGAGCATGACGCCGACCATCGTTTTCCGCGACGGCAAACCCTTCCTGGTGGTCGGCTCCCCCGGAGGCAGCTCGATCATCAACACCGTGCTGCAGATTGTCCTCAATGTCGCCGATCACGACATGAACGTGGCCGAGGCGACTTTCGCCCCGCGCCTCCACCAGAACTGGAAGCCGTCGGCGCTGGAGCTGGAGCCCGGCTTCAACCCCGATTCGCTGGGCGTGCTGCAATCGCTGGGGCACGAGATCGAGCTGCGCGACACGATCGGCAGCGCGCAGGTCATCATGCTCGATGGCGGCAAAGTGCTTGGCGCGGCGGACCCGCGCCGCCCCGGATCGGGTGCGGTCGGCGTCGGTAACCTGCGGATCGAAGCGCGCGAGACGGCTGCCGCCCTGCCCTGAGCCGCCCAGGACCGCGCCGAAAGCCGACATGAAAAGGCGCCGTCCGGTCCAGCCGGGCGGCGCCTTTTCGATGTGCAGGCGGGAAATCAGCGCGGGTCGAAGGCGACCGCCTCGATCTCGACATCGGCAGCCGCAACGAGGCCGGAAACCACGGTCGAACGGGTCGGATAGGGGGTCGGGAACAGCCGGGCATAGGCCGCGTTCATGCCGGCCGAAAGCTCGGCGCGAGTGATCCAGACCGTGGTCTTGACCACGTCTGCCAGGTCCAGCCCCTCGCCCTGCAGAACGGTGCGCAAGTTGGCGATCGCCTGTTCGGTCTGTTCCTCGATCGTGCCCTGGCACATGCCGCCTTCGGGCGTGCGCGGCAGCTGGCCGGAAACAAACAGCAGGGGTCCGGCCCGGCGGGTCTTGCTCAGCGGCGGCCCGGCAGGGGCGGTCTGGTCGATGGTCATCGAAGCTATCTCCTGTGGCTGGAAGGGGAAACCCGCCCTGTCGCTCAGCGCAGGACCAGGCGGGCCAGGCGTTCGGCCGAACCCATCGCGAGGGTCCAGCCGAGCACGCCGTGGCCGAGGTTGTAGGCCAGCCGCGGATGCGGCCGGGCGATGCGCGGCTGCGCATCGGGCGTCATCGGGCGCAGGCCGGTCCAGAAGGCGCTGGCCCGGTCGAAAGCGGCACCGCGCGGCAGCGAACGGCGCGCGCCGTCGACCAGCGCGGCCATGCGCCGCGGATCGACCGCGCGATCGACATTGCCCAGATCGGCCAGCCCGGCCACCCGCACTTGCGCGCCCAGGCGGGTGAAGACGATCTTCGCCTCCACGTCGGTTATGCTGATGCTGGGCGATGCCGGGGCGGCGGGCGCGGTGAACGAATATCCCTTCATCGGCATGATCGGCAGGCGAATGTCGAAAGGCCGCAGCAGCCGTCCGCCTTCGGACCCGGAACAATCGACGATCATGTCGGCGGCCAGTTCCTCCCCATCCTCGCAGATCGCCCGCGCCCGGTCGTCGTCCAGCCGCAGGCGTGCGACGCTGCGCCCGAAGCGCGTATCCGCGCCGAACCGGTCGACCAGCAGATCGCGCATGGCGCAGGCGAAACGATGGGGATCGCCCACCGCTTCTTCCGGCGAATGGAGCACGCCCCTGATCCCGGGCGCCGCGCGTTCCAGCGCAGGCTCCATCAGGAACGCTTCCGAAGGCGCCAGCGCGTGCTGGACGACGCCCGGCCCGGCCTTCATCTCCGCCACCGTGCGGGCAGCGTCCCACGCGCGCTGCGAGCGGTAGACGTGCATCTTGCCCGCCGTGCGATATCCGAAATCGAGCGGATGGGCGTTCGCCAGTTCTTCCATCGCCACCCGCGATTCGAGCGCGAGCTGCAATGTCGCCAGCGTATTGTCGCGAAACCGTTCGCGCGTGCAATTACGCAGGAAGGCGCCGATCCAGCGCAGGTAATCGGGATCGAGCCGGCGGCGCATCCGGAACGCGGGCACCAGCCCCAGCGCCAGCTTGGGCATCTGGGTCAGCAGTGCCGGGCTGGCCAGGGCATCGGTGTAGAGATAGCTGAGCTGCGCGCCATTGGCGTGCGAGGTTTCCATCCCCGGCTCCTCGTGCCGCTCCACCAGGGTCACGGCTACGCCCCGGCGCGCAAGGGCATAGGCGGTCGAAACCCCGACGACGCCCGCGCCGACCACGATTGCGGATTGTGGCACGGTCATCGCGGCGTTGTCGCTTCCAGCCGCTGGACCGTGCCGTCGCGGCGCGGATCGGCCCCGCCGGCAAAGCCGCCTTCGCCATCGGCGAAGATCGCGTGAAGCCCCGATTCCTCGCCGCTACCGGGGCGAACGGTCACCCCGCGCGCGGCCAGCGCGGCGCGCACGGCGGGGGAGAACTTGTCCGCCTCCCCCCGGAAGGCATCGCCGCGCGCGACGAGGTTGGGCAGCGCAATCGCCTTTTCCGGGGACAGGCCCCAGTCGACCATGCCGACGATCGTCTTGGCGACATAGGCGATGATCGCGTTGCCGCCGGGGGAGCCGAGCGCGGCGACGACCCGCCCGTCCTGATCGAGCACGATGGTCGGCGACATCGACGACCGCGGCCGCTTGCCCCCCGCGACGGCGTTGGCCGCCGGGCGCCCCTCTTCATCGACCGGTGCGAAGGAGAAGTCGGTCAACTGATTGTTGAGGAAGAACCCGGCGACCGCGCGGCCGGACCCGAAATAGGATTCGACCGTCGTCGTCATCGACACGATGTTCCCATCGGTGTCGGCGATCACGAAGTGGGAAGTGCCCGTCGGCTCGCGCGTGGAATCGCGGCCGCGGGCCTGCTGCGTCAGCGCGCCCGCTTCCGGTGCGGGCATCGCGCTCTGCCCGATCAGCGCGCGGCGCGCGGCGAGATATTCGCGATCGAGCATGGCATCGACCGGCACGCGCACGAAGGCCGGATCGCCGACGTAGCGATCGCGGTCGGCATAGGCGAGGCGGCTGGCCTCGGCGAAGAGGAACCAGGCCTGCGGATCGCCCGGCCCGCGCGCGGCAATGTCCGTCCCTTCCAGCAGGCCCAGGATCTGCAGCACCGCGACCCCGCTCGACGGCGGCGGCGGAACGCAGACGCGGTAGAGGCGATAGGGTCGGCAAACCGGTTCGACCTTCTCCGCGCGGTAGCTTTCCAGATCGGCGCGGGTCATCGTGCCTGCCAGCGGGCCCTCGCCCGTGCGCCCGACAATCGCGCCGGCGGTCCGTTCGCTGCGATAGAACGCCCCGGCCCCGCCCCCGGCGATCAGCGCCAGGGTTTCGGCATAGGCGGGGTTGGCGAAGCGATCGCCTTCGCGCAGCAGCCGCCCGCTCGCATCGCTGAACGTGGCGCGCACGTCGGGCGCGGCGGACTGCGGGTAATCGCCGTGGACATAACGCTCGGTCCGTCCGGTCAGCGGATAGCCTTCGCGTGCAAGAGCGATCGTTTCGCGGAAGGCATCGGCCCAGGGCAGGCGGCCGTGGTCGGCATGGGCCATTTCCAGCATTGCCAGAACGCCGGGAACACCGCTCGCGCGGCCGCCCAGCATGGCCTCACTGCGCGGCAGGGGGCTGCCGTCTTCGCCCAGCAGCATGTCGGCCTGCGCGCCGGCAGGGGCCTTCTCGCGCCCGTTGTAGGCGGTGACCGCGCCGCTCTGCGCATCGTAATGGAGCAGGAAAGCGCCCCCGCCGATGCCCGAGCTTTGCGGTTCGACCAGCCCCAGCATCGCCTGGACCGCGATGGCGGCGTCGATCGCGCTGCCCCCGCGCTCGATCACCGCGATCCCGGCGCGGGTCGCCTCGGGGTGCGCGGCGACCACCACGGCCTCGCGCTCGGCCTTCGGGTCGGCAAAGGACGCGGGCGCCTGCGCGATCGGCGGCGATCCGGCGCAGGCCGCAAGAACGCTGGCGGCAAGCGCTGCCAGTGCGGCGCTGCACAGGTGGTGCGGGCGATGAAAGGGGCTGTGTCGTTGGATCAAGGTTCTACTCGCTTCAGGGCCGTGAACCCTAGGCGACTGGGTGAAGCGAGGCCCATGAGTGACCCTTTCGCGAGCCATAGACGAAAGCTATTCGCTCCCGTCCGGCAGGGATATGCGACCAGAAGCGGACGGATTTCCGCGCCTTGCCCACCGCATTTGCGAAACCCTCTTGCGACCTGAACAATGATACATTATATCATTATCACTTCCCGCCTGCCGTCCCCGCGTCGTGAGCCGCCCGCCGGCACGAACGCATTGCCATGAGAGAAAAGGATGCCCGCAATTTCCCGACGTCAGCGCCTGCTCGACGGGCTCGCCATCGGCGCTTCCGCCGTGTGCCTGGTCCACTGCCTGCTGCTTCCCGCGCTGCTGGTTCTGCTGCCGACGCTGGGCGCCTGGCTCGCCTTTCCCGAAAGTTTTCATGTCTGGGCGCTGGCTTTCGCCTTTCCGGCGAGCGTTTTCGCGCTGGCGGGCGGCTATCGCCGCCATCGCCGCACGCGCCCGGTGGCGATCGCGCTCGTTGGCCTGGCGCTGCTGGCGCTGGGTGCATTCATCGCACCGGACGAGCTGATCGAAACCGTTCTGACCGTCCCCGGCGCTATTGCGCTCGCCATCGGTCATGCGCTCAACTGGCGAATGGCGCGCCACGCCTGATCGCAGCGGCCCGGTCCCAACCCCCAGCTAGCGCGCGAATTCGACCGTCGGCTGCGGGTTGTTGGGCACGAGAATCAACGTGTTATCCTCCACCCGCCACGATTTCAGGCGCGAGAGCAGGTTCATCCCGACCACGCTGGTGTCGCCCAGATTGGGCGCGATCACGGCGTCGAGCCCGCGTGCCGCGACATTGCCGAAGCGCATTTCCTCGATCGTTGCGATGCGGGCGGAAATCGTGCCGTTGGCAGTGTTCAGCCGCACCGGAATGCCGCCCGGTCGCGGCTCCAGCCCGATCCGTTCGGCCACGGTGGAGGACACAGCGGTCAACGTCGCACCGGTATCGACCATGAAGGCGACCGGTTCTCCATTCACGTCGGCGCGGAGCCAGAAATGCCCGTCCGGCGCCAGGGGGATGCGCGTTTCCGCCCCCTCCACGACCTGTTCGGGCAGGCCCATCTGCGGCACCGCCAGCTCTATCCGCGGGTCGAAGCGCGATAGCTGCAAGACCAGCATGACCATGATGCCGACCAGCGCCAGCGTGCTCAGCCGCCGGATGAACACGCCCAGCGCAAGGTTGCGCCGGGCCATGATCGAGCCAGCCCAGCCGGCCAGCAGCGCGGCGACCGTCGCCATCAGCAGGCCCGAACGCGGGATGTCCGCGATCACGCCGGCAACCGAATTGAGGAGCGAATTGAGGTCCACGTTCGGGATATAGGGACTATCGCGGCGCGGTTCCATGCGCCGCTGCGCCGCGTCAGGGCGCGCTGCGTGCGATCGTCGCTTCGGCCAGGATCAGCGAGAAGCGCCCCTGCGAATCCTTCCACCGCCGCACCGGCGTCCATTCGCCCGCCAGCAGCAAGGCATTGGCGCTGCGGCGCGAGAACTTGTGGCTGTTTTCGGTATGGATCGTTTCGCCCTGCGCGAGGGAAAAGCTTTCGCCCGCCACGGTAAAGGCCAGGTCGCGCTGCGCCTCTAGGTGCATTTCGACCCGCGCGAAATCGTCGTTCCAGCGCGCTACATGGCGCAAGCCGTCGACCGGGATCGTCCCGTCCAGCTCGCGATTTATTCTTCGAGCTAAGTTGAGGTTGAACTGTGCGGTGACCCCCGCTGCATCGTCGTATGCCGCCTTCAGCACGGCCGGGTCCTTGATCAGGTCCATCCCGATCAGCAGCTTCGAATCCGGCCCCAGCGTCGCGCGCATCGTGCGCAGCAGGTTGACCGCTGTGCGCGGGACCATGTTGCCGATCGTCGATCCGGGGAAGAACCCCAGCTTGGGGTCCCCCTCCACCGCGTCGGGCAGCGCGACCTTGCGCATGAAATCCGCCTCCACCGGATAGACCGGCAGGCCGGGGAACTTGGCGGCGAGATCGGCCGCCGCCGCGCGCAGGAAATCGCCGGCAATGTCGAGCGGGACGTAAGCCGCCGGTGCGATCGCTTCCAGCAGCAGCGGTGTCTTGACCGAACTGCCGCTGCCGAATTCCACCACCGCGCGGCTCGGCCCGATCTCGGCTGCGAACTCCGCGCCGCTGCCGCGCAGGATCTCCGTCTCCGCGCGGGTCGGATAATATTCCTCCAGCCGGGTGATATCCTCGAACAGCTCGGACCCGGCATCGTCGTAAAGCCAGCGCGCGGGGATCGCCTTCTGCGGCTGGCGCAACCCCTCCAGCACGTCGCCGCGAAAGGCGCGGTCCACCCCGTCGCTATCGAGATCGACCAGCGACAAACCCGGATCGGCAGCCATCAGATATCCTTTGCAAGCCGCAGGCCGGTGAACTGCCAGCGCTGGTGCGGGTAGAAGAAATTGCGGTAACTGGCGCGCGAATGGCCACGCACCGTGGCGCAGCTCGCGCCTTTCAGCACGAACTGGCCGGACATGAACTTGCCATTGTATTCGCCCACCGCCCCCTCGCACGGCGCGAAGCGGGGATAGGGGAGATAGGCCGAGCGGGTGAACTGCCAGCAATCGCCGAACAGGGCATCGCTGCCCCCGGGCAGCGGCGGCCCGCCCCAATCATCGGGATGATCGAGCTGGTTGCCGCCTGCCGGATCGTGCGCCGGTGCGGTTTCAACGTGCTGCCCGCGCGCGATCGCTTCCCATTCGAACTCGGTCGGCAGGCGCGCGCCCGCCCAGGTCGCGAAAGCATCGGCCTCGTAATAGGAAATATGGGTGACGGGCGCGGCGGGGTCGCGATCCTGCCAGCCGCAGTGGGTGAAGGCCCGGCCTTCGTGCCAGTAGAGCGGCGCGGAAATGCCGTGCTCGTTCACCCAGGCCCAGCCGTCGGACAGCCACAGCCGCGCATCGCGATAGCCGCCATCGGCGATGAAGGCATCCCACTCGGCATTGGTCACCAGCCGCCGGGCCAGGGCAAAGGGTTCGAGCAGGACGCGGTGGCGCGGCCCCTCGTTGTCGAAAGCGAACCCTTCGCCGTCGTGGCCAATCAGCGCGATGCCGCCCGGATGACTGTGCCAGCCGTCCGCGGCCTCGCCCTGCCCTTCGCCCGCACGGGCCGCGCGATCCCACATCGCGGGGCCGAGCGGGTTCTGGAACAGCGCGTGCTTGATATCGGTCAGCAGGAGTTCCTGATGCTGCTGCTCGTGCGCGATCCCCAGCGCGATCATCCCGGCGCAGTCCGGATCGTCCAGCAGCGGGGCCATCGCCGCATCGACATGGTCGCGCCACTGGCAGATCTCGGCCACGGTCGGGCGCGACAGCATTCCCCGGCTGAACCGCCCGATCCGCGCGCCTTCGGCTTCGTAATAGGAATTGAACAGGAAGGGCCAGTCTTCGCGATAGAGGCGATAATCGGCGCAATGGTCACGCAGGAGGAAGGTTTCCCAGAACCAGGTCGTGTGCGCCAGATGCCACTTGGCGGGCGAGGCGTCTTCCATCGACTGGATCGTCGCATCGGCGTCGGACAGCGGATCGGCAAGCGCGGCCGTCAGCCGGCGTGTGCGGCGAAATTCGCCGGCCAGGTCCGCCCCTTGCGGAACGCGGACGGCTTCGGGCTGGGGCACGGAACTCTCCTCTCGCTTCCAGTCCGTAACGATGATGGCGCAATTGGGTTGCAAAATAAAGAGACCGGGCGGGCAGGTAATTGAACCGGAGCGGCGGTTTTGGCGGGCCTCGCCATGTCTGAATTGACAGGACCTATATATGAAACGTATCTGAACCGTATATTTGCCGGAAGAAGGACATTCATGGGACTCGTCAAAATCGATGAAGCGCTGCACGAGCAGATACGTGCCGCCAGCGCGGTAATGTGCCGGTCCATCAATGCTCAGGCCGAATTCTGGATGAAGATCGGCCGGCTTGCAGAGGCGAACCCGACCCTTTCGTTCAACGATATCGTCAGGCAGCAACTGGCCGCCGCTGGCGAGAATGGCGACGACGACCGCGACGACGACGACAGCCGCCTGGTCGCCTGACATGGTGAAAACGGCAGAGGAAATCGCCCTGATGCGTATTTCGGGCCGCCTGCTCGGCTCGGTGTTCGAGATGCTCGATACGCTCGATCTTGCTGGCATGTCGACGATGCAGATCAACGACATTGTCGAGCGGTTCATTCGCGACGATCTTGCCGCGCGCCCTGCCAGCCAGGGGCAATATGGCTTCGAATATGTCCTGAACAGTTCGATCAACGAAGTCGTCTGTCACGGCGTGCCGTCGACCGCGGACATCGTTGGCGAAGGCGATATCATCAATCTCGATATCACACTGGAAAAGAACGGTTTTATCGCCGATTCCAGCAAGACCTATATCGTCGGCGAAGCGTCTCCGCAGGCAAGGAAGGTGGTGGCGGTTGCGCGCGGGGCGATGTGGGCCGGCATCCGCAAGGTCCGGCCGGGGGCGAGTCTTGGCGATGTCGGTTTCGCGATCGAGAAACATGCCAAAAAACACGGCTGCTCGGTGGTCAAGGAATACTGCGGCCACGGCATCGGGCGCGAAATGCACGAGGAGCCGCAAGTCCTCAATTTCGGGCGCCCCGGCCGGGGGCTGCGACTGCGCGAGGGGATGACCTTCACCATCGAACCGATGGTCAACCTCGGCTCGCGCAGCACCGTCACGCGAGAAGACGGCTGGACGGTCGTTACCCGGGACGGAAAACTCTCCGCCCAGTTCGAACATACCGTCGCCGTGACATCCAACGGGGTCGAAGTCCTGACGTTGAGACAGGACGAGACGGTTTAGGATTACCCCGCCTGAGGCCCGCAAGCCGCCGCCCCCGCGCAGGCGGGGGCCTCAGGCCGCTGGCGCTGCGGTAGGTAGCCTGAGACCCCCGCCTGCGCGGGGGATCGGTGCCGCGGGGACATTGGCACATTTGGCTTGACATTTATAACCGTTTTGGTTATGTGGTGAAGGCCAGTCCACACTGGCTCAAGCGACGGGGTCGAAGCGTGTACGCGTCACGTCTGGCCGCTTCGTCCATACGGCCGGTGCCTCGGGGAGCTAGTGACCTTCTAGAGAAAGCACCCTGTGCCGGGATGCGAGGAGTTTTGGAACGGCATGTTCGTTTGTCGCGGTGGCCCTCAACACCGCGAACGACAGGGACCCGAGTTCCAGACGGATTGGGTGAGCGCGAGCCCTGGCCCTCTTCCGTGCCTTGCATCCCTCTTAGGGCTGTGCGGCAGGTTGTGCGTAACCCCTTCCGCCACTCGCGACGATGTTACCAAGGCAACCCTGTGACGCCCAGGTGGCAATCCTGTGATGCCCAGGCGGCACCGGCCGATTCCGTCCGCTTGCCCTCCCGGCGCAACCGTCCGCACTCGCCAGCGGATGATCGGGTGTGGGCTGGCCCTGACCGCCCCGCCGCGAGTTCCTGCGAAAGCAGGAACCCCGACACAGCCTCAGCGCCCGCCATCATGGACCCCTGCTTTCGCAGGGGATCACTACCCGCGAAAACTGCCTGCCCCCTCCGATCCCCCGCGCAGGCGGGGGTCTCGGGGCTATCGGGCACAGCGCCTGCGGCTTGAGGCCCCCGCCTCCGCGGGGGGAGCAAGTGTGGGCAGCATGATGCTCTACCCGTCATGCTGAACTTGATTCAGCATCCATTGTGCCGCCCAGCACCCACAGCGCGGGAGGAGGAATGGGCTCTGAAACACGTTCAGGGTGACGGTGGTTCACCGATGCCAGCTTCCCCGCCCCTCAACCACCGCTTGCGGCCCGAGCGCCCCTGCGTGAGGACCGAGCAGCCTTGCCCCTCGACGGCGCGGGTCGCCGTCGCTACCCGTTTGCGCATGGACATTCTCGTTTCGACCGGCTGGCTGGCGGCGAACCTCGGTTCGGTGGTCGTGCTCGACGCCAGCAAGCATTTGCCCGGTGCCGGGCGCGATGCCGGGGCGGAGTTTGCGCAAGGCCACATTCCCGGCGCGCGCTTCCTCGATCTTGCGACATTTCAGGATGATACCTCTCCCATAGCCGCGGCGGTGCCTCGCGCCGACCAATTTGCCCAGCGCCTTGCCACCCTGGGCATCGGCGCGGATAGGCCGGTCGTGCTTTACGATGACAGCGCCTTGCGCAGCGCGGCCCGCGCCTGGTTCATTTTTCGCCTGTTCGAATGGGGCAATGTCGCGATCCTCGATGGCGGACTGGGCCAGTGGAAGGCAGAGGGGCGACCGCTGGAAACCGGCGAAGCCCCGCCCTGCCCCTCCGCCCCGCAGCCGGACGCGACCGCGCCTGACCCGGCCATGCTCAGGACCAGGGCCGATATGCTCGCCAACCTGCAAAGCCGCCGCGATCAGGTGGTGGACGCTCGGGATGCGGCCCGGTTCGCGGGCGAAACGATGGATGCGGTCCACGGCCTGCCCGGCGGGCATATCCCCGGCGCGCGCAACCTGCATTTCCGCGCGCTGCTGAACGACGACGGCACTTTCAAATCCCCCAGCGACCTGCGCGCCGCCTTCGCCGCGGCGGGCGTCGATCTGGACCGGCCGGTCGCGACGACCTGCGGCAGCGGCGTGACGGCGGCGGTTGTCCTGTTCGCGCTCGCCCTGTTGGGCAAGGGCGACATCGCGCTATACGATGGCAGCTGGAGCGAATGGGGCGCCGACCCCGATACGCCCAAGGAAACGGGAGCGGCCGAGTGAATTCCGACGGGGGGCCGAAAGGCACCAATACACAACTGACCGCCGCCGGACGGCGTGCGGAGTGGACCGGCCCGGTGGTCAACCCGCCCGTCTGGCGGGCGAGCACCCATCTCTATCCCGATACCGCGGCGTTGAAGGATGGCGGCGCGGCGAACGAGGATGGGCGGTTCTTCTACGGCCGCCGCGGCGCGCCGACCCAATGGGCCCTGGCCGATGCGCTGACGGCGATCGAGCCCGGTGCGGCCGGCACGGTGCTCTATCCCAGCGGTGTTGCCGCGATTGCCGGCGCGCTGCTGGCCGTTCTCAAGCCGGGTGATGTCCTGCTGGTGACCGACAACGCTTACGAACCGAGCCGGGTCATGGCCAACGGCCTGCTCCACCGGCTGGGGGTGGAGGCGCGCTTCTTCGATCCGCTCGACATCGATGGTTTTGCGGATCGCTTCTGCGACCGGACGAAAGCGGTCCTGCTGGAAAACCCCGGCAGCCTGACGATGGAAGTCTGCGACGTTCCCGCGCTGGCCGCCATGGCCCGCGAGAAGGGCGCGGTCAGCCTGATCGACAACACCTGGGCCTCCCCCATCGGTTTCCCCGCGCTCGAACGCGGATGCGACATTTCGATCATGAGCCTGACCAAACATGTTGGCGGCCATTCCGACCTGTTGATGGGTGCGGCAAGCGGGGGCGATCGCTGGTATCGCCGCCTGCGCCAGACCGCGCAGGCGCTGGGCCAGGTCGTCTCGCCCGACGATGCCGCGCTGGCCCTGCGTGGGTTGCGCACGATGGGCCTGCGGCTCGAACGGACGAGCGCCACGGCCCTGGCGCTGGCCGAATGGCTGGCGGATCGGCCAGAAGTCGCCCACGTGCTCTGCCCCATGCACCCCGGTTCGCCCGGCCACGATCTGTGGCGGCGCGACTTTTCCGGCGGCTGCGGGCTGTTCAGCGTGATTTTCGCGGCTGACGACGCCCGGATGGCCGAACGCTTCGTCGATGGCCTTTCGCTGTTCGGGATCGGCTTCAGCTGGGGCGGGTACGAAAGCCTGGCCCTGCCGATCGACCCGGCCGCCATCCGCACCGCCACATCCTGGCCGCCGGCCCACTGGGACCCGGCCCACCGCTGCGGTGTGCGCCTTTCGATCGGTCTGGAAGATCCCGCCGACCTGATCGAGGATCTCGCCCGCGGACTCGCCCAGATGGAGCAGAAATGACCACCCCGACCGTAACCCCGCCAGCCGACAGCACGCCCCCGCCTTCGCCCGCCCCCTCGCCCACGCCGACGCCGGGGATCGAGGAGCCGGTGGTCGGCGCCGAATCGTTGAAAGACACGGTGGCCGAACACAGCATCACCGTGGGCGAGATCGTCGAACGGCTGGACGCGCTGGGCTTCACCATCGGCGATACGCGTTTTTCGGTCTGGAGCGGGCTGGTCGTCCTGATGGTGATCGCCGCCGTCTATCTGCTCGCACGGGTCGGCGTATGGATCGCGCGCGGGGCGATCAAGCGCGTATCGCGGTTCGATGCGACGCAGCGGCTGCTGACCGAAAAGGTCGTGTCCCTCGCCATCTGGGCCGTCGCGATCCTGATCGGGATCGACATTCTGGGCATCGATCTGACCGCGCTGGCGGTGTTTTCCGGTGCCTTCGGCCTCGCCATCGGGTTCGGCCTGCAAAAGACATTCGGCAACCTGATTGCCGGGATCATCCTGCTGACCGACCGGTCGATCAAGCCGGGCGACGTGATCGCCGTGGCCGACATGGCGGGCAACGAAAGCTTCGGCCAGATCCGCAAGATCGGCATCCGCGCGATTTCGATCATCACCCGCGACCGCAAGGAATACCTCATTCCGAACGAGAACCTGATGGTGAACCAGGTCGAAAACTGGTCCTACTCGTCACGCGATGTGCGGGTGAAGGCGCCGGTGGGCGTGGCCTATGGCAGCGATATCGATCTGGTGGAAAAGCTGCTGCTGGAAGCGACGATCGGCACCCCGCGCGTGCTCGAATGGCCCGAGCCCGCCGTTCGGCTGATGGAATTCGGCGACAATTCGATCAACTTCCAGGTCCGGTTCTGGATCAGCGACCCGGAAGAAGGGGTGAACAACGTCCGGTCCGACGTGTTCAAGAATATCTGGCGCAAGTTCCAGCAGCACAACGTGGAAATCCCCTTCCCGCAGCGCGATCTCAACCTGCGTGGAAACGAACAGCTGGAACAGCTTATCGCCGCGGTCTCACAAAGGGTCGAAAAGCGCGAAAGCTAGGCTTGCGGTGCCGCTATCGCGGCTATCAAAACCAATCCTAGCTGCACTGACATGCATTCTCGTTGGCGCAGGCGGCCGGCCCGGCGCATCTTGCGCTGCATGGATACTGTCGGAACCGTATATCTTGTCGGCGCGGGCCCGGGCGACCCGGACCTGTTGACGCTGCGCGCCGCACGCCTGTTGCAGGGCGCCGAAATCGTGGTCCACGATGGGCTGGTCGATCCCGCCGTACTCGCCCTCGCCCCCCAGTCCGCGCGGCTGGTTTCGGTCGCAAAGCGCCGCGCCCGCCACACTTTGCCGCAAGACGCGATCTGCGATCTGCTGGTGCGCGAGGCGCGCAAGGGGCGCGACGTCGTGCGGCTGAAGGGCGGCGATCCGTTTATCTTCGGCCGCGGTGGGGAAGAAGCGGAAGCCTGCCGCGCCGCCGGCATTCCGGTGCAGGTCGTGCCCGGGATCAGCGCCGCCAACGGCGCCGCCGCCGCAAGCCAGATCGCCCTGACCCACCGCGACGCCGCCAGCGTCGTCAGCTTCGTCGCAGGCCAGTGCAAGGGGCTTTCGGAACAGGACTGGGCCGGCCTGGCAGGCAAGGGCCGGACGCTGGTGATCTACATGGGCGTCAAGACCGCGCCGCAGATTGCGGAAAAGCTGATGGCCGATGGCCTCGCCCCCGACATGCCGCTGGCCGTGATCGAGAACGCCTGCCGCGCCGAAATGCGCGTGCTGCGCGGTCCGCTGGCCGCCCTGCCCGATCTGGTCGCACGCGAACGGGTGCAAAGCCCGGCACTGATCGTGATCGGCGAAGTCGCCGCGCGCGGCGATGCACACGTGGCCGCACTGGCGGCGGAGGCGGCGCGATGAACATCGTAACCGGAAACGACCTGAAGACCGGCGCCGTCGTGTGGTGGACCGGGGTCGACTGGTCGATCCACGTCGAAGACGCGATCGACGCGGGCGAGCAGGCGGAAGACATCGCCCTGCGCGAAGAGGCCGCCCGCCGCGTCAACGCCCCTTACGTGATCGTGGGCGAGAAGACCGCCGACGGCGTCCGGCCCGCCCATATCAAGGACCGCATCCGCGCGCTCGGCCCCACCGTTCGCCCGGACCTTACGCTCAAACCCGCCGACCCCACTGCCGGCAACTGGGTGATCTGATGTATAAATACGATCAATACGACCAGGCCATGGTCGATGCCCGCGTCGCCGAATTCCGCGACCAGGTGCGCCGCCGTGTCGAAGGCAAGCTGAGCGAAGACCAGTTCAAGCCGCTGCGGCTGATGAACGGCCTCTACCTCCAGCTCCACGCCTATATGCTGCGGGTTGCCGTGCCCTACGGCACGCTCAACGGGCAACAGATGCGCGCGCTGGCCGATATCGCGGACAAGTACGACCGCGGATATGGCCATTTCACCACGCGCCAGAACATCCAGTACAACTGGATCAAGCTGGAAGATGCAGGCGACATTCTGGCCGATCTGGCCAAAGTGGAAATGCACGCCATCCAGACCAGCGGCAACTGCATCCGCAATATCAGTTCGGACCATTTCGCCGGCGCCACGGCGGACGAGCTGATCGACCCGCGCCCTTATGCCGAGCTGCTGCGCCAATGGTCGAGCTTCCACCCCGAATTCCTTGCCCTGCCGCGCAAGTTCAAGATCGCGGTGATCGCGAGCGAGGCGGACCGCGCAGCGATGAAGCTGCACGATATCGGCATCCGCATCGTGAAGAACGACGCGGGCGAGCTGGGCGCTGCGTTCTATGTCGGTGGCGGCATGGGCCGCACGCCGATGATCGCACCGTGCATCCGCGAATTTCTGCCGCTGGATCAGCTGGTGACATATTCGGAAGCGTGCCTGCGGGTTTACAACCGCTACGGCCGCCGCGACAACAAGTTCAAGGCACGGATCAAGATCCTGGTCCACGAACTCGGCGCGGAAGAATATACCCGCCAGGTGGAGGAGGAATTCGCTCACCTTCTGGCCCAGGATATCGAACCGCCGATGGCGGAGCTGGAACGGATCAAGGGCTATTTCGCCGATCCGCCGTTCGAACAGGGCCTGCCTGATACGGTCGACCGCACGGACCCCGATTTCGCCCTCTGGGTCGATCGCAACTGCGTGGCGCACAAGGCCCCGGGCTATGTGTCCGCCGTCATCAGCCTGAAGCCGGTGGGCGGCATTCCGGGTGATGCCAGCGCCGACCAGATGCGCCTGATCGCCGATCTGGCCGAGCAGTACAGTTTCGACGAACTGCGCGTGATGCACACGCAGAACATCGTCCTGCCCCATGTGCGCAAGGCCGACCTGCACGCCCTGTGGAGCGCGCTGGACGAAGCCAGCCTGTCGACCCCCAACCTCGATCAGGTGGACGACATCATCGCCTGCCCCGGGCTCGATTACTGCAGCCTCGCCAATGCCCGTTCGATCCCCGTGGCGCAGAAGATTTCCGAACGCTTCGCCGCCAGCGGCAAGGGCGATACGCTGGGCGAGCTGAAGCTCAAGATTTCCGGCTGCATCAATGCCTGCGGCCACCACCACGCGGGCCACATCGGCATTCTGGGCGTCGACCGGAAGGGCGTCGAAAACTACCAGTTGCTGCTGGGCGGCAGCGAGGCGGACGATACCTCGCTCGGCAAGATCACCGGCCCGGGTTTCGACGAGGCGGGAATCGTCGACGCGGTGGAAAAGGCCACCGACGTCTATCTCGCCCAGCGTCAGGACGGGGAACGTTTCCTCGACACTTATCGCCGGATCGGCATGGAACCGTTCAAGGAGGCGCTCTATGGCTGAGCTGCTGCGTTTTCGCGATGACGAGACGGTCGATCATCCGGCGGTGACCGTCGATGCCTTCCTCGACCAGTCGAACGCCGCCGCCGTGCGGATCGAGCCGGGCGACGATGCCCGCGCGCTGATCCCGCATATCGATCAGATCCGCCTGGTCGAAGTGAACTTCCCCGCCTTCACCGACGGGCGCGGCTATTCCGCCGCCCGCCTGTTGCGCGAGGCCGGCTATACCGGCGAAATGCGCGCGGTGGGCGACGTGCTGGTCGATCAGCTTTCGGCCATGCGCCGGTGCGGGTTCGATTCCTTCGCACCCGATCGCCCCTTCGATCCCGCCGATGCCGAGGCCGCGCTTCAACGCTGGCCGCAGGTGTACCAGCCGGCTGCGGACGCCCGCGTGCCGATCTGGAAGCTGCGCCACGGGGCCGACAATGGCTGATGCCGATCCGATCCGCCTGCGCGACCGGATCGAAACCGGCCCGCGCTTCAGCGATGCCGATGCGATCCGGCTGAACCGCATGTTCCGCGGCGCCGATACCGCCGAAATGCTGCGCGCGGTAATCAGTGACGGGCTGGTCGGAAACCTTGCCACGGTTTCGAGCTTCGGCGCGGAAAGCGCGGTCCTGCTTCACCTTATCGCCCGGATCGATCCGTCGCTGCCGGTCCTGTTCCTCGAAACGGGCAAGCACTTTCCCGAAACGCTGGCCTATCGCGACCAGATCGTGGAGCGGTTCGGCCTGACCGGGCTGGTCAACCTGCGCCCCGATCCGGAGCTGCTCGCCAAGCGTGACGAGAGCGGGCTGCGCTGGTCTTACGATCCCGATGGCTGCTGCGAAATCCGCAAGGTTCTGCCGCTGGCCGCCGCGCTGGCCGATTACGATGCGACGCTGACCGGGCGCAAGGCGTTCCAGTCGGCCACGCGCGCCAACCTGCCCCGGTTCGAAGTCGACACCTCCGACGCGCAGGGCCGGCTCAAGATCAACCCGCTGATCGACTGGAGCGCGGATGATCTCTCGGCCTATATCGCCGAGCACGATCTGCCCCCGCATCCGCTGGTGGCCGAAGGCTATCCCTCGATCGGATGCAGCCCCTGCACGCACAAGGTCGCGCCGGGCGAAGATCCGCGTTCGGGCCGGTGGAAAGGCTGGGACAAGACCGAATGCGGCATTCACACGCCGCTGACCCCCGATGGCGAACTGCCGCCGGGATTCGATCCCGCGTTCTGAATCTTTCAGCTGGACCGAAGCGGCAAGGCGATCTTACAGCCAGCCATTGTCGCGATACCACTGCGCGGTCGCTGCCAGCCCCTCTCGCGTCGGAAGGCGCGGCTGCCACACGCTGGCGGGCACCGCACGGTCGGGATCGGCAACCCAGTCGGGATGGCACATGTAGCCGACCCGGTCGGGGGTCAGGCGCGCATTGCCCCGCCGGATGGCGCAATCGATCCGCGATGCCCAGTCGAGCACCCCGCGCGGCAGGTGCGGCACCCACGGGCGCCGGCCAACCGCGGCACCGATAGCCAGCGCCAAGTCGCGGTGCGACCAGCCATTGCGCTGGCCATCGTCCGGTTCGAACACGGCCCCGCTGACCCTCTCCCCGCCGGAAACGAGCGCGAGCAGCAGCTCGGCCAGGTCGGTCACATGGATCATGGAGGCGCGCCCCGCCGGCGGCATCGGCAGGACCCCGCGGCGCGCGGCGCGGAACAGTTCGAACATGTCGCGGTCGCGCGGGCCGTAAACCGCCGGCGGGCGCACCGTTGTCCAGTCCAGTCCGCTCGCCGCCACGACTTTTTCCGCCCGCGCTTTCGACGCGCCGTAAGCCGACAGATCGGGCCGGCGCGCGGCGAGCGAGGACACGAAGACGAAGCGCCGCACACCGGCGGCCTTGGCCGCTTCGATCAGGGCGAGCGTTCCGGCGACATTGGCCGCCTCGAACTCTGTCGGGACCAGCGTGCTGGTCAGCCCGGCAATATGGATCACCGCCTCCGCCCCATCGACCAGCCGCGCGAGCGCGTCGCGGTCCGACAGGCTGCCGCCGACCCATTCGATCCCCGGCCGCGCGCCATCGGGCACCTTGCGGGCAAGTGCGCGTGCCGTCAGGCCGGTACGCGCCACTGCGTCCAGCGTCGCCTGCCCGACGAAGCCGGTGCCGCCTGTCAGCGCCAACATCACAGCATCACCATATGGTCGCGGTGGACCACCGCTGCGCGCGGGGCATAGCCGAGCACCCGCGCATGGTCCGCGCTGCGCAGCCCCTTCAGCGCATGGCATTCGGCCGCGCCGTATTCGGCCAGCCCGCGGGCGATTGCCGCACCGGCAGGGTCGCGGATCGCGACCAGATCGCCGCGTTCGAATGCTCCCTCCACCGCAGTGATCCCGGCGGCGAGCAGACTGCCGCCTTGCGCCAGCGCCGCGGCGCAGCCCACATCGACCACCAGCGCGCCCCGGTCGCGCAGCCGCCCGCCCAGCCACGCCTTGCGCGCGCCGTCGCGGCGGCGCGGCAGGAAGACCGTCCCCACCCCGCCTTCCAGCGCCCGGCCGATAGGCGCGCGATGCGTGCCATTGACGATGGCGAGCGCAATCCCGGCGCGCTCGGCGATTTCGGCGGCCTGCAGCTTCGATGTCATTCCGCCCGATCCCAGGCCGGAAGCGGACCCGCCATCGGCCATTGCGCGAACCGCATCGTCGATCCCGTCGACTACCGGAACCAGTCGCGCCCCGGCCTCGCGCGGGTTGCGATCGAACAGGCCATCGACATCGGAAAGCAGCAGGACCGCATCCGCTCGCACGGCCTGCGCCACGCGCGCGGCCAGCCGGTCGTTGTCGCCGAAGCGGATTTCCTGCGTCGCGACGCTGTCGTTCTCGTTCACGACCGGCACTGCACCGCTTTCCAGCAGGCGCGCCAGGGTCGACGATGCGTTGAGATAGCGCCGGCGATCCTCCAGATCGTCCAGCGTCAGCAGAAGCTGAGCCGCAGTCAGCCCGCGTGCGGCGAGCTTTTCCGACCACAGCGATGCCAGCGCGATCTGGCCAACGGACGCAGCGGCTTGCGCGTCGGCCAGACTGCCCCGCCCGCCCCGTTCCAGCCCAAGGCGGGCCGCCCCCAGCGCGATGGCGCCCGAACTGACCACAACGACCTCGCGCCCGGCGGCGCGAAAGTCCGCGATCTCTCCGGCGATGGATTCCAGCCATTCCGCACGCGGGCAGCCTGCCCCGTCGACCAGCAGAGAGGAGCCGATCTTGAGCACGATCCGCCGGGCAGCAGCCGGATCGATCAGGTCGTGGAGGGCAGCGATGACCATGGCGCGCGCTTAGCTCAGCCGTTTCGGCCCGTCATCCACAACGTGATCGCACAGCGCGGGAACGGTGGGCACGAACGCTTAACCGAGCGGAGACCAGTCCTCGTTCCCTTCGGAAATGTCCTCGATCTCCGCGCCCTTGGTTTCGGTCGTGGTATTGTCGGGCAGATAGCCGAGCACGGCATCCATCAGGGCATCGACCCCGGCACCCGTCGCGCCCGACACGCCGAACACTTCGGCTGCCCCCGCTTCGCGCAGTTCTTTCGCAAAGCCGTCGACCAGTTCGGCGTCGGCCAGGTCAACCTTATTGAGCGCGATCAGCTGCGGCTTGTCCGCCAGCCCTTCGCCATAAGCGGCGAGTTCGCTCCGCACCGTCTGCATCGCGGCGGCCGGGTCGTGCCCCGAAATGTCGATCAGATGGATCAGCACGCGGCAGCGTTCGATATGACCCAGGAACCGGTCGCCGATCCCCGCCCCTTCTGCCGCGCCCGCGATCAGGCCGGGAATGTCCGCCAGCACGAATTCGCGCCCCTTGTGGCGCACGACGCCGAGCTTAGGCACCAGCGTGGTGAAGGCATAGTCGCCCACTTTGGCCCGGGCATTGGTCACCTGATTGATGAACGTGCTCTTCCCGGCGTTGGGCAGGCCCAGCAGGCCGACATCGGCGAGCAGCTTCAGCCGCAGCCAGACCCACATTTCCTGCCCCTCTTCGCCCGGCTGATGCTGGCGCGGCGCGCGGTTGGTGCTGGTCTTGTAACTGGCGTTGCCCCGGCCGCCCATGCCCCCTTCCAGGAACACGAGGCGCTGCCCGACTTCGGTGAAATCGGCCAGCACGTCTTCCTTGTCTTCCGACAGGACCTGCGTGCCGACCGGCACGGGGATCACCAGATCCGGCGCGCCCGCGCCGGTGCGATCTTTCCCCATGCCATGCGCACCGCGCTGGGCCTTGAAATGCTGGGCATACCGGAAATCGATCAGGGTATTGAGGCCGGCGACCGCTTCGAACACGATATCGCCCCCGCGACCGCCATTGCCGCCATCGGGGCCGCCATATTCAATGTATTTCTCGCGCCGGAAGCTGACCGCACCCGGCCCGCCCGCCCCGGACTTGAGGAATATCTTTGCCTGGTCGAGGAAATGCATATCAGTTCAGCCTTAAGCGCCGGCGGGGCCGCGCCCCCTTTGGCTATCCTCGCGCGTTCGGCCGCAAAAGCAAGCGCGCAGCCAGCGCCGCGATCCTGAACCGAATTTTCGCCACGGCGGGTGCCTGGTGGAGCCGAGGGGAATCGAACCCCTGACCTCGTCATTGCGAACGACGCGCTCTCCCAACTGAGCTACGGCCCCGTTCCAGGTCTGCTTGCGGGCGCTTGTCGGCCCGGCGAGCGCGCCCCTTAGCGAAAGCGGGGCGGGCTGCAAAGGGCAAATTGGCCCGGGCCGCTGCGCCGTGCGCTAGCGGCCGCCGTTGTCGTCGTCGCTGCCCCCCTCGGCCTCGGGCGTCGGGGTCAGCACGATGGAAGGCGCACTGGCGGGCTCTGCCGGAGCGGTCCCGGTGTTGAGCGTGGTGCCGAAACCGGGTTGCGGGGCAGGCGCTTCGCCCTGAACGACTTCGCCCTGAACGACCGGCTGCGATACGGCCTGGACCGGTTGCTCGGCGGTCAGCGTCGCGGTGCTTTCGATCGACTGGACCGAGCCTGTAACCTGACCCGAAACCTGATCGGTCGCAGATTCCGCCGGCGGCTGTGCGGCGAGGCTGGGCGAAGGTTCGAAAGTCGGAATGGCCTGAACCGTCTCGCCTTCCGCCCCCTCGTGCGTGGCGACGAGCGATGCGGTTCCATCGCTTGCCCCGCCCCACGAATTCACCCCCGGCTGCGCCGGAGCATATTCGGCATTCCACGACGCGAGCGAGGTGCGATAGTTTTCGTAAGAGCGGTAGAAATTCTCGAACACAGCCTCCAGCACCGGCAGGCTGCGCATCGCGAAGCTATCGAAGTTTTCCGGCTCTACCAGCAGCGATTCCCGCGCGATCTGCTGCGAAGCGTCGCAAAATTCGTCGAGCGCCGGCGGAAGCGCGAAGTAGTTGTAGACCTGCGTCATATAGCGGTCGTAGGCCGCCTGCCCTTCCGAACCGTAGCTTTCGCGATATTCGGCCAGGAGATTGCGGTTGGTCTTCTTCAGCGTCTTCTCCCCCCGGTCGAGGAGAGACTTGTAGGCCGGCAGAATCTCCGCATGTTCCGCCTCCAGACAATTGAGCGCCGCGACGTTCAACGCCGAACGGACATTCCAGAGCATCTGCGCGCTCGAAATGCCGTAATTCACCGTCCGCCGAATACCGTCGGGGCCGACAGGGGGCACGAACATGGCGCCCGTCGCGCCGCCCGGTGGGGTCGGCTTGGGCGGGATGACCTTCACCGGCGGCGGTGGCGGTGGGGGCGGCGGGGGTGGCGGCGGAGTGGCGCACCCGGCCAGCATTGCCACGCCGCCAGCTATCGCCATCAGTTGAATCCGACCCCTGGTCAGTCCGAACATTGTAATTCTTCCTCCTTCGCCCGGGCACCACGATCGCCCATCGCAGATTGCGCCAGCATTAAGCGCGCGACCCTAGTCGCTGAAAGAGGCAAAGAAAATGCCCGAGACGCATGGAGCGCCCCGGGCACGATAGAACGAGTCCTGTGTGCGATTATTCGCGATTTCCGAGAAATTGCAGCAGGAACATGAACATATTGATGAAATCGAGATAGAGGCTCAGCGCGCCGAGAATGATCGCCTTACCGGCCCACTCGGTCCCGCGGACCTGGAAATACTGGGTCTTGAGCCGCTGCGTATCGTAAGCCGTCAGGCCGGCGAAAATCAGCACGCCCAGCCCGCCGACTGCGTAATGCAGCGCAGGCGACTGCAGCCACCAGTTGAGCAGGCTGGCGATGATTAGGCCAACCACGCCCATGATCAGGAAGCTGCCCCAGCCGCTGAGGTCCTTCTTCGTGGTGTAACCCCACAGGCTAAGCCCGGCGAAGGCCGCAGCCGTGGCGAAGAACGTCACCGCGATCGACGGGCCGGTATAGACCACGAAGACCGAAGACAGCGAAAGACCCATCAGCAACGCGAAGGCCCAGAACAGCGCCTGCAGCGTGGTCTTGCCGAACCGATTGGCGCCGAAGCTCATCGCGAATACGATCGCCAGCGGCGAAAGCGCGACGATCCAGCGCATCGGACCGGAAAAGAGATCGTAAGCCAGCCCGCTCATGAACGTGAGCAGCGCCACGATCCCGGTCAGCAGGACGCCCGAGGTCATGTAGTTGTAGATCGACAGCATGTGCTGCCGCAGACCCGCGTCGAAGGTCTCGCCGGTGGCGACCTGGCCGCGGTAGGCGGGGGAGGCGCCGAATCCCGTCTGAGACCGGCGGGGTTCGTTCCAATCAGCCATTGTAATCAGCTCTCCATTATCGGCGACGGAATAGCCGCCGATCACCGATGTAATATCGCCTGCGCAGCCCGTTATTTCAAGTGATCACTGCATCCGGCGCACCGGCGCGCCCTCAGGCTTCGCCCGCCGCGTCGATCAGGGCAGCCGCCAGCGCATCGCGGGGCGACTTGTCGCTCCACAATACGAACTGGAATGCGGGATAGAACCGGTCGCATTCGTCGACCGCCGTTTCGACCAGCGCCTGCGCCTGATCGAGGCTGAGCAGGCCATCGTCACCCAGCATCACGCCGTGGCGATAGACGAGCATGTCGCCTTGCGACCAGATATCGAAATGGCCGAGCCAGAGCTGTTCGTTGACCAGCGCCAGCAGCTCGTAGGCATCGCGCAGCTTTTCGCGCGGCAGGCGGATATCCGGCAGGCTGATCAATTGCAGCACGCGGTCTTCGCGCCGCCATACGCCGCGAAGCTGATAATTCCCCCAGCTCCCCTGAATCTCCCCGAGAATCTCTTCCTCGGACAGCGACTGGCACGGCCACCCCCGTGCTTCGAACAGCGCGGCGAGCATGTCCACTGGCGCGGCATCGTCGTCCACCTGCATGCTTTTCGCGACTGTTCCCATTACCGTTAAATCCTGGTTAGCATTTACAATGCGCTGGATGCAGCGAGACGGGGCGCGGTTGCAATCGCGGAACCGACGGCTGTTGGGGAGAACCGCACAAGCCTGTTCAAAGCTTGTGTAAAAGCTGGGAACAACGCCCCACCGGCAGGCCTCAGAGCGCGGAGACTTCCTGGCCTTCGTCGCTCGTGAACGGGAAGCTGTCGAGCCCCGCCTCACGCAGCCGGGTCACGGCTTCCGATGCGGCCTTCGCGCTTGGGAACGGGCCGGCGAGCAGGCGGTTCGCTTCCCCCCAGGGCGTGGTCATCGGCTTGAAATCGCCCAGAATTTCGGGGGCCTTGCGTGCGATCCGACGCCAGTCGAACTTGAACGCTGCGAGATCGCGGCCAGTCGCCACCTGCACCCAGAAGCGTTGCGGATGGGCCGGCGGCGCTGGCTCTGCCGGTGGTGCGGGCGGGTCCTCGCGCACTTCGCGCGGCGGCTCGATAGCGGTGATATCGACCGCATCGGCAGAGCGCGGCGTGGATGCCCCCGGCGGCAGCGTGAACCCGGCAAAGGCATCGGCGACGCTGGCCGGGGCGGTCGGCGTCGACGTCGGCGGCGCGGCGGGCGTAGTTGTCGCAGGTGTCGGCACGCTCGGCGCATTGTCCGTCACGCTCGATGCCGACACCGCCGCCAGATCGAAACCCGGTGCCACGGAAGACGTGCGGTCGATCAGGGCCGACGATGATGGCGGCGGGGCTTCGGTGGGCGCAGCAAGCTGCTGCACGACGGGTTGCGAGACCATTGCTTGCGCCGGCATTGCCTGTGCCTCCACGGCTTGCGGCGGTGTCTCGTCCGCCGGCGCCGGGGGTTCGGGCGGCAGCTCCTGCGCGGCGGGCGGCGGCGGCGGTGAATTGTGCCTCGGCGCACGGGGCCCGGGCACTTCGGCCACGTCCCTCGATCGCGTCCGGCGACGGCCCTGGCGCGGATTTTCCGCAGCGCCGCGCCTCTCATCGGCCGCCGTGCGCCGGCCCAGCGGCTCCCCGCGCGGTTCCAGCCGCGAATCGGCGCGCGTAGCCGGGGGCGCGCTCCGCGGCGAATAAGCGGCGACGCGCGGATCGTCCCGCCCGATCTGGGCCGCCCGCGGAAACATGCCGAGATTGGCCGCCGCGGCCTGCTGCGCCTTCGTCAGCCGGCCCATATATTGCAGATAGGGGGCGATTCGCGCCGAGAGATCGCGCGGCATCACGGCCTCGGCAATGGCGACCGCTTCGTCTTCCTCGCCCAGGATCGCAAGGCCGAAGGCCCGCGCGCGAAAGGCGGCGAAATCCTTACGCTCCAGCAAGGGATAGAGAGTGCGTTCGAACCCCTCGCGATCGCCCGCAATCGCCATGCTGATCGCCAGACGGCGCACGGTTTCGTCATCGTCGCCGCTGGCCAGGGCCTGGCGATACTGGCCCTGCGCAGCCTCGGCATCGCCGACCAGATCATAGGCCAGGCCGCGCTCGCTCGCGAAGGCGCGGGTCGATACGCCGGCGCGTTCCGCCTCTTCGAACAGGCGAAGCGCCTCCAGCGGGCGCTCCGACCGCACGAAAGTGCCGGCGAGACCGAGCTTTATCCGCGGATTTTCGGGCGAAAGTTCCTGTGCGCGACCGAAGAAGCCGATCGCAGCATCGATATCGTTGAGTTCGAGCGAGGCGTTCCCCGCATCGACCAAGGCATCGACATCGCGCGAATCGCGCGCCAGCCTTTGCAGCGCACTGGTAAGGTCGCCGACCCCGCGCGATGGCAGCGGCTGGACGACGGCACGCGAAACCGCCTCCCCCTCTTGCGCCACGGCAGAGCCGCCGCAACCCAGGGCAGCCAGCGCACCGATCAGGACAGGGACAGAAGTGTTTCGCATTACCGAAACGGCGACATAGCCCCTGGCGGGGCCGGTTGATAGGCCCCGCGTCGGGGTGACGGTCGAGCCGTGGCGCAGCAACGCCGGGCGGCGTTACTGGTTGTTCTGCCGCCCCAGGAAGCGCGGGATATTGAGAGAGCCACCCTCGTCGCCATCGCTGTCGTCTTCGTCGCGCGGCTGCGGCTTGCCATTCTTGTCGGCCGAACCGCGCGAGAGGTTGGCCATCCGCTCGAACAGGGTCGATCCCCCGCTCGAAGCGCCTTCTTCGCCGGAAACCAGGCCACGCCTGCGGGCGGCGCCGACGCGGGGCTGCACCGGGCGATCGTCTTCGGCGAGGCGGTCAGCATCCAGCAGAAGCTCATCCTGCTTCGCCGCCTGTTCGCGGTCGGACTGGCCGGAGCCGAGATCGAGCGGCGCCTTGTTTCCACGCGCTTCGCCCCCCGAATCAGATCCGGCATCGCGGCCGAAGCCACCGTCTTCACCGACCACGGCGTGATCCGAATCGTCCGCAGGATCGGTCGCGCCTTCCCCGGATTCGGCGCCTTGCCGCGCCTCGGCAATTTCGTTGCGCAAGCCGGCGAGCGGATCGACGATGTCGTCCCCCTCCTCGTCGGCCTCGCCTTCGTCGTCGAAACCCTGTTCGACCGATGTGTCCCGCGATCCGCCGGGCTGACTGAAATCGGTGGCGGGCGGCGTTGCCGATCCGCTCTCGCCATCGTCGTATTCGTCTTCGCTGGGAAGTTCGAGCACGGGGCGCTTGGGCGCGCGCGAACCGGCAAGCGACATCGACCGGTTTTCCGGCGCGGCGGCCTCCGCACTGGTATCGATGCCGGTCGCAACGACCGATACGCGAATCTTGCCCTCAAGCTCCGCGTTAAAGGCCGAGCCCCAGATGATATTCGCGTCTTCGTCCACCAGTTCGCGGATGTGGTTGGCGGCCTCGTCCACTTCCAGCAGCTTCATGTCTTCGCCGCCAATGATCGAGATGATGACGCCCTTGGCGCCCTGCATCGAAACACCGTCGAGCAGCGGGTTCGCGATTGCGCGTTCGGCCGCTTCCAGCGCGCGATTTTCGCCTTCGCCCTCGCCCGTGCCCATCATGGCCTTGCCCGCTTCCTGCATGACCGATTCGATATCGGCGAAATCCAGGTTGATGAGGCCCGGCATCACCATCAGGTCGGTGATCGAACGAACGCCCTGCTGAAGCACTTCGTCGGCAAGCTGGAACGCTTCCTTGAAGGTCGTTTCCGCCTTCGCGATCAGAAACAGGTTCTGATTCGGGATGACGATCAGCGTATCGACATGCTTTTGCAGCTCGATGATGCCGGATTCGGCGGAGCGCATGCGCCGCGTCCCTTCGAACAGGAACGGCTTGGTCACCACGCCTACGGTCAGCACACCCTTGCGACGTGCTGCCTCGGCGATGACCGGTGCGGCACCCGTGCCGGTGCCCCCGCCCATGCCCGCGGCGATGAAGCACATGTTCGCGCCATCCAGCGCTTCCTCGATCTCCGCGGCGGTTTCTTCCGCCGCAGCCTTGCCCACTTCCGCACGGGCACCGGCACCCAGGCCGCCGGTAATATCCGGCCCGAGCTGGATTCGCGTCGGCGCGGTAGAATTGGAAAGAGCCTGCGCGTCGGTGTTGGCGACGATGAATTCGACCCCTTCGATCTTCGCCGCCATCATGTTGGCAATGGCATTGCCGCCGGCACCACCGACGCCGATCACCGCAATGCGGGGGCGCGGATCGTCAGATGCTGCGGGGCCGATATTAATGCTCATGGGGTGTCGCTCCAAGGGGTGGTATGCGCGTCGGTTACTGACCACACAGTCTGGCACAAAGCGAATCCGGGGTGCATAGGAAGCAACCGCTTATCCACAGTGGTTAATCGTCCGACCATCGCGTCAGAAGTATTCGCGCACGGCGCGGACTACGCGATTGACCAGTCCAAGACCCGTATAGCGCATCGTGGGCTGGTAGCTCGGACCGACCGAACGTATGTCGATCGGATCGTCGGCCGCATAGAGGCACAGGCCCGCCAGCGTCGCGAATCCTGCGGCGGAATGTGCTTCAGGCAAGCCGCGCAGCGCCGGCGGCTTGCCAATCCGCACCGGCCGACCCAGCGCCCCTTGTGCAAATTCTGCAATCCCGGCGAGTTCGGCGCCGCCGCCGGTCAGCACGACCTGGCTGCCACTGGCGCCGGAAAAGCCCATCGATTTCAGCGATCGCCCGATCTCGCCGGTGAGCTTCGCGAGCTGTTCGGTCACCACCGACACCAGTTCCGCGCGCGGAATGCGGTTCTTGTCGTCGGCCCCGCGTGCGGCCGGGCCGGTGGTCCCTTCGTCCGGTCCGTTGACGGGTATCATCTCGCGATGGTCGGTCGGGCTGGCGATGGCCGATCCGGCAACGCACTTCAGCCGTTCTGCCTGAAACCGCCGAATGCCGAAGCTGGAGGCAATGGCATCGGTGATATCGGTGCTGCCGAACGGGATCGCCTGCAATCCCAGCAGCATCCCCCCGGCATAGAGCGACACGTTGGTAACTTCGCCGCCGATTTCGATCAGCGCAGTGCCCAGTTCCCGCTCCTCATGCGTCAGGCAGGAATAGCCCGCGGCGATCGGCGCGGCGACGACCGCTTCGACATCCAGGTGGGCATTCTGGACCGCCTCAATCAGATTGCGGACCGGCGCACCGTCGGCCAGCATGACGTGAACGTCCACGCCCAGTTGCTCAGCATGTAATCCCTTGGGGTTGCCGACACCGTGCGCCCCGTCCAGCGTATAATGGGCAGGTTGGGCATGAAGCACCATCCGGCCATCGGGCTGGATCGAATCGCGCGCGGTAACGAGCAGGAGTTCGATATCCTCCTCCTCGATCCGGCGGCCGCCGATATCGATCTCCACTTTCGCCACCTGGCTCGCCAGGCCGGCACCGGCACAGCCGATCCACACGCTCGACACGCTCGTGCCAGCGTTCTTCTCTGCCCGTTCCACCGCATCGCGAATGGCATACGTCGCCGCCGCCATGTCGGTCACGTAACCGCGCTTGATCCCCTGGCTGGCGCGGTGGCCGGACCCCAGGACGATCATCTCCCCCGTTTCGGAAAGGCCCATGATCATCGCGGAAATGCGGAACGATCCGACATTGACCGCTCCGAAGACCTTGGTGATGCGCGGAAGCCCCATCTACTGACCCTCCTGCGTCGGCATTGCCTGTGCCGCCCGGCCCGGCACGCGCATGTAAATGCGATCGGGCGCGCGCATGTCGAAAGTCGCGACCTTGCCGCCTAGAAGGCGGTTGACCCCGTCCAGCCGGGCGAAGGCGACCAGCGCCCCGGCGGACTTGTCCTCTCCCTGCGGCAGGGCGAGCACCTGGCCGGTGTCGAACGTGAGGTTCCAGCGCCGGTTGCCGACCCATTCGGCCTCGGCCACCTGCGGCTGAATGGCCGGCGCTGCGGAAAGCAGATCCGACAGCGGACCGACCTGCTTGCTCGCCCCCGGCCCGGCGACGATCAGCATCCCTTTCGCATTGTCAGGTGAAATCGGCTCCAGCTCAGCCCCCGTGCTGTCGATCAGGACCAGCCTGTCCGGCTTGCGCAGGACAGCGTGCGGCGTGCGTTCCACGATGTCGATCACCAGACTGTCGGGTAGCTGGCGCGAAACCCGCGCGTCTTCCACCCACGACAGCTCGAGCAGTTCGGCCCTCAACGCTTCGAGATCGACCAGCGGCATCGGCCGGTCGCGACGCGCCAGGGCCCGTTCGTAAACCTTGAGTTCGTTCATCCGCTCGACCCCGGTGACGCGGACCTTGCGGACCTCAAACCCGGCATCGGCGGCGAACGATGCCATTTGCTGCTGCGCCAGCGCCGGCACCCCGGCCAGGCTGGCGACGAACCAGGCAAGCGCAGCCGCGCCACCCAGAATGGCCACCAGGAATATCCGGTGCAGTTGCTCGTCGGTAAAAGGCAGCGCCGCAATCGCGGAATCCACCAGCGATCCGGTCTTGGCGCGCGCGCGCCGGGCGGTCTGCGCGCGGCCTTTCGCCGCCGTCGATCGCCGCACGCCTTTCGCCTTGCGATTAACCGTGGCCACCGCCCTCTCCTTCCGACTGCCGCGTCAGAGCCTCCGCCACCAGGGCTTCGACGAGGTCTTCGTAACTCATCCCGCACTGCCGCGCCTGTTCAGGCACCAGGCTGAGCGGGGTCATGCCGGGCTGGGTATTGGTTTCCAGCACGAACAGCCCGTCTTCCCCCTGCTCGTCATCCCACCGAAAATCGGTCCGGCTGCATCCCCTGCAGCCAAGCAGGCGATGGGCACGAACCGCGAGGTCCATGCAGAGGCGGGCGATTTCTTCAGGCACGTCCGCCGGGCAGACATGCTCCGTCATGCCCTCCGTATATTTCGCGTCGAAATCGTAGAATCCCGATTGCGGGACCAGCTCGGTCACCGTCAGCCCGTGCGGCCCCGCCTCCCCGTCGATCACCGCAACGGTCAGCTCGCGCCCGCGGATATAGGGTTCGGCCAGAAGGCGGCTGAATTCCTGCCACGGCCCCTTGGCATCGCGCGCAATCGGATCGCCGTAATTGCCGCCCTGCGTCACGATGGCCACCCCGACCGAGCTGCCTTCGTTCACCGGCTTGAGCACATAGGGGCGCGGTAGCGGGTCGCCCTGGAACAGGCTTTCGCTTTCCACGATGCGGCCGCCGGGCATCGGGACGCCGTGGGGCACCAGTGCCTGCTTGGTCAGTTCCTTGTCGATCGCGATGACCGAGGTGGCGAGGCCCGAATGGGTATAGGGCACGCCCATCAGGTCGAGCATTCCCTGAACCGTCCCGTCCTCCCCCGGCACGCCGTGGAGCGCATTGAACACGACATCGGGATCAGCTTGCGCGATCCGCGCCGCGACCTGACGATCCATGTCGATCCGGGTCACGCGGTGCCCCCGCGCTTCGAGAGCTTCGGCAACCCCTTCGCCCGACATCAGCGATACCGGGCGTTCGTTGGCCCAGCCGCCCATCAGCACGGCGACATGAAGCTTGGGCAAAGTCGTGGAGGCACCCGTCATGGCCGCCCCACCCGCTGGATTTCCCATTCGAGCATTACCCCGGTTTCGGCATAGACGCGGCGGCGCACTTCCTCGCCCAGCCCTTCGATATCGGCGCTGGTGGCATCGCCGGTGTTGATGAGGAAATTGGTGTGCTTCTCGCTCACTTGCGCCCCGCCCTTGCGCAGGCCGCGACAACCAGCGGCATCGACCAGCCGCCAAGCCTTGTCGTCGGGTGGATTCTTGAAGGTGGACCCGCCGGTCTTGGTCCGCAAAGGCTGCGATTCTTCCCGCGCCTGGGCAATCCGATCCATTTCCGCGCCGATTTCCGCCGGATCGCCGGGCGTGCCCTGCAGCCGGGCGGAAACCACCACGGCCCCTTCAGGCAGCACGGAATGGCGATAGGTATAGCGCAGGTCCGCCGCAGGCAGGCGCACCAGTTCGCCACCGGGCAGGATCACCTCGCAATCGAGCAGCACGTCCGCCACCTCGCGCCCGTAGGCGCCGCCGTTCATGCGCACGAAGCCACCCACCGTACCGGGAATGCCGCGCAGGAATTCCAGCCCGGCAATGCCCGCGTCACGCGCGGATGACGACACCAGGATGCCGCTCGCCCCGCCGCCGCAGCGCAGCACATGTTCCCCTTTGTCCACGACCGTGGCGAAGGCTTTCCCAAGGCGAACGACCACCCCGGGAACGCCCCCGTCGCGCACGATCAGGTTGGAACCGAGGCCCAGCGCCATCACCGGCAGTTCGCCCCGCAGGCGAGCGAGAAATTCGCGCAAGTCGTCCAGGTCCGCCGGTTCGAACAGCCAGTCCGCCGCTCCGCCCGCCTTGAACCAGACGAGCTTTGCCAGCGGCGCGTTGGGCGTCAGCGATCCGCGCACGCTGTCCATCGGCACGGGCGCGGCAACGGCCCCTTCCACCGCGCAATCGGGGGCCATGCCATCGTCAAGCGCCGGCCAGTCGGGGGAGCTGTGTCTCATCCGCCGCGTTCCGGCGATATCGCGTCGGGCAGGACCGCGGCCCATTTCGTGATGTCGCCGGCACCCAGGCAGACAACCAGATCGCCTTCGCCGATCTCGGCCGCGAGAACTCGGGCCAGTTCGGCTTGATCGGCCACGGTCGCCGCCGCGCGATGGCCGCGCGACTTCAGCCCGGCGACGAGCGCCTGCGCATCGACGCCCGGAACAGGGTCTTCCCCGGCGGCATAGACCGGGGTGACATAGACCTGATCGGCATCGTTGAAGCAGTTCTGGAAGTCGTCCATCAGATCGCCGAGCCGGGAATAGCGATGCGGCTGCATCACCGCGATCACGCGGCCCGACGGGTGGCCGGCCACGCTTTCGCGCGCAGCCGACAGGACGGCGCGAATTTCCACCGGGTGGTGGGCATAATCGTCGATCACCGTCGCCCCGGCGACCTCGCCCACGCGGGTGAAGCGCCGCCGAACGCCGCCGAACTGGCCAAACCCGTTGCAGATCGTTTCGTCCGAACATCCCATCTCGATCGCCACCGCGATTGCGGCGAGCGCGTTCTGGACATTGTGGCGGCCCGGCATCGGCAAGTGGACACCTTCGATCCGCCGATCTTCGCCGGCTCTCTGGCGAACCACGACGTCGAAGCGATTGCCCCCCGCCGCAGGCTGCACATTGACCGCGCAGACATCGGCCTGAAGGGAGAATCCGTAGGTCACGACCCGCCGGTCACGCACTTTGCCGGTCACTGCCTGCACTTCCGGGTGGTCGATGCACAGGATCGCCGCGCCATAGAACGGCACGTTGTGAATGAATTCGACGAAGGCGTCCTTCACCCCGTCGAAATCGCCGTAATGATCCAGATGCTCGGGATCGATATTGGTCACGACCGCGATCGTACCGTCGAGGCGCAGGAAGCTGCCGTCGCTTTCGTCCGCTTCCACCACCATCCAGTCGCTGTCGCCGAGGCGCGCGTTGGAACCGTACTGTTCGATGATCCCGCCGTTGATCACCGTCGGATCGACCCCGCCGGCATCGAGCAGCGCCGCGATCATGCTGGTCGTCGTGGTCTTGCCGTGCGTTCCGGCCACCGCGACGGTGTTTTTCAGCCGCATGAGTTCGGCGAGCATTTCCGCCCGGCGCACAACGGGTATCCGGTTTTCAAGCGCGGCGAGAACTTCGGGATTGGTCCGCTTGACCGCGGTAGAGGTGACCACGACGGCCACACCCTCCACGTTCTCGCCCGCCTGGCCGATCGCGACGCTGATGCCGCGCGCACGCAGCCGTTCGACCGTCGCGCTTTCGGCCAGGTCGGACCCCTGCACCGAATAGCCGAGATTGTGCATCACTTCGGCAATGCCGGACATGCCGATCCCGCCAATCCCGACGAAATGAATCGTCCCGATATCTGTTGCGACGCCCTTCATGCCGCCGGTTTCCCCGCCTTGTCGCGCGCCGCGCCCTGCGCTGCGGGGGCACCCTGTGTGGTGCCGCGCGCGGTGTTGGCGCCAACACGGATGACATCCATCATTTCCGCTCCGCCGAAACCTTCGACCAGATCCGCAAGGTCCTTCACCGCATCCGGCCGTCCGCAGTTCCATGCAGCGTGCGCCGCATTGGCGAGCGCCTGCGGATGTTGTGCCAGGACCTGGATCTGCTTCGCCAGTTCCTTGGGCGCGAATTTCTCCTGCCGGATCATCCGCGCGCCGCCGGCCTTCGCCACTTCGCGCGTGTTCGCCGCCTGATGGTCGTCGGTCGCGATCGGCAGCGGGACCAGAATGGCCGGGCGTCCCACAGCGGTCAGTTCGGCAATCGTCGATGCGCCGGCGCGGCCGATGAACAGGTGCGCATCGCCAAGGCGCGCCGCCATGTTTTCGAAATAGGTGCCCAGTTCGGCTGGAATGTCATGGCTGCGATAACGTTCGCGAACAGCGTCGATGTCTTCGGGCCGGCACTGCTGCGTAACCTGCAGCCGCTGCCGCAGCGCCGGGGGCAGCATCGCCAGCCCATCGGGCACGATCTCGCTCAGCACCCGTGCGCCCTGGCTGCCGCCGGTCACCAGCACCTTGAGCAGGCCGTCTTCCGCCAGCGGCGGAAATTCCTCGTCGCGTAACGACAGCACTTCGGCCCGCACGGGGTTGCCGACCAGGTGAACCTTGCCCGCATGTTTGGGCTTGAGCCGCGCGATCTCCGGGTAAGCGGTCGCAATGGCCTGAACCCGGTCGGCGAGCAGCCTGTTCACCCGCCCCAGCACTGCGTTCTGTTCATGCACGATGCTGGGGATTCCTGCGGAGGTCGCTGCCAGCAGCGCGGGCAGCGCGGGATAACCGCCGAATCCGACCACGGCGCTGGGTTCGAAGCTGTCGAACAGGCGCAGCGCCATCTTGCGCCCTTCCAGAACCGCGCGCAGGCCGCCGGGCCAGCGCAGCGGGTTCTTGCCGAAACGCCCCGCAGGCAGGACATGCGCAGGCAGAAACGATGGCTTTCCGGGGATTTCCGCCCCGCGCCTGTCGGTGATCAGCGCAACGTGGTGGCCGCGCCGCTCCAGCTCGGTCGCCAGCGCGAAGGCGGGGATCAGATGCCCGCCCGTGCCGCCCGCCGCCAGGACATAGTGCCGGTTCGCTCCGCCTGTCATACCTGCGCCTCCCGTCCGAAAAGTCGCTGCCACACACCGGGCTTCCCGCGCTTGAGGAAGGGGTTGCGCCGGGTGATCGCCAGCAGAAGACCCACCGTAAGACAGATCGCAATGGTGGAGGAACCCCCGTAGGACACGAGCGGCAGCGTCATCCCCTTCGATGGGGCAAGCTGCAGGTTGACGAGGATGTTGATGAACGCCTGCCCGCCGATCAGCACGGCGAGCCCGGCGCCGGCCAGCAGGGTGAACAGATCCTCCTCATCCGCAAGGCGGACGAGCACGCGCACCACGATCGCCAGATAGAGCGCGACGATGACCCCGCATACGAGCAGACCGAATTCCTCCCCGATTACGGAGAAGATATAATCGGTGTGCGCTTCGGGCAGGCTCATCTTGCGAATGCCCAGCCACAGCCCGCTGCCGGTCCACCCACCGGCCAGGAGCGTGCGCTGGGCCAGATCGACCTGATCGAAGGCGGTTCCGCCGCCAAGGAAATCGTTGATCCGGTTGCGGCCGTTTTCGTAAAACAGATAGATCAGCACGACACTGGCGACCCCCGCACCGATCACCGCTCCCAATCGCTTGGCCGAAACGCCCGACAGCACGATCAGCGCGAACCATACGCCTGCGAACAGGACCGTATCGCCGAGGTTGGGCTGAAGCATCAGCAGGCCGCCGACGGCCATCATGATGCCAGTCACGATCGTCAGCACCGGAATATTGGGATCGCGCGCGCGCCAGGCGATGATCCAGGCAAGGGTAATCACGAAACCGGGCTTCAGAAACTCCGACGGCTGGAAGGAAAAGCCCACGTTGATCCAGCGCTTCGCCCCGTTCACTTCGTATCCGGCGAGCGGCACGAGCATCAGCATCGCGAACATTCCGGCGAACAGCATGATGCCGACGCGCCGCGCATTTTCCCGCGAAAGCATTGCCGCCGCGAACATCGTCACCAGCCCCAGTATCTGCCAGCGCAGATGAGCCCAGTAGAAATAGAGATCCGGTAGCGTTTGCGTCGCGGTCGACAGGCGACGCGCGCTGGCGGGCGAGGCCGCGGCCACTGCGGCAGCGCCAATCGCCATCAGCGCGATAATCAGCAGCAGAAGCACGCGATCGATCTCGCGCCACCAGATCTTCAGCTCGGCACGGCGCGAGGTACGGAACCGGTCCTGTCGCGGGCCGCGATCGCCGGTGCGCGGGATATAGGGCTGCGAAGCGCTCATGCCGCGGATTTCCCCGAGAACGGCTCGCGCGGGCGCGCCGGTTCACCGATCAGCATGGCGACGATCTCGCGGAAGTACTCGCCCCGCTTCTCGTAATCGCGAAACTGGTCGAAGCTGGCGCAGGCGGGCGACAGCAGCACGACATCGCCGGAGCGCGCGGCGGCATAGGCGAGGCGCAGGGCCTGGCACATCAGCTCTGCCCGCTCCACGCGCACACGCCCGTCAAGCAGCTCGGCGAAGCGGGGGCCGGCTTCGCCGATGGTATAGGCGGCCGCGACGTTGCCCAGATGGGCCTCGCACTCGCCCAGCCCGTCTTCCTTGGGCAAGCCGCCCACGATCCAGTGCACGCGAGGGCGCGCGTTGCCCGCCGTCGCGGCATCGGGCGGGTACGCCGCCAGCGCCGGGGCCGTGGATGCCTGATTGGTCGCCTTGCTGTCGTTAACGAACAGGACGCCGCGATGCTCCGCCACCACTTCCATCCGATGCGGCAACCCGCGGAAGCTCGCCATCGCTGCGCGGATCTCGCTCTGGCCGACGCCCAACTGCGCGCAAAGGGCAGCGGCAATGGCCGCATTTTCGAGGTTGTGCGGCCCCTGAAGCGCGGGCCAGTCGACCTGGAGTGCGGCGATGCCGGCGCGATCCGCACAGGCCACCCGATCCGGCGCCCTGCGCGCCTGCTCCGTAGCGTAGACCGCTTCGGTCGGAGCATCCGCGCAGCCGAACACCGCGAACTGATCGGGTGTCTGCATCGCAAGCAGACGCGCCTTCGACGCGGCATAGGCGGCAAAATCGTCATAGCGGTCGAGATGGTCGGGCGTGATGTTGATCAGCGCCGCGGCATCGCAGGCCAGCGTCCGCGTCAGATCGATCTGGTAGCTCGACAGTTCGAGCACATAGGCCCCGCCCTGGGGAAGCGGTTCCTGCGCCAGGATCGGCAGGCCGATATTGCCCCCCATACGCGCGGGAAGCCCCGCAGATTCGAGAATGTGGTGAACCAGCGCGGTCGTGGTCGATTTCCCGTTCGTCCCGGTGATCCCGATCACCTTGTGCGGCGGCAGGGCCGAACGGGCCTGCGCGAACAGTTCGACATCGCCAATCACCGGAACGCCGAAGCGCCGCGCGCGCTCCGCAATCGGGTGGGTATTCAGCGGTACGCCGGGCGACGCGACAATCCCGTCGAACCCGGTCAGGTCGATCTCCAGCGGATCGGCCAGGCGTGCACGGCCTTCCACCTTCTCGCGCGCGACATCCTGCCGGTCCCACGCGACCACTTTCGCGCCGCTCGCCAGCAGGGTTTCCGCCGCGGCCAGGCCCGAACGGGCGAGGCCGAGGACGGCAAAGCGCTTGCCGGAGAAGGCCGGCGAAACAATCATCGCAGCTTCAGCGTCGCCAGACCCATCAGCGCGAGCACGATCGAGATGATCCAGAAACGGATCACGACTTTGCTTTCGCTCCAGCCGAGCTGCTCGAAATGGTGGTGGATCGGGGCCATGCGAAAAATCCGCTTGCCCGTCCGCTTGAACCAGAAAACCTGAATGATGACCGAAAGCGCCTCTGCCACGAACAGGCCGCCGACGATGGCGAGGACGATTTCGTGATGGCTGGCAACCGCGATCGCGCCCAGCGCGCCGCCCAGCGCCAGGCTGCCCGTGTCACCCATGAACACCGCCGCTGGCGGCGCGTTGAACCACAGGAATGCCAGCCCCGCCCCCATGATGGCGGCGCAGAAGATCGCCAGTTCGCCCGCACCGGGAACATGGGGAATCCCCAGATACTCCGAATAGTCGACCCGGCCGACGAGATAGGCGATCAGGGCGAAGGTGCCCGCCGCGATGATGACCGGCATGATTGCCAGCCCGTCCAGCCCGTCGGTCAGATTGACCGCATTGCCCGCGCCGACGATCACCACCGCGGCGAAGACGTAATAGAACCAGCCGAGTTCGAACCCGAGATTGTTGAAGAAGGGGACATAAAGGAACGTGTTGATCTGCCCGACGACGATCCACGATGCCACGCCCGCGACCAGGAATTCGAACAGCAGCCGTACTTTGCCCGAAACGCCGCGATGGCTGGCCTTGGAAACCTTGTCGTAATCGTCGAGGAAACCGATCACGCCGAACCCGGCGGTCACCGCCAGGCACGCCCAGACGAAGGGATTGCGAAGATCCATCCACAGCAGCATCGCGATCATCAGCGACGTGAGGATCATCAACCCGCCCATCGTCGGCGTCCCGCGCTTGGCCAGGTGGGTCTGCGGCCCGTCTTCGCGGATCGGCTGCCCCTTGCCCTGGCGCACGCGCAGCATGTTGATGAAGCGCGGGCCGATCAACAGACCGATCAGCAGCGCCGTCATCAGCGTCGCCCCGGCACGGAACGTCTGATAGCGGACGAGATTGAGAGCGCCTTCGAAACCCAGCCACTCGGCGATAAGGTAAAGCATTCAGCCTTCCCTGCCCCCAGCATTCCTGGAGGCAAAATGTGTCACCAGCCTGCCTAGACCGATCGAATTGGAACCTTTGACCAGGATCGCATCGCCCGCCGCGATGCCGAATTCCTCCAGCGCCGCGATTGCTTCGGCAGGTCCATCGCAATGGGCGAAGGTCAGCCCGCCCGCAAGCGCATTGCCTGCGCCTTTCCCCAAGTCCCGTGCCAGTGCACGCATCTCCTCGCCGACCAGAACCGCATGATCGACTTTCCCTTCCGCCAGCGGCTCGGCCAGCTGGGCGTGGAATGCCGGGGCGAAATCGCCCAGTTCCTTCATGCTGCCGAGCACTGCAATACGGCGCGAAGCGGGCGTCTGGCCGAGTTGCTGCAAAGTCGCGCGCATGGATGCGGGGTTGGCGTTGTAGCTTTCATCGATCATCAGGGCATGGCCGCCACTCGCGGCGATCCGGTGCCGCGCACCGCGCCCCTTCAGCCCGCCCATTTCCGCCAGGGCCAGCCCGGCGGAAGCAAGATCGCCCCCCGCCGCACGCACCGCCGCCATGACGCAGAGCGAATTGGCGATCCAGTGCTCGCCCGGCTCCGCCACCGAATAGCAGAGACGCGTGTCGCCAAAGTCGGCCGTCACCAGCGCCCCGCCGTTGGCAGCGGGAATGGCATCGAGCAGGCGGACATCGGCATGGTCGGCCCGTCCGAAAGAAAGCACTTTTGCGCCTGCATCCAGCGCGCGGTCGCGCAGGCGCTCGTAATGCGGCGAATCCGCCGGGATGATGGCGAACCCGCCAGGCTCCAGCCCGGCGAAGATTTCGGCCTTGGCGTCCGCAATCGCTTCTTCACTGCCGAGGTTTTCGATGTGCGCGGGGGCGATCGTGGTCACGACCGCCACGTTGGGTCGTACCTGTTCGGTCAGCGCGGCGATTTCGCCGGCGTGGTTCATCCCCATCTCGAACACGCCGAAACGGCTGCGCGCAGGCATCCGGGCGAGGCTGAGCGGTACACCGACATGATTGTTATAACTGCGCACCGAACGATGCGCCTGCCCGCGGCTGGCACGATCGAGCGCGGCGAAGATCGCTTCCTTCACGCCGGTCTTGCCGACCGATCCGGTCACCCCGATACGCACCGCTGCCCCGCGGTTGCGTGCTGCCTTCGCCAGAGCTTCCAGTGCGGCATTGGTATCGGCCACGAGGATATGGGGCCAGTCGATCGGACGATCGACGACCGCGGCGGCGGCACCATTGGCGAAGGCTTTTTCGATGAAGCGATGCCCGTCGGTGCTTTCGCCCTTGAGCGCGAAGAACAGATCGCCGGAACGCACATCGCGCGAATCGATCTCCACCCCGGAAACCTGAAACGGCCCGCTCTGCGTTCCGCCCATCGCCTCTGCCAGGGCAGGCGCATCCCACAGGGCAAGCCCCAGGCCGTCGCGCCGGCGAACTGGCCAGGCGCGCAATGCATTATGGGCGCTCATGCCGCACCTCCCAGCGAATCGGCTGCGCATTCGCGCGCCACGGCTACATCGTCGAACGGCAATACGCGCATGTTTTCTCCCGATCCGACGATCTGGCCCTGTTCGTGTCCCTTGCCCGCCACCAGCACAATGTCATCCGCGCCAGCCATTGCGATCGCCGCGCTTATCGCGGCACGGCGGTCGCCGATTTCCTGCGCGCCTTCGGCCCCGGCCAGAACCGCATGGCGAATGGCCGCAGGGTCTTCTCCCCGCGGATTGTCGTCGGTGACGATGACCGCGTCCGCCCCTTTGCTGGCAACCTCGCCCATCGCGGCCCGTTTGCCGACGTCGCGATCTCCGCCTGCGCCGAAGACGACGATCAGCCGTTTCGTGCAGTGCGGACGCAAGGCTGCAATCGCGGCCTCCAGCGCATCGGCAGTGTGCGCGTAATCGACGTAAACCGGCGCGCCCGATGGGGCAATCGCGGCCCGTTCCAGCCTGCCGCGCACCGGCTGAAGCCGGGAAAGGTTATCCAGCGTGGCACCCGCACTGCCGCCGGTGGCGATGACCAGGCCTGCGGCGACCAGCGCGTTGGCGGCCTGATAGGCGCCGATCAGCGGCAGGCGGATCGTGCGTTGCGCCCCGTCATGCACGACGGTCAGTTCCTGGCCCAACTGGGTCGGGGTACGGGCGAGCAGGCGAATGCCATCGCCCTGCTCGCCCACCGTGAACACGCGCAGATGCCGTCTTTGCGCGTGTTCGGCGGCCAGGCCGGCCCACTCGCCAGCGTCGGCCCAGACCACCACGGTCGCGCTATCCGCAACCACTTCGTCGATCAGCCGCATCTTCGCCGCGAAGTATTCTTCCATGCTGCCATGATAGTCGAGGTGATCGCGGCTGAAGTTGGTGAAGGCCGCCGCCGAAACATGCAGCCCTTCGTTGCGGTATTGCGAAAGGCCATGGCTCGACGCTTCGTAGGCGACGTGGGTTACCCCTTCGCGCGCCAGCCCGCTCATGTTCGAAAGGAATGTCACGATGTCGGGCGTGGTCAGGCCGGTGGAGATACTCTCGTCCGAGGTCGTGACCCCCAGCGTGCCGATGGACGCGGCCCGTTCGCCCGTCATGCGCCATAGCTGCCGCGCCATTTCGACGGTCGACGTCTTGCCGTTGGTCCCGGTCACGGCAACGATAGTGGAAGGCACAGGCGTGAAGAATTTCGCCGCCAGCCGGGCGAAGGCGCGGCGCGGTTCGGCATCGGCGATATGCACGGCGCCTGCGACGGCGATTTCCGGCCGCGCGACCACCGCAACCGCCCCGGCAGCGATGGCCGCGGCGATGAAATCCTCACCATTGAATGCCGTACCGCGAAACGCACCGAACACCGTGCCGGGCGCGACCTTGCGATGATCGATCGCAAAGCCCGTCACCTGCAGATCGGGATCGCCGTCCAGCAAGATTCCAGCAGCGGCGGCGAGCTTGCCCAGCCTCATTTGCCGCCCCCGATCAGCGGCCGCAGATCGCTGATATCGACGTCGCGCGCGTCATCCGGGCGAACGCCCAGCAGCGGCCCGATCCGCGGGACCAGGTTGCCCACGATCGGCGCGGCGTTCCATGCGGCGGTGCGCTGGTACGAGCTGGCGGTGGTCCCTTTCGGTTCATCCAGCATGGCGATCACGACATAACGCGGGCGGTCCATCGGAAATGCGGCGGCAAACGTCGAAACCAGCGTGGAACGGCGATAGCCGCCCGCGCCCGGCTTTTCCGCCGATCCGGTCTTGCCCCCCACCCGATAGCCGGGCGCATTGGCGTTTCGGCCCGTACCATAGACTGCGATCATTCGCAGAAGCTGCCGCATCCGGGCGCTGGTCGATGCCTTGAACACCCGGCGTCCGCGAGGCGCATCGCCCGGTTCCAGCTTGCGCAAGGTCGCCGGGCGCCAGACGCCGCCGTTGATCATCGCGGCATAGGCGCTGGCGAGGTGCAGCGGCGTGACCGCGATACCGTGGCCATAGCTGACGGTCATGTTGCGCAGCCGCGGCCAGTCTTCGCCGGGCCAGATCGGATGGCCGCGCGCCGGCAGTTCGATATAGGGGCGCTCGCTCATGCCGAGATCGATCATCGTCTGGCGCATCTTCGCCGGCCCCAGTTCGTCGGCGATGCGTGCCGTCACGGTGTTGGAGGAATGGATCAGCGTTTCAGGCACGTTCAATGTGGCGCCAAGCGGATGGCTGTCCTTGATGGTGAAGCGCCCCACGGCGATCGGCTGTGCGTTATAACGGCGCCCGAAATCACGCACCACCCCTGCGTCGATCGCGGCGGCGACGGTTAGCGGCTTGAACGTCGAACCGAGTTCGTAGACCTGGTTGGTCACCCGATTGAACATGAACTTCTCGCCTTCAACGTCGATCTTGTTTGGGTTGAATTCGGGCAGCGAGGCCAGGGCCATGACTTCGCCGGTATCGACGTCCAGAACGATCCCGGCAGCGCCCAGCGCGTTGACCGACAGCATCCCGCGGCGCAGTTCATCTTCCAGCGCGCCCTGCACCCGCATATCGATCGACAGCGCAACGGGCTGGCTGCGGCGCGCCGGGTCGGTCAGGCGTTCATCCAGCACCCGCTCCATCCCGACCTGGCCATCGCCGCTCGCATCGACATAGCCGAGAACGTGCGCGCCCATCGACCCTTGCGGATAATAGCGATCGGTTTCCTGCGGCATTTCCAGCGCCAGTTCGCCGATCGCCTGCACGCGGTTGGCGTCTTCGGGCAGGACGCGCCGCCGGATATAGCCGGGCCGGCCGGCCGTAAGCTGCTGCGCGACCTCGGCCTGATCGAGATCGGGGAAGATCTTCACCAGCTCGGCAGCGACTTCGTCCGCACTCTTGACCAGCGGCGCGCCATCTTCGCCCAGCGCTTCGGGATTGTACCACAGGGCATAGGCGGGGAACGCGCGTGCCAGCGGGACCCCGTTGCGATCGGTGATTTCTCCGCGCGGCGGGAGCAACGCCTCTTCCAGCGATGCGACGGTGGTGGCGTTGTCGCTGAGCCCGAGAACCCCGATCCGCACCAGCGCGGCCGCCGCCACTGCAGCGAACACCAGCGCCAGCCACAGGGCACGCCAGCGCGCGACGGTAAGCGAACGCTGACGGCTTGTAATGAGGTTGACCCGACCGGTGGAAATCGCCGTGCTGATGCTCAGCGCGTTCATTCGGCGACCTCCGCCAGGCTCGCACCCAGGCGCGTGCCATCCGAAAGACGCTCCGCCAGCGAACGGGGCGCCGCCATTTCCTGCCGCCCGTCACCACTTCCGGCAGACTGCGCGGGCTTGCCGGTAAGCGGCGACACCATCGCCGCCAGCTCGACCTCTTCGCTCTGGCGTGCCCGCGCGACGCGGATCGGATCGGGCGCGTCGACCGCACGTGGCAGGCCAAGAGCGGCAAGCTGGCGTTCGCTGTCGAGGTACTGGTCCGAACGCGGCGCCTGATAACCGAACTCGACCCGGTTCCAGTCGGCGAGCTGCCGCTGGTTGGCGCGTGTTTCGAACTCCGTTTCCAGCATCAGCTTTTCACGCTCGAGCGCGACGATCTGCCGTTCGGCCAGGCGCACTTCGCTCTTCACCGCATTCACGCGGAACGTCAGCACGACGAAAGCGGCCAGGCAAACGCCCAGAACCACGGCCCAGCCGATCTGGCGCAGACGGCTTCCCCCGATCATCATGCCGCCTCCCGCGCCGGTGCGGCGGTCCGCACGGCATGGCGCAAGGTGGCCGAACGCGCGCGCGGATTGCGCGCCGTTTCGGTGTCGGAGGGGCGGATGCCCTTGGAAACCCGGGTGAACAGCGCGGGCGCGCTTTCGGTCAGCGGCAGATGGCGCGATCCGCCGGTCTTGGCCGATGCCTCGCGCAGGAAGCGTTTGACGATCCGGTCTTCCAGACTGTGGAAGCTGACCACCGCCAGACGCCCGCCTTCGCGCAGCAGGGTTTCTGCCGCAGAGAGGCCGGCGGCAAGCTCCTCCAGCTCCGCATTCACGTGGATGCGGATCGCCTGAAAACTGCGGGTTGCGGGGTCTTTGGGGGCACCGGGACGATAGCCGAGCGCCTTGCGCACGACACGCGCCAGATCGCCGGTCGTTTCCAGCGGGCGGGCGGCGACGATGGCGCGCGCGACGCGGCGCGACTGGCGTTCTTCGCCATATTGATAGAGCACGTCGGCAATGACGCTTTCGTCAGCTTCGTTGACGAAATCGGCCGCATTCGGCCGGCTCTGCCCCATTGTCATGTCGAGCGGGCCGTCGACGGAGAAAGCAAAGCCCCGCTCCGCCTGGTCGAGCTGCATCGACGACACGCCGATATCCATCGCCACCCCGTCGACCTGCGCCACGCCAACCTCTGCAAGAGCGGCAACCATCTCGGAAAAGCGGCGCGGATGCAGGACGAGCCTGGGCGGGGTCTCGCGCGTTTCGGGCCAGGCCTGGCCAGCAGCGATCGCATCGGGATCACGGTCGAACGCGTGCACGGTCGCCCCTGCATCGAGAAGCGCACGGGTATAGCCGCCGGCACCGAACGTGGCATCGACAATCACCGCACCGGGACAGGGCGCGAGCGCGGCGAGGACTTCGTCCATTAGCACGGGAATGTGCGGGGTTTCGTGCGATCCGCTCATTTGCGTTTCGCCTTCGCCTGATGATCGGCCACGAAGTCGGCGCAAGCCTCCTTCGCGCCGGCCCAGTCGTCGCTCATCCGCGCAAGCTCGACCGGGTTCCAGATTGTGAAGAAGCGGCCCAGGCCGTGGAAATAGAGCTGGTCTTCCACTTTCCCCAGGCGGACGAGGTGCGGCGGCATGATAAAGCGTCCGCTGTCGTCGAACGGCACCCTCAGGTATCCGAACAACTGCGCGGCGCGGGTATCGCGGTCGAAATCCTGCTGGCGCTTCCACGCGAGATCTTCCTCGCGGTCCAGCTGCGCCTCCAGCTCGTCGTGGCGCGAAAGGCCGAAACCGACGAGGCAATCCAGCTTGGGATGCTTGTCGATGCACAGGATGCGGCCGTCGCTCGATTCCTTCACGAGGTTGCGGAAGGCAGGCGGCAGGACATAGCGCCCCTTTTCGCCGAGCAGCGAAAAGGCCTGACCGCTAAATCCTGTAAAGTTCTGCGCCTCCGGCACCAGGCCCGCCCCCAATCACCCCAGGGTTGTTCGTTCGGACATGCCTTCCGCCTTGCCGCAATCGCCCAAACGAGTGCGGTTCGCCCCCGCGAATCGGGGCGCGATGCGAAATGGCCTGTCCGATGGAAGCTATTCCTACCTCGGAGAAAGGCGGGAAGGAAGGGAAAATTCGGGGATTACAGGGGATAGAGGTGTAAATTCTTGTTATATCGCTATTTTTATAGCAGCCTCTTTCTCCCGATCATCAGGAAAAACCGCGCAATATCGCGCATTTGCGACGGAACGACCGCCGCAATCCCCAAAAATCCCCTGATAGGATCAGCGTGCTTCGCTGAGCGCGCTTTCGATCAGCCAGGACAGCGCATCCTTGCGCGCATCCAGTCGATCGCCTGTTGCCGGCTCCAGCACGGCGGCATCGGCGATCACCGTCACCTGCCCCTTGCCGATAGAGCACCGCGCGAACAGCCGGTCGTAAGCGATCCAGCAATTGTCCTGGGCCGCGGAATGCTCGCGCATCGGATGCAGGGTGCCCGCCATCCGAACGGGCAGTGGCGCCATGTCCGTCGCGATCATGCGCTCATCGGCATCCTGCGCTGCGTCGTAACGCATTTCCAGGCCCCAGCGCGCGAGGATTGGCGACAGCAGGACGACATCCTGCGGCCGACGACGATCGCCGACGGGGAAACGTGATTCCACCGTCAGCATCGGATCGGCGAAAACGAGCGCCCGGCCCCCGGCGCGGACCCATTTGTCCAGCGCCACATTCTCGTATGGCGAGAGGGGCCTGGGTTGGGCCAGCAGGAGGTGATCGAGGGCTGCGAGATCTTCCGCAATCGCCGCTTCTTCATCCGCGAGCGTATCCAGCGGCAGCAGTTCGAACCGGCGCTCGACCGCGGTTCGCACCCATCCGGCCTGCGTTTCGCTGCCAAGCATTTCGGATATGCCAGCCGTTTCGGCCCAATAAATCGGCAGGGTGGTGAACAGGCCCAGTTCGCCCCGTGGCCGCCCTGCACCGCCAAACGCCCACGCCACAACGCCCAGACCGAGCGCCACGAGCCCGATCAGCCAGGCCAGCCTACTGCGTTTCCGGGGCATCGTCCGGTTCGGCAAGCGGCGGCAGTGTCAGCGGCGCGGTCGGTGTGGGTACCGGGCTCGCCCGCGGCCCAGGCACGACGCCGGCTTCCGCGAGCGGATCGTTCTGCTGGCTATGCGCAGTCGGGCCGGGCGAAACCGTGGCTGCCGCTTCGGGCACGCTGCCTGCTTCGGTTCGATTGGCGCGATCGGTGATGATATCGGCAAGCGCCAGCATCAGCACGATGCCGATCAGCCCGGAGCCCCCGACCTGGAGCCGATGCAGCGAGACTGAACGGCCCCGCGTCGCGGCGTCCAGCCGCTCACGCGCCGCGTTGGAACGCCTTTCGCCGATAATGCTGCCGATGCCGCGCATGATCACGAGGCTAGAGCAAGTGGCTGGGCAGTCAATCGCGTTCGAGCCAGTCGAACGCCGGAAGGCCCTTCGCTTCCAGCCATTCGCGGTTGTAGAGCGTGGAAAGATAGCGGAAGCCCGTGTCGCACAGGATTGTCGCCACCCGCGATCCCTTGCCCAGATGCCGGCCCAGCGCGACCGCGCCGGCAACGTTGATGCCCGACGACAGGCCCAGGCACAGCCCCTCTTCACGCAGGAGGCGGGCAACCCATTCCAGCCCTTCCTCGTCCGAAATGCGGAACTGGGTATCGATCGGCGCGCCTTCCAGATTGGCGGTGATCCGCCCCTGCCCGATCCCTTCGGCGACGGAGCTGCCTTCGGCCTTCAGCTCGCCATTGGCGTAGAAATTGTACAGCGCCGCGCCGTGCGGATCGGTCAGCGCGATGGTGACGTTCTCGTCCCGCTCCTTCAGGCCCATGCCGACGCCGGCAATCGTGCCGCCCGTGCCCGCCGCGCACGTGAAACCGTCGATCCGCCCACCCATCTGGTCCCACAGCTCGGGCGCGGTCGTTTCCAGGTGCGCCTTGCGGTTGGCGGTATTGTCGAACTGGTTGGCCCAGATCGCGCCTTCCGTCTCCTCCGCCAGGCGGCGGCTGGTGTGGACGAAATGGTTGCAGTCCGAATATTTCGTCGGCGGCACCAGCACCAGTTCCGCGCCCAGTGCGCGCAGGGTCGCCATTTTCTCGCGGCTCTGGTTATCGGGCATGACGATGATCGTGCGATAGCCCAGGGCATTGGCGACCAGCGCGATGCCGATCCCGGTATTGCCCGCGGTCCCTTCGACCACGCAGCCGCCCGGCTTCAGCTCGCCCCGCGCCTCGGCATCGCGAACGATGCCCAGTGCAGCGCGATCCTTCACGCTGGCGCCGGGGTTGGCGAATTCGCACTTGCCCCAGATCTCGCAGCCGGCCGCTTCGCTCGGCCCTTTCAGGAGAACGAGCGGCGTATTGCCGATGAGATCGAGGGTGTTGGTCAAAGCTGCGGGCAAGGTCATGATGAACGCGCTAGAATCGCTTGGCGCCGCACGCAACGCATTTGCGGTTTGTGTGCGGATACCGCGCCTAATGCCCGCGCGGACAGGGGCGATCCGAATAACGGGAAGCGTCAGTCTTCCTGCGCGATGGAGACTTTCAGCCCGTCCAGGTCGCCGGTGAAGGGAATCTGGCAGCCAAGGCGAGAATTCTCGTCGCGGTGATCGCTTGATTCAAGCAGATCGTCCTCGTCCTCGCTGATCGCCGGCAGCTTGTCGCGGAACGCCGGATCGACATGGACGTGGCACGTGGCGCAGGAACAGCACCCGCCGCACAGCGCCAGCAATTCGTCGAAGCCGTTGTCGCGGATCGCTTCCATCACGGTCAGGCCATCCTCGACATCGATCGACGATTCTTCCCCACTGCGATTGACGACGATCAGCTTGGGCATTGCGCGTGTTTCCCTTATGGCGTGCGGCCACTGCAGGCCGGATGCGCGGGCCTGCTAGGCAATCGAACCGGGGAAGGCAAGACAAGGCGATGGGACTGACGGCCGATCAGTTGCGGGAAGGGATCGATTTTGTTGCGGCTCGTGAAGCGCGGCTTGGCGCGGCGCTGGAACGGGTCGGCTATCCCGATACCCGCATCCGCGAGCGGGGTTACCGCACATTGCTGCGCACCATCGTGGGGCAACAGGTTTCGGTCGCGGCCGCCACATCGATGTGGAACAAGCTGGCAGCGGAACTGGGCGAAGAGATTGCCCCCGATGCCTTGCTGGCCCGCGATTTCGATACTCTGCGCGCCTGCGGCCTTTCGCGCCAGAAGCAGGGATACGCCCGCTCGCTCTGCGAAAGGGTGGTCAGCGGTGCGCTCGACCTCGACAACCTGCCGGCCGACGACGAGGAAGCGATTGCCGAACTGACGCAGATCAAGGGAATTGGCCGGTGGTCGGCGGAAGTCTACCTGCTGTTTGCGGAGGGGCGGCCCGACATCTGGCCGGCGGGTGATCTGGCCGTTCAGGCAGGCATCGGGCGCATTCTGGATCTGCCGGAACGCCCTTCGGAGAAAGAAACGCGCGCGCTTGCCGAAGACTGGCGCCCCCATCGCGGCGCAGTCGCGATCCTGACCTGGCATTGCTACAACAATCCGGCCCTGTGAACCGTTCGTCGGTTTACGGATGAAATCCCTCCCCCGTTTGCAGTAGCGTGACGGATCAGGAACAGGGGAGACTATGACAATGCGTTCGCTTTCGAACATGCTCGCTGCAGGCACCGCGCTCACGGCGCTGGCCATGACCTCGCCCGCCACCGTCACGGCACAGGAAACGGAGACTACCTCGGGAATGACCAATCCGGCCGAAGCCGCACCGCTGATCCCCCGCGAGGATCTTTTCGGCAACCCGACCCGTAGCTCGGGCAATCTCAGCCCCGACGGCAAGTGGTTGAGCTGGCTGGCGCCGAAAGACGGGGTGATGAACGTCTGGATGGCCCCGGTCGACGATCCCGATGCGGCACGCGCGATGACGGACGCGACCGAGCGCCCGATCCGTTCATACTTCTGGGCGCCCGACAGCCGCAGCCTGCTCTATATCCAGGACAAGGGCGGGGACGAGAACTTCCTGCTCTACGGCATCGACATTGCCAGCGGCGCGGAAACCACGCTGACCCCGTTCGAGGATACGCGGGTGCAGATCTTCGGCACTTCGGAGAATATCCGCGACAAGATCCTGGTCGGCCTCAACAATCGCGATCCGCGTTTTCACGATGTCCATCTGCTCGATCTCAACACCGGTGAACTGACGCTGGTCCAGCAGAACGATGCCTTTGCCGGCTTCCTTGCGGACGACAATCTCGCGCTGCGCATGGCGCTGCGCCCCAATGCCGCGGGCGGAATGGACTTCTTCCCCATCGTCGATGGCAAGATCGCGGACGAGCCCAGCGAAAGCACCGGGCTGGAAGATTCGCTGACCACCCAGCCGGCCGGCTTCACCACCGATGGCAAGACGATGTACTGGATCGACAGTCGCGGGCGGAACACCGCCGCGCTGGTCGCGCAGAATGTCGAAACCGGCGAAAAGACGGTGATCGCGCAGAACGACAAGGCCGATATCGGGGGCGCGATGACCGACCCGAAGACCGGCGAGATCGAAGCCTACAGCTTCACTTACCTGACCACCGAATGGACGGCGATCGACCCGGACATCGCGAGCGCGCTCGACTGGCTCGACGAACGGCTCGACGGCGAATTCGGTGTCCAGTCGCGGACCGAGGACGACAGCAAGTGGATCGTGTGGAACGATCCGCTGACCGCGCCCAGCAAGACGTTCGTCTTCGACCGCGAAGCGCAGACGCTGAACGAATTCTATACCAGCCGGCCCGAACTCGAAGGCGCGCCCCTGCAGGCGATGCACCCGGTCGAGATCGCATCGCGCGATGGATTGACGCTGCCTTCATACCTGACCCTGCCGCCCGGCTCGGATGCTGACGAGGACGGTGTTCCCGAAGCGGAAGTGCCAATGATCCTGCTGGTCCACGGCGGCCCCTGGGCGCGCGACGATTATGGTTACAATTCCTATCACCAGTGGCTGGCCAACCGCGGCTACGCCGTGCTCAGCGTCAATTTCCGCGGCTCGACGGGGTTCGGGAAAGAATTCATCTCCGCCGGCGATCTCGAATGGGGCCGCAAGATGCATGACGACCTGATCGATGCGGTCGACTGGGCAATCGACAGGGGCGTGACCGCGCCGGAAAAAGTGGCGATCATGGGCGGTTCCTATGGCGGCTATGCGACCCTGGCGGGGCTGACATTCACGCCCGAAAAATTCGCCTGCGGCGTGGATATCGTCGGCCCGTCCAATCTCGAAACGCTGCTGGACACCATTCCGCCGTACTGGGCGCCGCTGATCGAACAGTTCCACCAGCGCATGGGCGACCCCGACACGCCCGAAGGGCTGGCCCTGCTGAAGGAACGCAGCCCGCTGCATTCGGCCGACCGGATCACCAAGCCGCTGCTGATCGGACAGGGCGCCAACGATCCCCGGGTCAAGCAGGCGGAAAGCGACCAGATCGTTACCGCGATGCAAGGCCACGGCATTCCAGTCACTTACGTGCTGTTCCCCGATGAAGGACATGGCTTCGCACGGCCCGACAACAACATTGCCTTCAACGCGATCAGCGAGAATTTCCTCGCCACCTGCCTGGGCGGCCGGGCAGAGCCGATCGGCGAGACGGTCGCCGCGTCTTCGGCCCAGATCGTCGAAGGGGAAGAATTCGTGCAGGGGCTGGCCGAGGCGCTCGCCAACTGACGCTTACGTAAAGTGCTGGCAGAATCGGCCGCGCGGGGGTACCCCTCGTGCGGCTATTTTGCGGGGGAGAGGCACAATGGGCGATCGCAAGGCGATCTTCGTCACCGGGGGCGGTTCGGGCATCGGGCGCGCGATTGCCCACCTGTTCAGCCAGCGCGGCTGGTTCGTGGGTGTCGGCGATATCGACGCGGCAGGGATGGAACAGACCCTGGCGGGCATCGCCAACGGCTTCACGTATGCCCACAAGTTCGATGTCCGCGACCGCGCGGCGTGGGACACCGCGCTGGAAGCGTTTGCGACGGCAGCAGGCGGCCGGATCGACGTGGTGGCAAACAATGCCGGTATCCCGCTGGGCGGATCGCTGTCGGAAAACAGCACCGATGAAATCGACCGCTGCCTCGATATCAATCTGAAAGGCGTGCTCTACGGCGCGCAGGCCGCCCTGCCCTGGCTGGAAAAGACCGCGCCGGGCAGCTGCCTGCTCAATACCGCCAGCGCGGCGGGCATCTACGGGACCAGCGGTGCATCGGTCTATTCCGCCACCAAGTTCGGCGTGCGCGGCGCGACCGAGGCGCTCGATGCCGAATGGGCGGAACAGGGGATCCGGGTCCGCAGCCTGTGCCCGGGCTTTATCGATACCCCCCTGCTCGAACACGCACCGAACCAGAAAAGCAATGAGGCGATCCGCGACCGGGTGACGTCCGCCGGGCTGGAAATCACCCCGGTCGAGGATGTGGCCCGGGCCGCGTGGGAAGCTGTCCACGGCGACAGGCTGCACACCCTGGTCGGCCAGACCGCGCGGCGGCTGGCATTCGGCGCGCGCTGGATGCCGGGCCGGGTGCGCAAAATGGCGCGGGCCACGGCGCGGCCGCTGGGGCGGTAACCGGGCCTACAGCGCCCCGATCGCTGCCGCCATGTCGGCATCGCGCTGCGACAGGCCGCCGGCATCATGCGTGGTCAGGGTGATTTCCACCCGGTTGTAGACATTCGACCATTCGGGATGATGATCGGCCTTGTCGGCCAGCAGGGCAACGCGCGTCATGAAGCCGAACGCCTCGTTGAAATCGGCGAATTCGAACGTCCGTTCGATCGCATCTCCATCGCGCACGAGCGACCATTCGGGGTGCCGGCTCAACAGGTCATCGCGTTCGGAATCGGTCAGGCGGGCAACAGCCATTTCGTGTCTCCTTGTTAGGTCGCGCGCTTTCGCCTAACCCGCGCGACCATGCAAGCGCACCTCGCCGCGACCGATCTCGCCTGCCGCAGGGGCGAACGGGTCCTGTTCCGCGGCGTTTCGCTGGATCTGCACCCCGGCGCGGCCTGCCGCATCGCCGGGCCCAACGGCATCGGCAAGACCAGCCTGATCCGCATTCTCGCCGGCCTGCTGCGCCCCTTTGCCGGCACGGTCGAGCGGCGCGGCATGGTCGCCCTGCTCGATGAAAGGCACGCGCTCGACTCGCAGCGCCCGCTGGGGCAGGCGCTGGCGTTCTGGGCGCAGCTCGACCGGACGAGCGCTGACGAACATATCCGCCGGCTGGGATTGAGGGGGCTGGAGGACGTTCCCGTCCGCTATCTTTCGACCGGCCAGAAGAAGCGCGCCGCGCTCGCGCGGCTGACGGCCCAGGCCGCGCCGATCTGGCTGCTCGACGAACCGCTCAACGGCCTCGACAGCCAGGGCGTCGCGCTGTGCGAAGCACTGGTGGCCGATCACTGCGCGACCGGCGGCATTGCCCTCGTCGCCAGCCATCAGGACATGGCGATACCGGCGATGACCACGCTGCCGCTGACCGATTTCGCCCTGGCCGAGTTCTCGGCATGACCCCGATCGCCGCTCTCCTGCGCCGCGATCTGGCCCGCTTCGTGCCCGGCGGGCGCGGTGGCGGAACGCTGCTGCCGCTGCTGTTCTTTCTCGCCGTGGCGATGGTCTATCCCTTCGCCGTCGGGCCGGACGCGCGATTGCTGGCCGCCACCGGCGGGGGCGTGATCTGGGTCGCCGCGCTCCTCGCCGCGATCCTCCCGCTCGACCGCCTGCTGGCGGACGATGTCGAACAGGGCCTGTTCGATCAATGGGCCCTGCGGGGCATTTCGGAAGAACTGGTGATCGCGATCCGCCTGCTCGCCCACTGGCTCAGCTTCGGGCCGTTCCTGATGCTCGCGGCAGTGCCGGCCAGCGCGCTGGTCGGGATCGACGGCGAAACCCTGTGGCTGGTGGAACTGGGTCTGCTGGCGGGGACGCCGGGGCTGGCCGCCATCGGCATCCTGATCGCTTCGCTGACGATCGGCCTGCGCGGCAGCGCGGCGCTGGCCGGGCTGCTGGCGATCCCCCTCGCCGTGCCGCTGCTGGTCTTCGGCGCAGGATCGCTCTCGCCCGTTGGCGCGGGGGGCCTGGCCCTCACCGCCGCGATCAGCCTCCTGCTCGTGGCCATCGCACCTTTCGCTGGCGCCGCCGCCATCCGCGCCACGCGCGAGGGATAGTCAGGCCGCGGCTTTTTCCCGCCGCCTAATCCGGCTCAGCGCCTGCGGGGTAACGCCGATATAGGCCGCCTGGTCCGCAAGGCTGACCCGGTCCACCAGGTGCGGCATGGTCTCGCGGAACAGGGCATAGCGCTGCTCCGGCGAGAGCGTCAGCAATTCATGCTCGCGCCGTTCCTTGCGCATGCCATAGGCCATAAGGAAATCGATCAGCGCCGCGGCGAGCGTCATGTCTCCCCGCGCCGCGCCGCGCAGCATCTCGTACCGGAGCGAAAGCAGGGTGCCGTCTTCGGCCGCCACCAGGCTGAACGGGCAGGCCCCCTCTCGCGTTGCGGCGACCAGGCTGCCGATCACCGATCCTTCGGGCAGGAACGACTTGATATGCTCCCTTCCGTCGGGGCGCAGATAGTACGCCTTGAGCAGGCCCGACCGCACGAAATAGACCGAACCGTCGGTATCGCCCTGACGAAACAGGTGATCGCCCCGCGCGACGGCGATCGCGCGCCCGCGCAGTTCGAACAGGCTGTGAAACTCGCGCAAATGAACCTCGGTCAATTACTCGTCGGGGGCGATGGTCGAAACCTACCGACATGAAGCTTGAGAACAAGACCATCGTGATGACCGGCGGAAGTTCGGGCGTCGGCCTGGAAATCCTTCGCCGCCTTGCCCCGGGGAACCGGATCGTGAACCTTTCGCGTTCGGCCCCGCCGCGCGACGCGGGCCACGGTGACGCGTTCGACCACGTCGAGACCGACCTCGCCGACCCGGTGGCGCTGGAGCGCGCGATCGAACGTATCGGCACACTCTGTCCGGAGGGGATTGATAGCCTGATTTGCTGCGCCGCAGTACAGTTCACGCCGCGCCTTGCCGATCCCACTTTCGACCGCGCGACCATCGCCCGCGAGATCGCGGTCAACCTGACCGCCCCGATCGTGCTGGTAGCCGGCCTTCTTCGCGGCCTCATGCGCCGGCCGGGGGCATTCGTGCTGAACGTCAATTCGGGGCTGGCCCTGGTGCCCAAAGCCGAATCGGCGGTCTATTGCGCGACCAAGGCCGGTCTCGACAATTTCTCGCGCGGGTTGCGGGCGCAACTGGCGGACTGCCCGGTGCGCGTGGTCCAGGCCTTCCTGCCGCTCGTGGACACCCCGATGACCGCCGGCCGCGGCACCGGCAAGCTTTCTGCGGACGAGGCGGCGCGGCAGATTCTGGAGGGGGTGGAACGCGGTGTGGCCGACAACGACATTGGCAAAGTGGGGCTGTTGCGACTGGTCCAGCGCATATCCCCCTCCCTTGCCCGCCGAATCATCCAGGGGGGCGGACGATGAGGCCGCTGCTCAAGGCCATGCTGACGCTCGCCGCGGTTTTCGCCTCGACTTTCCTCATCGGGCGGGCGCTGGGGATCCTGACTCGGGACAATGTCCAGGCCTGGCTCGAAGCGGCCAGCGCACTGTCCGCAGCCACGGTCTTCGCGCTCGTGGTCGGCCTGCTGTTCGTTGACCTGTTCGTCGCGGTGCCCACGCTCACGATCATGATCCTGGGCGGCTATTTCCTCGGTTGGGAACTAGGGACGCTCGCCGCCCTTGCCGGATCGGCCCTCGCGGCGTTCGGCGGATATGCCCTCTGCCGCCGCTGGGGCGACGGCGCCCTGCGCGTGATCGTGCGCGACGAAGAACAGCGCAGGGAAATTCGCGCGACATTCGAACGGAACGGCCCCGGAATGATCCTGCTGGCGCGGGCGGCGCCGATCCTGCCCGAAGTGACCGCCTGCATGGCCGGGGCCACACACATGCCGCCTGCCCGGTTCGCCCTGTTCTGGGCCATCGGGACCCTGCCCTACGCCGCGATCGCGGCCTATGCCGGATCGATCAGCACGATCGACGATCCGATGCCCGCGATCTACGCTGCGCTGACGCTCTACGCCGCGATGTGGGCCGGCTGGATGTGGTTCCGCCGTCGTGCCGCCCGCTCGGCAGGCAACGACCATTCCATTATTCAGTCGTAAGGCGGCTTGTGCAGCCCCTTCTCGCTCAGCGTGAAGATCTCGTTGCCGGTTTCGGTAATGCCGATCGAGTGTTCGAACTGGGCTGAGAGGCTCTTGTCGCGGGTCACGGCAGTCCAGCCGTCCTTCAGCAGTTTCACCCAGGGCCGACCGAGGTTGATCATCGGTTCGATGGTGAAGAACATGCCGGGGCGCAGTTCGGGCCCGGTGCCCGCCGTTGCGGCGTGGACCACTTCCGGCGCGTCGTGGAACAGGCGGCCGACACCGTGGCCGCAGAACTCGCGCACGACGCCGTAACGGAACTGGTGCGCGTGCGCTTCGATCGCGGCGCCGATATCGCCGAGCCGCGCGCCGGGCTGCGCTTTCTCGATCCCGATCATCAGGCATTCGTGTGTCACTTCGACCAGGCGCCGCGCCTTCAGCGCAACGTCGCCGACCAGGTACATGCGGCTGGTGTCGCCATGCCAGCCGTCGAGCAGCGGGGTGACGTCGACGTTGACGATGTCCCCGTCCTTCAGCGCCTTTTCCCCCGGAATGCCGTGGCAGACGACGTGGTTGATCGAAATGCAGCAGGAATGGGTATAGCCGCGATAGCCCAGCGTCGCCGGAACCGCCCCGCCCGCCAGCATCATTTCGCGCACCTTGTCGTCGATCTCGGCGGTCGTGACACCCGGCTGCATCAGCGGGGCGATGGCATCGAGGATACTGGCCGCCAGCCGGCCGGCGCGGCGCATCCCGTCGAAGCCCGCTTCGTCATGAAGCTTGATAGTGCCGTCGCGGATTACCGTCTCGCGACCGTCGATTGCCTGATATTCCGTCATGACCGGCGATGTAGGCGCGTTGCCGCGCAATTGCCAGCTTATCGGGCGGCAAATGCCTCCCGATATTCAGGCTTCACCGCATCGATAACCGCCGCATCGACGGCGAAATTCAGCTCGTAAGCCCCTTCCGCATAAGGGCCGGCCACGTAAGGGCCGAACCAGATTCCGATCCGGTCGAAGGCCTTGCCACCCGCCGATCCGACCAGGACCGTCGCATCCTTCACAGGCTGGCAACTGTCGAAGCCGAAATCGTCGCCTTCGAGAACCTCGGGCACCGGTTCGCCCCGCCGCTCGGCACGCTCGGCATTGAGCGCCTTGCAGAGCCTGTCGCCCAGCGCATCGTCGAGCGCCTTGGCCGAAAGGAACATTGCCGCCCCCTTCATCGCCTCGCCCGCCTGCTTGTCCCAGACCAGCGATTCGAGGCCGTACATGCCGTGCGCACCCCCGGTATAGGTGGAAAACGCGCCCGACAGGCTGAGGAAGCCGGGCGTGTCGGCCACGACCTTCCATTCCTGCGAATAGCTGTGCGCGCGATAGGGGTAATCGTTCGCCTGCGCCTGTTCGCGGTCGTCGGTCGCCTGCGATTTCAGCGCCGCTTTCGCCGAATCGTGCTTGTCGTCCAGCATGGCGGCCAGCTCGGGGATTTTCGCCGCGGCGGCCGGGTAGGAGAATGCGAAGCTGTAAAGATCTGTCTCTTCCTCGACCGCGCGCGCCTTCGCCGATGCACTCGTGCTGGCGGATGCCGCGGCGGCGGAGGAGGACGAGGTTGCGCTCGCCGCGTCCTGCGTAACCCCGAGTTCTTCGCTCACTTCGTCGGGGGAAGAACATGCGGACAGCGTCAGAGCGATCGAGGCCCCGAAGGCGATTTGGCGAAACGGCATTGGATTTTCTCCCGCAAATGGCGCTATCGGAACGGTATGGGCCATGACAGCACTCTCATTCAAGACGATCGCGGGCAAGACGCGGTTCCTGTCCACCTTGTAAACAAGGACGGCTTCGAAGCCTGGTCGAGGAAACTGTCCGCCGGGCAACGCGCCGCGCTCGCCGCGCAGAAGTTCGACGGCAGCGGTTATCAGACCGCTATCGTGCCCGATGGCGACGGCTGGTTCGCGGTCGGCGGGGTCGCCAATCCCGATGAGCTGTCGAGCTGGTGCATGGCCCGGCTGGCCGAGGTCCTGCCCGCAGGAACCTATCGGCGCGAAGGCGGGGACCCCGGCCCGGCCGTGCACGGCTGGCAGCTCGCGCAGTATCGTTTCGACCGCTACCGTAAGGACGACGAGGCCACCGGCCCGCGCGTGCTCCTGACCAGCAAGGTCAAGGCCATCGAGCCGGCCCTGGCCGAGGCGCAGGCCGTGTGCCTGGTGCGCGATCTGGTCAACACTCCGGCAGAGGACATGGGCCCCGCCGCGCTGGAGGAAGAATGCGAGCGGCTGGCCAAGACGCACGGCGCGAAACTGGCCACCACCCGGGGCGACGCGCTGGAGCAGGGATTTCCCATGGTCCACGCCGTCGGTCGCGCCGCCGCGCGCCACCATGCCCCGCGCCTGATGCACCTGACCTGGGGCAAGGAAAGCGACCCCGTGCTGGCCCTGGTCGGCAAGGGCGTCTGCTTCGATTCCGGGGGGCTGGACGTCAAATCGTCCGCCGGCATGTTGCTGATGAAGAAGGATATGGGCGGCGCGGCGCACGCCATCGCGCTGGCCGGGCTGGTCATGGGCGCGGGGCTGCCGGTGCGGCTGCACCTGATCGTGCCCGCGGTAGAGAATGCCATTTCGGCCAATGCCTTCCGCCCGGGCGACGTGCTCTCCAGCCGCAAGGGACTGACGGTGGAAATCGGCAACACCGATGCGGAAGGGCGGCTGATCCTGGGCGATGCGCTGACCCTGGCGAGCGAACAGTCACCCGACCTGGTGATCGATTTCGCCACCCTGACCGGCGCGGCGCGGGTCGCGCTGGGGCCGGAATTTCCGGCACTGATGACCCGGCGCGACGAAACGGCCGCTGCCCTGATCGAAGCGGGCAAGGCAAACGACGACGAACCCTGGCGCCTGCCCCTGCCCGAAGCCTATGCCGAATGGCTGAAATCGGACATCGCCGATACCAACAATGCGCATGGCAACGCCTTCGCAGGGGCCAGCGTCGCCGGGCTGTTCCTCGACAAGTTCGTCGGCACTCTGGACGATGGCAAACCGATCGACTGGGCGCATTTCGACACGTTCGCCTGGCGCCCGACGGCCAAGCCCGGCCGGCCCAAAGGCGGCGAGGCTTATGGCCTGCGCGCTGCATGGCACATGCTCCGCACCCGCTATGCCCACGGGTGACGGCAGGCGCACCGCGCTTGCCCGGTGGGCCGCCAGCGAGTAAGCGCCCGCCAATTCACACTTCGAGGTTTTCAAGAAATTTCCGTGACGTCGCACGATCAATACCAGTTACCCGAAGGCCCGATCGGCCTGAAGGGTCCCGTTGCGCGTCCCGCACCCGGCACTCTGCCGCTGCGCGGCGACCTGGCGCACATTGCCCTGGCGGGGCGGTATCTCGCCGCGCATTATGTCGTACCGCAATCGCGCACGATCGGCACGCAGGGCGCGGCGCTGCATCTGGCACCGGGCGAGGATTCCCCCGCTCTGGCACAGCTTGAGGCCGGCACCGATGTCGAAGCGCTCGATTATGCCGGCGACTGGTGCTGGGCGAGCTGCGGGCCGGAAGGGCCCAGCGGGTACTTGCGTATTGAGCGGCTGACACAATGACCGTTTCGGTTTTCGTTGACGGCGCGGCTGGCACGACCGGGCTGGAAATCGTCGAGCGGCTGCAGGGCCGCCCCGAATTCGCGGTGCACATGCTCGATGGCGAGCGGCGGAAAGACCCGGCGGCGCGGCGCGAGGCGCTGAACGAAGCCGAAATCGCGATCCTGTGCCTGCCCGACGACGCCTCGCGCGAGGCGGTGGCGATGATCGATCCGGCGGCAGGAACGCGGGTGATCGATGCCTCCAGCGCCCACCGCACGGCACCCGGCTGGACATATGGCTTCCCCGAACTGATCGGCCGCGAAACGGTCGCCGCGGCCACGCGGGTCAGCAATCCGGGCTGCTACCCGACGGGATTTCTCGCACTGGTCGCGCCGCTGGTGCGTGCCGGCGTGATCCCGGCCGACTGGCCTTACACCGTCAACGCCGTCAGCGGCTATTCCGGCGGGGGCAAGGCGCTGATCGAACAGTTCGAATCCGGGGGCGCCCCCGCCTTTCGCGCCTATGCCTATGCAATGGCGCACAAGCATCAGCCCGAAATGAAGGCACATGCCGGGCTGGAACACGACGTGATCTTCGCCCCTTCGGTCGTGCCCGCCTATCGCGGGATGATCGTGGAGGTTCCGCTGCACCTGGGCGCGATGCCGGGCAATCCGACCGCCGACGTGCTGCGCGATACATTGCGCAGGTTCTTCGACGGGTCCCCCGTCGTGTCCGTGCGCGACGAGAGCGGGATCGGCGAGCTGGTGCTGGAAGAAAATGCTGCACCGTCCGATGCCATGGACCTGTTCGTGTTCGGCAACGAAGGGGGTGGGCACGCGCGCCTCGTCGCCCGGCTCGACAATCTCGGCAAGGGCGCCAGCGGTGCGGCGGTGCAATCGCTGAACCTGATGTGCGGCCTCGACCAGACTGCCGGCCTGCGCCTCCCTGCCTAGTTTTTAGGCACTGAGTGGACTCCGATTGGGCAACTTCGTGCGTTTCGCCGCGCCGAATGCGCGTCCTGCGCCCTGCGGCGATATTGGCACGCTTCTTGATTTGCCTGCAACGGTAAGCGATGAGCCGAACCGGGCGGGCACGCGTTCCGCACGGGTCGGCATATTGCGCAGGGATCGAAGGCCACATGAAAAAGATCGAAGCGATCATCAAGCCCTTCAAGCTCGACGAGGTGAAGGAGGCACTGCATGAAATCGGCGTGTCCGGCATCACCGTTCTCGAAGCCAAGGGCTTCGGCCGGCAGAAAGGGCACACCGAACTGTATCGCGGTGCCGAATACGTCGTCGATTTCCTGCCCAAGGTTAAGCTGGAAGTGATCGTGGGCGACGAGATCGCGGAACGGGTGGTGGAAGCGATCGCCGCCGCCGCGCAGACCGGCCGCATCGGCGACGGCAAGATCTTCGTTTCCACCGTCGAATCGGCGCTGCGTATCCGCACCGGCGAGAAAGACGACGACGCCATCTGACTGCGCGCACCGCGCGCAAACCCGTTCAATCCCCGAATTCGGGGCAATCAAGAGGGAACCACATGTCCAAGGCCAAAGATGTCCTCAAACAGATCGAGGAGCATGAGATCGAGTGGGTCGATCTGCGTTTTACCGACCCCAAGGGCAAGTGGCAGCATCTGACCATGACCGCCGCGCTGCTGGGCGAAGACGAGCTGGAAGACGGGCTGATGTTCGACGGCTCTTCCATCGCCGGGTGGAAAGCGATCAACGAAAGCGACATGATCCTGAAACCGGATCTTGAACGCACTTACATCGATCCGTTCAGCGCCACGCCGATGCTGATCCTGTTCTGCGACATCGTCGAACCTTCGACCGGCGACTGGTACGCGCGCGATCCGCGTTCCACCGCCAAGCGGGCGGAAAACTATCTGAAGACCACCGGTCTCGGCGACACCATCTTCGTCGGCCCCGAAGCCGAATTCTTCATGTTCGACGATGTCCGTTTCGAAGACGGCTATGCCGGTTCGGGCTACGCGATCGACGATATTGAACTGCCGACCAACACGGGCAAGGAATACGAAGCGGGCAACCTTGCGCACCGGCCGCGTGCCAAGGGCGGCTATTTCCCCGTCGCACCGGTCGACAGCGCCGTCGACATTCGCGGCGAAATGGTCGCCACGATGATCGAAATGGGGCTGAAGTGCGACAAGCATCACCATGAAGTCGCCGCTGCCCAGCACGAACTGGGCCTGCTGTTTTCGACCCTCGTCGAAACTGCCGACAACATGCAGATCTACAAGTACGTCGTGCATCAGGTTGCCCATGCCTACGGCAAGACGGCGACTTTCATGCCCAAGCCGATCAAGGACGATAACGGCAGCGGCATGCACACCCACATGTCGATCTGGGATGGCGGCAAGCCGACGTTCGCCGGCAACGGTTATGCCGGCCTGTCGGACAATTGCCTCTATTACATCGGCGGCGTGATCAAACATGCCAAGGCGCTGAACGCCTTCACCAACCCGACCACCAACAGCTACAAGCGGCTGGTTCCGGGTTTCGAGGCGCCGGTCCTGCTCGCCTATTCGGCGCGCAACCGTTCGGCCAGCTGCCGCATCCCTTATGGTGCGGGCGACAAGGCGAAGCGGGTCGAATTCCGTTTCCCCGACGCGATGGCCAACCCCTATCTCGCCTATGCCGCCCTGCTGATGGCCGGGCTGGACGGGATCCAGAACAAGATCCATCCGGGCGAAGCGATGGACAAGAACCTGTACGATCTGCCGCCGGCCGAACTGGCCGACGTGCCGACCGTTTGCGGTTCGCTGCGCGAAGCGCTGGAAGCGCTTTCCGCCGATCACGATTTCCTGTTGAAGGGGGACGTGTTCACCAAGGATCAGATCGACGCCTATGTCGAACTGAAGTGGGAAGAAGTCATGCGGGTCGAAACCACGCCCTGCCCGGCCGAATTCGACATGTATTACAGCGCCTGATCCGCGCACCCGATCACCGAGGAAGGCGCCCGGACCAGGTTCGGGCGCCTTTTTCGTGTCCAGCCGGTCTCCGCGCAGGCGGGGGTCTCAGGCCGATGGTGCTGCGTCCGATAGCCAGAGGCCCCCTCCTGCGCGGGGATTCAATGCGGCGTTGGGTGCAGAAACCGTTTTCCTACACGCCCATTTGTTGCCTACTTGTTCCGCCTCGATTCCCATAAGGCGAGGTGGTCAGATGCAACGCAAGAAGATTTTCGACACGGTCCGGCAGATGCTGGGGCGCGGGTTCCGGCAGAGCGAGGTCGACGCGCTTGATGCCGCGATCGAACGGGCGGGTGAACGGGCGGGCGAACGGCACGAAACGGCGCCGGATTTTTTGCCCCAGGACAGTGTAACACCCGGTCCATGTCTCCCCCCTGCCCCCTCCAGTCCGCGTGCGATCGGGCCCGACGGGATCGCGCTGATCAAGCGTTTCGAAGGCTGCGCGCGGAAGCGGGTTGATGGGCTGGTGGAGGCTTATCCCGACCCCGGAACCGGCGGCGCGCCGTGGACGATCGGCTGGGGCGCAACCGGGCCGGGTATCGGGCCTGGAACCGTGTGGACTCAGGCGCAGTGCGACGCACGGCTTGAACACGATCTGGAACGCTATGCCGCCGATGTCGCGGCCGCAATCGGCGATGCCGCGACCACGCAGGGGCAGTTCGATGCCCTGGTCAGTTTCCATTACAACACGGGCGCCATTGCCCGCGCCACGCTGACGCGCCGCCATGTCGCGGGCGATCACGCGGCGGCCCTGCGCGAGTTCGCGCGCTGGAACCGTGCCGGTGGGCGGGTGCTGCGCGGCCTTACCCGCCGCCGCGAGGCCGAAGCGCGCCTCTATGCCGGCAAGCCCATCGGCTCCGATCAGTAATCGCGGCTGATTTCTGCGCGCACGCTCTCGCGGCCGATGGTGGACACGCTGGCAAGCAGTGACAGCCACGATGTCACGCGGAATTCCACCTCGGTCGCGCTGTAGCCCTGCCCGTCGGTGATGATTTCCGCATAGAAGCGTCGGCCGAAGTTCTTGCCCACCGCCACGGCCGTGCCGCGGTCGAGCGCCGGGTCCGGGCCAACGATGCGCAGGCGATCGAGCCCGATGGCGGAGCGGAGCTGGTTGATCGGGTCGAGCCCGCCCCCGCCGCGCAGCGATGCGACCGCCGCGCCCAGCTGCAGAGCATCGGTGGCCGAAAGGTCGGTGATCGATCCGCCGAACAGCAGGCGCGCCAGGATCTCCTCTTCCGGCAGCGCGGGGGAGGAGGAGAAGCTGATTTCCGGCTGCATGGCGTTGCCCTGCACCTGGACGATCACATCCAGCCCGTCACGCTCGGTCTCCGCCCGGATATCCAGCCGCGGATCGATGGGGCCCGTCTCGTCGAATTCGATCTGGCCGCGCGTCAGTTCGAAACTCGCACCGGCGAATGTGTACTCGCCGCGCACGACCTCCGCCTCCCCGCCGATACGGGGATCGTCGGTCGTTCCGCGCACGCGAACGTCGGCGCTCCATTCGCTGTCCAGGCCCATCCCGTCGACGTCCACGCGCGACGGTGCGCGCGCGTCGATCAGATAACGCCACGGGGCGCTGGGGGCGGCACGGGGGCCGAAATCGGCGGGCGTGTTGATCTCGCGCGTCTTGATCTGCGGCATGTCCTGCACTTCGTCCATCATGCCCAGCGACCAGCTCGCACGATTGACCAGCAGGCGCCCGGCGATGGTGCCCCCGACACCGTTGGAAACGATCCGCAGCGGGCCCGTGACAGTGGCGGTCAGCCCATTGGCATTGAGCAGGCTGGCATTGCGCGCGGCGATGCGAAGATCCATTTGCGGGCCGCGCTCACCCAGGTCCTGCAAGGTTACGGTCCCGCTGCCCGATACCGTACCGCCACCGGCGGTCTTGCCGGCGAAACGGGTCAGGCGCAGGCGCGCACCCGCAAAATCGCCCCGCGCGCTGACTTCGGTGACATCCGTGCCCGAAAGCCCGCTGCGCAGCCGCAGATTGTCGCTCGCCAGCGATCCGCGCACTTGCGGATCGGCCAGCGTGCCGGTGACATTGGCGGCGACCGAAAGGCCTCCGGTCAGATCGAAGGTGTCGATCGCGGCGAGCCGCCACAACGCGTCGGCAGGCCCGGCGTAGCGAAGCTGTGCCGCCAGGCTGCCCGCACGCAGCCGATCGAACAGCGCGCCAGTAGCCGGCAGGCCGGAAATGCGACCCTGCAGGCGTCCGCGACGTTCGTTACCCTCGTCGATCACGGCACGCGTTTCCAGCTGATCCGCGCCCAGCCGCGCGACCAGCGACAAGTCGACCGGGCGCGAGGTCAGCACCATGCCCGACCGGGTCAGCCCGTCGACCTGCACCCGCGCGCTTCCGGTGGGCAGGCCACTTTCGTCGGCGCCGAAGTCGACCACGCCCGAGATCGTACCGCCAAGGCCCAGATCCTGGACCACGGCGTCAGCCAGCGAGAGCGGCATCTGCGACATCTTCAGCTCGAGCGAGGTCGGACCGGTGCCGCCGAAGCGCCCCGATGCGATCGCGATCCCGTCCCCATAACCGACTTGTGTCGGCTGGAGCGCCCAGCCGCCCGTATCCTGCGCGAGGAGAACGGCACGGCGCGGCATGGAAATACGCCGCCCGGCAAAGAACCCTCGGGCCGCGACCGCGATCCGTTCGGATGCGAATTCCGCGTCGATCTGCATCCCCAGCCGGCTGCCGCGCCGACCGGTGAAGGCGACGTTGGCGTCCCCTTCCCCATTGCGCAGTTGCGCGTCGGCAGTCAGGCGGCTGAAGAACAGCGTGCCGTACTGCAGGCCCTGCGCGGTCATCTTGCCTTCGATCGTGGTGTTGCCATCGGCAAGCAGGCCGGTTCCTTCGATATCGGCACGACCGATGGCAATGGGGGTATCCCCGCCGAACCGCGCGTTGCGCCCGTCGATATCGATATCGAAAGCCTGCCCGCCGGCACGCGGCGCCAGTGCTATCGTGCCGTCAAGCCCACCACCTGCGAGTGCGAGGTTGCCCGAAACCCCTTCGTCGCCCAGCATCAGATCACCCTGCACGCGGGTTTCCCAGACATCGAGCCGGTCAATCGCTATCCGCGTCGGCCCACCTGCGGGCATGAGCAGTTCCAGCTCGCCATCGAACGCGCCGAGCATGGAGCCGCCTTGCGTGTCGATCAGGAACCCATCCTCGCTTGGCGCAATGGCGACGCGCACGTCCTCCAGACCCGCTGCCGGGAATGGATCGGCGAAGACCAGTGCAGCGCGCGGCCCTTCCCCATCCAGGCCCGCTTCGACGGTGAAAGGGCCGTATTCGGTGTGCGTGCCCTGTCCGGCGACCGTCGTCGTCCCTTCGCGAACCTCTCCGTCGAGCGCGAGCTGCAGCTTCTGCGAATCGACCGTGAGATCGCGGAACACGATCGGCCCCGCTCCGCCCATGTTCACTCCGCCGCGGAAGCCGATTGTGGGGCCTGCAAGGTTGGCCAGCGTGGCATTGCTGACATCGGCGATACGTCCGGCAAAGTTCGCGCGCAGCGACCACGGCACGCCATCGGCGATCTTGAACAGAACTTTCGCATTGCCGCTGGCTGCCCCGATATTGTCTATCCGCAATCCGCGCAGCGCGACCGGGCCGGCCAGTGCATAGGCGCCGGTGCGAGTCTCCCCCCTGACGGAAAAGCGCGCGCTGGCATCAGGGAAAACGAGCCGCAGGTCGTCCGCCACGATGCGCGTCCCGCTGTAGGCGAGCTCGCCCGAAAGGCGGCCGCGCACCAGACGCGGATCGATCAGGTCGTTCCCGACCATGAGCTGTTGCGCACGCAGATCGAGCGGCAGGGTCCAGCGCACGCCGTCAAACGTCGCGGTCCCTTCCTGAACCAGGCCGCGCGCTTCGGTGGTGCCGCTGACGAAACGGTCCAGCACGATCCGGTGCCCAATCGACAGGTCGCGGAATGCCCCATCCAGCGTCGCAGCGATCCGCGCCCCTTCCACGCGGGTATCGGCCATCGGGGTCGCTTCCGCCACCCGTACGTCGAACGCGAAATCGTCGAAGGCATTGTCGGCAAGGTCGACGGCCCCTCGCGCATCGCCGACGATCCCGCGCGCACGAAGCGCGAGTTCGCCGTCGAGCACGCTATCCTGCAGCGTCCCGAATGCGGCCAGCGAAACCGGTCCGGTCAGGAGGTCCGCGACCGGCCCCTGCAGCAGCGGCGCCGGTGTCGCCTGGCCGACGATGCCGTAGCGGCCCGCGCGATTGGTCAGCCGGAATGCGGCAAAGCGCTCGTTCTCACGCTCCACCAGCATGGCGCCGCGCCACTGGCTCCACGTCCCATCGCCGGTGATGCGCGCGCGATAGCCGGCATCGGCCCCCGCCAGCCCGGCGATCACGCCGCCAAGGGGGGCGCGGTAATCGAGTTCGAGATCGAAACGATCGCCATCCGGCTCCGCATCGACCAGCAGGCGAACTGTGTCCCGCTGGCCCAACTGGCCGCCAGCGTCCAGGAAGACGTGCCCGTCGCGAATGTCCGCTTTTGCGGAAAGATCCACGCGATGTTCGGAATCGTCGACGACACCGCGCGCGACCCTGAAATTCTCCAGCTCCAGTCGGTCCACCCGAATATCGAAATCGGGCAGCATCGGCGCATCGGGATCGCCGGGCAGCAATTCCGGCGTGCGCAACAGCGTCCCGCGACGAGCGACCAGTTGCCGAACGTCGAGACCACTCCACAACCAGTTCAGCGGACGCCAGTCCAGCTCGGTCACCGGCACGGTCAGGAACTGCCCCTTCGGGTCGGACAGCACGACATCGTGCAAGGTTGCCCGGCGGTAGATGTCCCCTTCTATTCTCCCGATCTCGATATGCAGGCCGGAAGCGGGCGCGACTTCGGCAATACGATCGACGATGAAGCGCTTGCCAATCGGGCTATTGAGCGCGGCCAGCGCCAGCAGCACGACCGCGACCAGGCCCACCACGATGCCAATCGCCCATCGGGCTGCACGGCCCAGGCGCGAACGCCTGGCAGGGCTGGCATCCTGGCCCACCGCTTCGTCGGGCCCGGCGCTTTCGACTGTGTCCTCTCCCGCCATCAGAACGCCTGCCCCAGCGACACATATACTGCGACCGGGTTATGATCGGGGCCGGGATTGAGCGGCACGCCGACATCCACACGTATCGGGCCAAACCCGGTGTGATAGCGAATGCCCAGCCCTGCGCCGACGCGGAACGTTTCGAAGTCGGGCAATGTGGCAGTGCTGACCGTCCCCGCATCGATGAACGGAACGATCGAAAGCGCACCATCGAACATGCCGGTCCTGATACGGGCTTCCAGAGCGACCTCGGCCAGCGAGCGCCCGCCGGTGGGATCGCCCAGATCGTCATGCGGGCCGATCTCGCGGTAGCCGTAGCCGCGCACCGATCCGCCCCCGCCGGCATAGAGCCTGCGCGAAGGGGCGATGTTGGCGATTTCCGTGCCCTGGATCGTGCCAAGGCGCGCGCGGCCCGCAACAACGACGCTGTCGCTGACCTGCCGGTAATAGCTGGCGTCGAACTGGCTGCGCAAATAGAAGCTTTCTACCCCATTGGTGCGCGAAACTTCGGGCGAGAAGCGGCCGGCGACGCGGAACCCTTCTTTGGGATCGAGCAAATCGTCGGTCGTGTCGAGCTGGACGTACAGCGGAATGGCGCCGACGAAATACGTCTGGCGGGCCTGCTGCGGCGAATTGTCGTTGGACGGTGGGCGCTCGGCCGTTGCCACCGCCTCCAGCCCGACGCTCCAGCTGATCGGCTTCTGGAACAGGAGGGTGGACGATCGTTCGTAGCTGGCGACAAACGCCAGCGTGCGTGCGTCGAACGCCGGGCTGTCGATCGTGCTCGCATAGGCATCGACATTGAGAATGCGATCGCGCCCGCCGAAATTGTTGCGGCGGAACGTGATACCGGCAAGCTGTTCCTGCGTCCCGGCAATGCCGCGCAGGCGGATGGAGCCTTCCGGCGGGAAGAAATTGCGATGTTCCCAGCTCGCTTCGATGCGGAAGCCTTCTTCCGAACCATAGCCGATGGCGCCGGCAATCGTGCGCAGCTTGGCTTCGGTCATCTCGACATCCAGCGCAATTTCGCCGGGTGTGGTGGCATCGGGGGGCGAGACTTCGCGCTTCGTGATCGTGACGGAGGATACCAGGCCTGTGGCCACGATTGCGCGGCGCAGATCCTGTTCCAGGCTGCGCTGATAAACGTCCCCGCGATCAAAACGGGCGATCGTTTCCAGATGGCTGCCGGAAAGGAAATCGGGCGAACCGCTGACCACTTCCCCGAACGCATATTTGCCATTGGGGCGGACCGGCATTGTCAGGTCGCCTTCAGTCCGCTCGTGATCGACCAGCAATTGCGGTTCGTCGATTTCGGCGAAGGGGTATCCTGTTTCGCCCAGCGCCCGATCCAGGTCGAATTGTTCCCGCACGATTGCATCGCTGGACAGCGGATCGCCCGTTTCGATGCCGAAGGCGGAGCGCAAGGCCGGACCGTCCGGCGCCTGCCTCAGCTGCCCCAGATCGATCGCGCCGAACGAATAGCGTTCGCCCGGCACGATATCGAACCGCACGTTCGCCTGGTTCTCTCCAGCGTCGTCACGCTGGCGTGTCGCGCCCACCGTTCGGATTATCTGCGCGTCGTAATAGCCATACACCCGCAGCAGCTGCGCCAGCAGCTCTTCATCGGCGCGTGCGCGCGCTGCCAGCTGGGCAATATTGTCGTCATTGTCGTCGTCCTGCAGTTCCTCAACCGTCGACAGCGCCTCGAACCGCTTTGCGAATTCGGCGCGGAGCGGGAAAGCTTCTTCCTCGATCGGAAAGCCCAGCGCCAGTTCAGGGCCCAGGGTGACAACCTCCATTTCCGGGGCACCGCGGAAGAACTCGCGATCGATCTCTGCAAATTCGATATCGTCTTCGGCCGAAAGCGGTTCGGGAACGGGAATCGGCGTTTCGTCAGGCCAGGCGACCTGAATCGCCGGATCGTCGACCAGCGGATCACCGGGATCGATGGCGGGCAACTGTTCGAAAGCGGCGCGCGCTTCCGGCTCCACCCCGTCTTCCGCCCAGCCTTCCGGATCGTCAACGGCGGCGTCAGGGATAAGGTCTTCCAGCGTTGCGGGAGCCTGACGGTCCTGCGCCAGCAGCGCCTGCGGGGCGGTGGCCAGGCCCAGCGCCGCCAGCGCTGCGGCCAGCCTACTCGGCCAGGCGGTACTGACTGGCGGTGCCATCCTTCGCAGGGCGTGCCTCGCTGCGGGTATCGCTTCGCGGGCCAACTGCGGCGGCGATGAGGGCGCTTTGCTCCTCGCGCTCAAGACGTCGCCATCCTTCCGCGCCCAGCCGCTCCAGGGGCCGAAAGCGGATCTTGTACTGCATGCTTTGCGACCCTTCGACCCAGTACCCGAGGTAGACATAGGGCAGGCCTTCTTCGGCAGCTCGGCGAATGTGATCGAGAATGATGTAGGTACCAAGTCCAGACCGCGCCTCATGCTCCGGGTCATAGAAACTGTAGATCATCGACAGCCCGTCACCCTGGCGATCGGTCAGGCACACTCCGACGAGGCGACCCGGCCCCGAACCGTCAGAGGGTTCCCGATATTCAACCACATAGCTGGTTACGGGAGTGTGTTCCACCATATCTGCGAAATCGAGTTCGTCCATCGACGCCATACCGCCGCCGGGATGGCGCACGCCGAGATAGCGCTGCAGCAGATCGAACTGCTCATCCGTCGCCCAGGGGCGACATTCGGTAACCTCCAGATCCCGGTTTCGCCGCATGATCCGCTTCTGGGAGGATGACGGCGCGAACTCGTCCGCCACCACCCGAACCGATACGCACGCCTGACAGTCGAGGCAGCTCGGCCGATAGGCGACCGTCTGGCTGCGACGGAACCCGATCCGCCCCAGCGCCTCGTTCAGCTCATCGGCGTTCGCGCCCTTCAGCTCGGTGAACACCTTGCGCTCGTTGCGGCCGGGTAGATAAGGGCACGGCGCAGGACTCGTCACGAAAAAGCGGGGGAAACGTACGGGGGCCGTCACGGCTTGGCGTTTACCTCTCTCGGCTGCTGCGGCGTATTGCGAACTGGCGCCGACTATGCCCGCAAGCCGGCGGCGGTAAAAGTCCCTTAACCATATAACATGGTTAGCGAGACGTTATTTTGCACAATTGAAAATTGGTGAATCGCCGGACACGGGCGCGCAACCGGGCGATTGGCGACAATCAGAGACTACAGGCCTCAGGCCAGTTCCACCTGATTGACCGAATATCCCTGCCCGCGCAGCGATTCCACCAGCGCATCGATCTGTTCGCGGTCGCGCGCCTCGCATTCGATGTCGGTGATCAGCCCCTTGGCAGGGAGGCTGGTGAATATCCGCTGGTGATAGATTTCAATGATGTTCACATTGTGCGCTTCAAACTCGCGCATGACACGATAGAGCGCGCCCGGCCGATCCTGCAGGGTGATGCGAAGCCGCGCGAGCCGTCCCGAACGGGCGAGGTCGCGCAGCAGCACGTTGGCGAGCAGCCGGGTGTCGATATTGCCGCCGCACAGCACCAGGCCGATCTTGCGCCCGGCAAAGCGCTCGCCATGCTCGAGCACCGCGGCAAGGCCTGCCGAGCCGGCCCCTTCGACGACGGTTTTTTCGATCTGGAGGAGGAGCGACACCGCCTTTTCCAGCGATTCCTCGCTCACCAGCATGATGTCGTCCACCCGCTCCGCAATCACCTTGGAGGTGAAGGCCCCGGGCGCCTTGACGGCGATGCCTTCGGCCAGGGTATCGCCCCCGCAATCGCGGTCCTCGCCTTTCACGCGGGCATACATCGAGGGGAACAGGGCGGCCTGCACACCGACCACATCGATGCCGGGGCGGAGCGCGCGCGCCGCCGTCGCCATCCCTGAGATCAAGCCGCCGCCGCCGATCGGGGTGACGAGGCAATCGATCTCGGGAGCGTCCTCGAGCATCTCCAGCGCTACCGTACCGGCACCGGCCGCCACATCGGGATCGTCGAAAGGATGGACGAAGGTCAGGCCCATTTCCTTTTCCAGCTTGCGTGCGTGGGCGTAAGCCTCGTCGAACGTTTCCCCCTCCAGCACGACGTTGCCGCCTACGCTTTCGGTCTGCATGACTTTCACCGTCGGTGTCGGACGCGGCATAACGATCGTTACCGGGACACCCAGGCGCGTTCCGTGATGGCTCAGCCCCTGCGAATGGTTGCCCGCCGAAGCCGCGATGACCCCGCGTTCGCGCTGTTCCGGGGTCAGCAGCAGGAGCGCGTTGAGAGCGCCGCGTTCTTTATAGGCGGCGGTGAACTGAAGATTTTCGAACTTGAGCCAGATCTCCGCGCCGGTGATTTCCGACAGCGTTTTGCTGTACATCGTCGGTGTGCGCACCACAGCACCCGCAATTCGCGCGGCAGCCGCGCGAATGTCATCGATGGTGAGGCTGTCGGCGGAATATTCCGCAACGGAAACGGCGTTCTTCTGGCTCATGGGTCAAGCGCCCTAGGGCAAAAGACCCGGCCAGGAAACACGCCTCGTGCGTGAGGCCGATCTTCGCACGGCCCAGGCATTTGCAACGACGGCCACTTGTCGTAATTGCCGGGCGAACCGGCGGGTCGCCCGGCGGGGTTCATTACAGGAGAGACGATGATCCGCCTTGCCTTCCCCATGTTGCTGATCGCCCTGTGCTGCGGCGGCGCACCGGCCCGCGCGGACACGCTGGTCGATAACATTCAGGGCATCACGATCGATGCGGACGGCGATATCGAAACGTTCACCGGGCTGGTGATCGACGACGACGGCCAAATCAAGGATGTGCTGGACCGGCGCGACAAGCGCCCCCGCGAGATTGATTTTCAGGTGGATGGGGAAGGACGCTTCGTCATTCCCGGGATCATCGATTCGCACCTCCACGTCATGGGCATCGGGCTTGCTGCATTGACGCTGGACCTGTCGGACACCGCTTCGCTGGAAGAGGCGCAGGCGAAGATCGCAGAATATGCCGCGGCGAACCCTGAACGACGGTGGATCGTCGGGCGCGGGTGGAATCAGGAGAAGTGGGGACTTGGCCGCTTTCCAACCGCAGCCGAGCTGGATGCCGTTGTGGCCGACCGGCCGGTCTGGCTGGAACGGGTGGATGGGCACGCCGGTTGGGCCAATAGTGCCGCAATGCGACTGGGCAACGTCGACGAGGCAACGCCCGATCCCAGCGGCGGACGAATCGTCCGGGCTGCGGGCACACGCCAACCCTCCGGTGTGTTCATCGACGCGGCAAGCGAACTGATTGCATCCCACCTGCCGGCCCTGCGCCCCGAAGATCGCGATCTGGCATTCCAGAAAGCGCAGGAAATCCTGCTGCGCAACGGCATCACAGCCGTGGCCGACATGGGGACCACGATCGAAGACTGGCAATCCTATCGCCGCGCCGGCGACGCAGGCTGGCTGAAGATTCGGATCATGGCTTACGCCGCCGGCACGGGCGCAATGGAATTGATCGGCGGCCCGGGGCCCACGCCCTGGCTCTACGACGACAAGCTGCGTCTCAACGGGGTCAAGCTCTATCTGGATGGTGCGCTGGGTTCGCGGGGCGCCTGGCTCAAGCAATCCTACGCCGACGATCCGGGGAATACCGGCTTGCCGCTGCTTACCGGATCGCAGCTTCGCAATCTGATGAGCCGCGCCGCACTCGACAAGTTTCAGGTGGCCGTGCACGCGATCGGGGATGCGGCCAATGCCGAAGTCCTCGGCGCGATCGAGGAACTGGCCCCCACCTACCCCGGCGACCGACGCTGGCGAATCGAACACGGACAAGTTGTCGATCCCGCCGATATTTCCCGATTCGCCCGGCATGGCGTGATCGCATCGATGCAGCCGGTGCATCAGACCTCCGACAGACAGATGGCCGAACAGCGTCTCGGCCCGGCAAGACTGGAAGGCGCCTATGCATGGCGTTCAATCGCCGAGGCCGGCGCGCCCCTGGTCTTTGGGTCGGACGCGCCGGTCGAATCGCCCGATCCGTTCGCAGGGCTCGCCGCGGCGTTTACAAGGCGCGATGCGCAGGGGCAGCCGTTCGGCGGCTGGCGCCCGGCAGAGGCGGTCAGCCGCGAACGGGCGCTGGCCGCATTCACCAGCAGCGGCGCCCATGCCGGATTTGCTGAGGGGCGCTTCGGGCGTCTGGTTGAAGGCGAGCGCGCTGATTTCGTGATAATCGACCGCGATCCCCTGTTGTCCACGCCGGAGGATCTGCGCGGCACGAAAGTCATCGAAACCTGGGTCGGCGGCCAGCGATTCGTCCAGCGCGATATGCCTTCCGGCAACGATTAGTATCCGGCGGTTTCCAGGTTGGTCCGATTCGGTGCGAATAGGAATGCGATTAGCGCTTGTTAACCTTCTTCCGGCAACGCACGGTGCGTGGCGAGACTTTTAAGCCACAGTACCCCGGTTATTGAATATTGCCGGGAATTTTGGGTTGTCACTCGAATTGGGCTGCCCTACGAGAGGCCACGAGTTTCGAAACGATTGAAGTGCTCAGGAGACGTATTGATGAAATTCCGCAACGTTCTTGCCGCAACGGCAGCTCTGTCCCTGGCCGCATCGCCGGCCCTCGCGCAGACGGCTCCGGTCGCTGATCGTGCGTCGGCTCCGGTCGCCAGCGAAAGCGAACTCGGCGGCGACGGCGATGGCTCGGGCATCATCCTCGCCATCCTGGCCGCTGCTGCGGTTATCGCGGGCATCGTGATCGCGGTCGACGGCGACGACGATCCCGTCAGCGCCTGATTCGAACGAATCAGACGACAGTTTAAGAAAACGGGGCCTTTTGGCCCCGTTTTTTTGTGCCCATCGGAAATGCTGGCTCGCGCGAGTTCCAGCCCCCTCATCCCCGCGCTGCCTCTCGGTCGCTGAGGGAGATACACATCAGGCTGATCCGGTCAGCAGGCGCTCCCTGACCATTCCCATCGGGATAGGCGCCGGTTCGCGACCGACCGCGTCACAACCCTGTGATCACGAAACCGCCCGGACAGCTCTCAACCGGCCAGCCAGCACCCGCCGATCAGGTTTCCTGCCCGGCGCTGTCCGGCTCTTCCTCGCTCTCGACAGATCGTTGCCGCTCGGTGATACGCATGAGCGCCAGCGACCCTTCGAACAGCAGGAGCAGCGGGATCGCCAAAATCAGCTGCGACCCCGGGTCGGGCGGCGTCACGACCGCTGAAACCGCGACGACGAGGACGACGACGTAGCGACGCGCCGATGCAAGCTGCGCCCGGCTAACAATACCGGCGCGGTTCAAGAGCAGGAGCAGGACGGGCAGCAGAAAGCTGATTCCGAACGCTAGGATAAACTGCATGACGAGCGAAAGGTAGTTGCCAGTGCCGGGCAACGCCTCGATATCGAGGCCCCCTACTCTCCCCTCGAAACCGAGAAACCAGCGGAAAGCCGTGGGCATGACGACATAGTATGCGAGCGCGGCACCGATCACGAACAGCACCGGGGTCGCGATCAGGAACGGCAGAAACGCGCGCTTTTCACGCGCATAAAGACCTGGCGCAACGAAGGCCCACAACTGGTTGGCAATTATCGGGAAGCTGATGAAGAACGCCGCGAACAAGGCCACTTTCAGCTCCACGAAAAATGCCTCGTAAAGCTGGGTGTAGATCAACCGGCCCTGGCCGTCAGGAAACGCCGCAGTCAGCGGGCGAACGAGAAAGCCGAAGATGTCATCCGCGAAGTAAAGGCAAACCGCGAAGGCCACCCCCAGCGCCGCGACACAGCGCACCAGGCGGGTCCGCAGTTCGATCAGATGATCGAGCAGAGGGGCCTGCGTGTCGTCAAGATCGCGCAAATTCAACGCCATTGCGCCTCTATCCTGCCGGAGGTTTGCCGAGCGGAAGGCCGGGCTGATCGTCGTTCGTGTCCGATTTCAGACTGTCTTCGGATGCATCGCCAGGCTCGGATCGCGACTCTGCCGACGCGGCCCCTTCCTCCAGCGGCTGCATTTCCTGTTGCGGATGCTGGGCCATGATGCGCGCGTTCTGGTCGCGCCACTGCATCTCCATGTCTTCCATTTCCGCCTCGCGCACCATTGCGTCGATTCCCGTGCGGAAATGCGCCGATACGCGGCGAATCTTGCCGATCCAGCGACCTGCGGTGCGCAGCGCGAGCGGCATGTCTTTCGGGCCGATCACGATGATCGCCACGATCGCTATCACGAGAAGTTCGGTTGCGCCGATATCGAACATGGAATCTCAGACGGCGCGCTTCGGCCGTGTCACTTGGCGTTGTCGCGCGTTTCCGCCGGCTTGGCTTCGGATGCGGCGTCAGACGCCGGCTTGGCTTCGTGCGAAGGGCCCTCGATCCGCGGCGCTGGCTTTGCCGCCTGCCCCTCTTCCTCGTTCATGCCCTGCTTGAAGCTTTTGATACCTTTGCCGAAATCTCCCATCATCTCCGAAATGCGCCCCCGCCCGAACAGGACGAGAATCACAAGGGCGATGATGATGAGCTGCCAGGGGCCGAGCGACATGGGGGACCTTTCCGATTGCGTTGGCGCCGATATAGGCGTTCGCCCCGCCTTGCGCCAGCGGCGAACCGCACCGTTTCAGCCTTCCGGCGTGTGCGGGGGCGAAACGCCGGTGTCGTCCCCCTCTTCGTCGGTCGCAACCAGGGCATCGTAAGCCTCGTCCACCGGGTCGAGCAACCCCGCAGCCCGCAGTTCGTCGATCCCCGGCAGGTCGCGTCGCGATTCAAGGCCGAAATGCTGCAGAAAATCGGGCGTGGTCGCGTAGATCACAGGCCGGCCCGGCACCTCGCGCCGTCCCGCGACCCGCACCCACCCTGCCTCCATGAGTACGTCGAGCGTGCCGGAGGATGTTTGCACCCCGCGAATCGATTCGATTTCGGCACGGCTGACCGGCTCGTGATACGCGACGATCGCCAGAACCTCGGTCGCCGCGCGGCTCAGGCGGCGAACCTGTTCGCGCTCTCGCCGCAACAGGTGCGCCAGATCGGGCGCGGTCTGAAAATGCCAGCGTCGCCCGCGTTCGACCAGTTCGATGCCCCGACCGGCGTAGTGCCCGGCCAGCGCACGCAAAGCTGCCCGGATTTCAGCGGGATCGGCGTCCCCCAGATGACCGGCCAGCGCATCAACCGTCATGGGTTCTTCCGCTGCGAACAATGTCGCTTCCACTGCGCGCTGGAGATCGTCCGGCGCAGCGGTCATGACGGCGCTCTGCGCAATCGCAGCGGACCGAACGTCGCCTGCTGATCGATCTCTGCCTTGCCCAGTCGCGCAAGTTCCAATGCGGCGACGAAGCTGGACGCCAGTGCCGAACGTCTGAGACGCGGTTCGGCATGAGGGGGCAGAAAATCGCGCAAGTCCATCCAGTCGAGCGTTACGCCCAGCATGGCGGAAACCCGATCGAGCGCCGATTCGAGCGTCATTACCGGCCGTTCGCGAACCATGTGGATGGCAGGCGCAGTGCGTGCCTTCACCCGGCCATAAGCCTGGACGAGCGAAAACCAGTCGCAAGTCCAGCGCGTCGTCCGATCGATCCGCAGCCCTTCGGGGCGGCTGCGCAGAAACACGTCGCGCCCAATCCGGTCGCGCGCCATCAGCCGCGCCGCCGCCTCACGCATCGCGCCGAGCCGTTGCAGACGCAACTGCAAGCGCAAGGCCAGCTCCTCGGGGCTGGGATCTTCCTGCTCCTCACGCGGTAGCAGCAGCGCCGATTTCAGATAGGCGAGCCAGGCGGCCATCACGAGATAATCGGCCGCCAGTTCCAGCCGCAACGCCTCCGCCTGATCGATATAGTCGAGATACTGATCCACCAGCGACAGGATCGAAATCGAACGCAGATCGACCTTCTGCCTGCGCGCCAGATCGAGCAGGAGATCGAGTGGCCCCTCCCACCCATCAAGCTCGAGATAAAGAGCAGTCTCCTCGTCCTCGCGCGTTCCGGGTGCCTCCCAGCCTCTGTTTTCCGCATCGGAGGGCGGAGCGGCCAGGGTTCCACCCTCCTGCGTCATGCAGTCTGTTCCGTCTGTGCAAGCAGAGCATCGCGCCTGGCGAGAAGCGCGTCCCGCTCGCCGGGATGATCATCGCGGACCGCTGTTCCTTCGAGCGCCCGGGCAAGCCGTTCGTGCCCGGGATCGCCCAGTTCCGGCAGGCGACTGGCAATCGCCACCATGTCATCCATTTTCGCCCAGCAGTTCAGCACTACGTCGCAGCCCGCGGCGATGGCCCGGTCGGCACGTTCCGGCACCGATCCTGCCAGTGCTTCCATGTCGATATCGTCGGTCAGCAACAGCCCCTCGAAACCGATCTGCTTGCGGATCACTTCGCGGATCACGGTCGGGGAAAGCGTGGCTGGATTTTCGCCATCCCAGGCGGTGAACAGCAGATGCCCGGTCATACCCACCGGCGCACCGGCCAACGCGCGGAACGGCGCAAGGTCGGTTTCCAGTTCGGCCGCACTGGCGGTGACGGTGGGCAGTTCCTTGTGCGTGTCGGTGCTCGACCGACCGTGTCCCGGCATGTGCTTTATGCACCCGGCTACTCCGCCCCGCGCGAGCCCGTCCAGGATCGCGCGACCGATCGCCGCGACCTGCATCGGCTCGCGCCCCAGGGCCCGGTCGCCAATCACATCGTGCGCACCTTCCTGCCGTACATCCAGCGGCGGATGACAATCCACGGTGATACCCATTGCGGACAGTTCGAGCGCCATTGCCTCCGCATTGGCCCGGGCGGCCTCTATCGCGCTAGCGGGAGCGATACGATAGAGCCGGTCGAACGCTTCGCCCGGCGGATAATCGCCCCATTCCGGGGGCCGCAGGCGGGCAACCCTTCCCCCTTCCTGATCGATGCAGATGAACAGCCATTCCCGGCCGTGCAATTCGCGCAGGCTGTCGGTCAGCGCGCGCAGCTGATCGCGCGTATCGCAATTTCGCCCGAACAGGATATAACCCGCCGGATCGGCGTCGCGGAAGAAGTCCCGCTCCTCCGCAGCCAGGGAAGTGCCGGACAGTCCGAAAATGGCAGGCGTCATGCGTGGGAAATCGCAGCTATCGCCGTTTATCGCAAGCGGGACACGCGGCACCGATGTGCAAAACGCCGCCGCATTCCCGATTGCACGATGGCGCGGGGATCAGATCAGGGTTTGACCTGGCAGGCCACTCCGTCAGCCTGCAATCGGTCGCACAGTTGACGCGCCGAACCGAGATCGCCGGCTATCGCCTGAAGACGATAGACCTTTCCGATATCCGCCTGCCCTTCGACAACGCGATGGCGCACTCCATTGAGGGCATCGGTCTGCCGGGTCAGCGTGGCCCAACCGCGCTGCGCGGTTTCCCGGCTGGAGAACGCCCCGACTTGCACCCCGACACCTGATGAGGCGCTGTCCGCATCGGCACCGTCATCGGTATCGCCGGCAGAAGATTGCGCGGAGGATTGCGATGCATTGTCCGCGGCCAGCCTTGCTTCGCGCGTTTCACCTTCGCCAGTCGCAGGTGCGACATCACCGGTCCCTTCGGCAATGCGGCCGCCGGGTTCGTCAGGCTTTTCCTTGTAAGGCTCCTGCGGAGCTTCGATCGTGCTGCCATCGGCGACGACGTCTCCGCCTGCATCGCGATTGAGCAGATACCAGCCCCCGCCCAGCACCGCCGCCAGGGCCAGCAGGGCGATCAGGACGAAACCGACGATGCGACCGGTATCGACGCCCGGCTCCTCATCCTCGTAATCGGCGGATTCGAGCCAGGGCAAGCGCTCGTCTTCGTCGAGTTCGAGACGACCGTTGTCGTCGGCTTCCGCCCACTCTTCGTTTACAGGCTCGTCGCCTTCGTAATCCCCGTCGCGGCCCGCCATGATCACATCTCCTCCACAGCCTCCACCCCAAGCAGGGCAAGGCCATTGCGCACTACCTGCCCGATCTGCGCGGCCAGGAAAAGCCTCGCGGCAGTCAGTTCGGCGTCCTGTGCCACGATGAAGCGTTTTGACGGATCGTCGTTCCCCAGGTTCCAGTAGGCATGGAATGCCGCCGCAAGGTCGTAGAGGAAGAAGGCGATCCTATGCGCTTCGCGCGCCTGCGCAGCCGCTTCCACCACACGTGGGAATTGCGCGGCCTGCTTGATCAGCGACAGCTCTTCACTGCCCAGGCGTTCGACTGCGGCGGCCGACGGCTCGATATTCTCCGCTGCACCCTTGCGCAGGGTCGAGCTGATTCGCGCATGGGCGTACTGCACGTAGAAAACGGGATTGTCCTTCGACGCTTCCACCACTTTGGCGAAATCGAAATCCATCTGCGCTTCGGGCTTGCGCGTCAGCATGGTGAAGCGGACCACGTCCTTGCCCACTTCGCGCACGACATCCGCCAGGGTGACGAAAGTTCCGCTGCGTTTCGACATCTTGACCGGTTGGCCGCCGCGCAGCAGCTGAACCATCTGGACCAGCTTCACATCGAACGGGATTGGCTGGCCGCCTTCCTCGCTCTGGTCTTCGCTCAGGGCGGCGACGGCAGCCTTGATCCGTTTGACCGTGCCGGCGTGATCGGCACCCCAGATGTCGATCAGCGCATCGGCGGTTTCCGCCTTCTGCATATGATAGGCGAGGTCGGCCCCGAAATAGGTCCATTTGCCGTCGCTCTTGCGAATGGGCCGGTCCTGATCGTCGCCGAACCGGGTCGAACGGAACAGCGGCAGCTCGACCGCTTCCCAATCCTCCAGCGTCTTGCCTTTGGGCGCCTCCAGCAGGCCATCGTACACCAGATCGTGCTGGCGCAGCCACGCCTCGGCCGCCTCGGGCTTGCCTGCCCGCTGCAGCTCGGCTTCGGAAGAGAAAACGTCGTGATGGATGCCCAGCAACGCCAGATCCTCGCGGATCAAACCCATCATTGCTGCGACGGCACGTTCGCGGAACAGGGCGAGCCATTCCGCTTCTGGCTGATCGCGATAGGTGTCGCCGAATTCGGTGGCGAGCGCTTCGCCCACAGGCTTCAGGTAATCGCCGGGATAGAGCCCCTCGGGGATGGTTCCGATATCCTCGCCCAACGCCTCACGATACCGCAAGTGCACCGAACGGGCGAGAACGTCGACCTGGCCGCCAGCGTCGTTGACGTAGTATTCCCGCGTCACCGCATGGCCGGCAAACTCCAGCAGAGCGGCGAGTGCGTCGCCCACCACTGCGCCGCGGCAATGCCCCATGTGCATCGGGCCGGTCGGATTGGCAGAGACGTATTCGATGTTGACCCGCTGCCCCTGCCCCAGGGTCGAACGGCCATAATCGCTGCCGAGCTGCGCGATTGCGCCCAGTTCGCGGCGCCATGCGGCATCGTCCAGCCGCATGTTGATAAAGCCCGGACCGGCAATTTCCGCGCTTTCGATCTCCGCATCGCGCTGCAGATGTTCGACGATCTTTTCCGCCAGAGCGCGGGGGTTGGTCGCGGCATGTTTCGCCAGGACCATTGCTGCGTTCGTGGCCAGATCGCCATGGCTGGCATCACGGGGAGGTTCGACGGCGACATTTGCGCGAGAGATACCGGCCGGCAACGCGCCTTCGGCCTCGAGCGCGGCGAGCACGGCATCAACTTTCGCCGCGAATGCAGCGTGGAGGGTCTTTCTATCGGACATGGCCGGGGCGGTTAGACGAAATGGGACAAAGCGCAAGCATACGCCGCCCCTGTCGCAGGCCGCGCCGGGTTCAGCGAGTGGCGTTATACGCCAGCTGTTCCTCTGTAAGCTGGAAGCCGACGAGCAATTCGAACGTGGCGCGATTCAGCGCGGCACGCACTTCCGGGTTCGCCAGAGGATCGAGCGCGGCATCGGGATCGCCTGCCCGGCGGCGACGGGTGATCCGTTCGCGAATATCCTCGGGCAATGTCGCCGCGCCGCGATCGACGAAAGCGCCGGCCACGCCGCGCCCCTGCGCGCGTTCCTGCCCCGCGGCGAAATCTATCACCACGGTGCCCAGCCGCTTCGACTGGACCGCAGAACCGCCGCGCAGAACCGTTGCGAAATAGGGCAGTTCGACCCGGCGTGCCTCGCGCGTGTCGCTACGCCGGGCGAGAACGTCGAACGTCGCCTCGGCATAAATCCGCTCCGCCCCCTGCTCGTTGCAGCTCGAACGAAGATTCGTGATGGAGGCGGTGACATCGACATCGGTGGCCGCGCGGCTGCCCGGTGCACGGAAAGTGGTGATGTCGCCGGTATAGTCGGGAACGCCGACTGCGGGGCACGGCGTGCGGACGGCGGTGATACCCACCCCCTGGTCGATGACGAGATCACCCTCCCCCGCACAGGCCGCCAGTGCTGCGGCAAGAGCGACGGGGGCAAGGGCGCGGCGGCTCGGGATCATGCAAGGCTTCCTTCGAATTCCATTGAGGCCGCCCTAGCGGCGCGAGCGGCAAAGCGCTAGAGGCGCGGACATGAATGCCCCATTGCAGCCACCCGCACACGCGGACCAGCGCCCTGCGCTGACCCTGCTGATCGCCGCGCCACGCGGATTTTGCGCCGGCGTGGACCGGGCGATCGAGATCGTGGAACGCGCCCTCGATCGCTATGGCCCGCCCGTCTATGTGCGGCACGAGATCGTTCACAACCGCTATGTCGTCGACAGTCTGAAGGCCAAAGGCGCGGTGTTCGTGGAAGAACTGGACGCAGTGCCCGATGGCGCGCCGGTGGTGTTCAGCGCGCACGGCGTGCCCAAGGCCGTGCCGGCGGAAGCCGAACGGCGCGGGCTCGATTATCTGGACGCGACCTGCCCGCTGGTCAGCAAAGTCCACCGCCAGGCCGAACGCCAGATCGAGGCGGGCCGGCATATCGTCTTCATCGGGCACAAGGGGCATCCGGAAGTCATCGGCACGATGGGGCAGGTCCCCGCAGGCACGATGACGTTGGTTGAAACGCTGGACGACGTGGAGACCCTGGGCTTCTCGCAGGACGAACCGCTGGCCTATCTGACGCAGACCACTCTTTCGGTCGAGGATACGCGCAGCATCGTCGCCGCGCTCAAGGATCGCTATCCGAGCATCGTTGGCCCCCGGGCGGAAGACATCTGCTACGCCACCTCCAACCGTCAGGCCTCCGTCAAGGCCATAGCGCCGAGCAGCGATCTGGTGCTGGTGATCGGGGCGCCCAATTCGTCGAACTCGCTCCGGCTCGTCGAAGTGGCCGAGCGATGCGGCACCGATGCGAAGCTGATCCAGCGCGCCAGCGACATTCGGCCCGAATGGCTGGATGGCGTGGGCACGGTCGGCCTGACGGCAGGTGCCTCAGCACCGGAAACGCTCGTTCGCGAAGTCGTGGACCAACTTGCCCAATGGCGCAGTGTGGAAGAACACACGCAGGTTACCGCCGAAGAGAAGATGGTGTTCAAACTGCCACGGCAACTGGCGGACTGAGCCTTCGATGGCGGTTTACACACACCTGGGTGCCGAAGATCTCGCCGATCTCATCTCCCATTACGATGTCGGTACGCTCGTTTCCGCCAAAGGTATCGCTGAAGGTGTTTCCAACAGCAACTGGCTGATCGAAACAGATCGCGCGCGCTATATCCTGACGATGTACGAACGGCGGATCGAGCTGGACGATCTGCCCTTCTTCCTCGGGCTTCTCGACCATCTTTCCGCCGCGGGGTGCCCGGTCCCACGAACGATCCATGATCGCGAGGGGCGCGGCTGGCGGGACTATGATGGCAAGGCCATCGCGCTGATCGAGTTCCTTCCCGGCGTATCGGTCGACCGGCCAACGCCGGGACAGGCCCATGCCGTTGGTGCCGCACTGGCGGAACTGCATCACGCATCGGCCGATTACCCGGGTTCGCGCAGCAACGATTTGCGGCCGCGTGACTGGCGGGATCTGTTCGGCCGTTGCGGTCAGGACCTCACCAGCATCGATCCGCGCCTTTCGGGCCTGATCGACCGGCATATGCCCGACTTGCTGGAACATTGGCCGGAAGATTTGCCTCGAACCGTGATTCACGCCGACCTGTTTCCCGACAATGTCCTGATGCTGGGCGACCGGGTGGGCGGATTGATCGATTTCTATTTCGCCTGCAACGATTTTGCCGCCTACGATGTGGCCGTCACTCACGCAGCCTGGTCCTTCGATGCTTCCGGTGCGCACTATCGCCAGGATGTGGGCAGCGCCCTGATCGCAGGATACGAAAGCGCGCGGCCGCTTTCACCTGCGGAACGCGCGGCCCTGCCCTTGCTGGCGCGCGGCGCCGCAATGCGATTCGCCGCCACGCGTGCGTTCGACTGGCTTCACACCCCGGATGATGCCTTGGTCACACGCAAGGACCCGATGGATTTTGCGCGCCGGCTGGAATTTTATGCCGAAGCGGGCGACGCGCCCTTTGCCCCGGCGACATAAGGCGGCAACAGGCAATGGATATGAAGCAGGTCGAAATTTTCACCGACGGCGCGTGCAAGGGCAACCCCGGCCCCGGAGGCTGGGCGGCGTTGTTGCGTCTGGGCCGGCACGAGAAGGAACTGGCCGGCGCCGAAAGCGACACGACCAACAACCGGATGGAATTGACCGCCGCCATACGCGGGCTCGACGCGTTGACCGAGCCTTGCCGCGTGACGCTCTATTCCGACAGCAAGTACGTGCTCGACGGCATCACGAAATGGGTTGCCGGGTGGCAGCGCCGAGGGTGGACGAACGCTAGCAAGAAGCCCGTTCGCAACGCCGATCTGTGGCACGAACTGATCGACGCCGCGGCGCGCCACGAGATGACCTGGCGCTGGGTGAAAGGCCACAACGGCCATCCTGAAAACGAACGAGTGGACCGCCTCGCCAGTGACGAGGCGGACCGTATCGCTCGTGAAAAGGCGGGCTAGCCCGCCAGGGGATCAGCTTTCGTCGACAGTTTCCGCGTCGGGGCCGTTCGTCTTGACCGATTCGATCGCATTCTTGGCGCTGGCCTTGCTCGAATAGCCTTCGGTCCAGAAAATCGGTTCCGAATTGTACATGAAGTAGGCGACGAATTCGCCGGCCTTGTTCTTCTTGATCTTGAAGTGGTGAGCCATCGTGAAAACTCCTCCCGGAAGGTGAAAACCGGGGGCACCCTAACAAATGTCAGTCCGATTGCCAGCCGCGTCCGATCAGGAAAATCGGCCGGGCGCGTAAAGTTTCGTATCGAGCGTGGCGGTCATGGCATCGCGCTCATGCCCGAGCAGCAGTTGCGCCCCCAATCGCGCCGCCGCGGGCGAGGTCTGGATGCCGAACCCGCCCTGTCCGGCGAACCAGAAGAAGGCGTCGTCTGCCGGGTCGAAGCCATAGATCGGCCGGCGATCGGGGGCAAAACTTCGCAACCCGGCCCACTTGCGTTCGACAGCCTGGATCCGCCAGTCGACCACGCTTTCCAGACTGGCGATCGCCTGGGCCACAGGCAATTCGTCGGCCGCCGTGTCGCAGGGCGGTGAGGGTGTTTCATCCTGCGGGCTGAGCCAGAGCCGCCCGCTCTCCGGCTTGAAGTAGAAAGCCCCCGAAATATCCAGAACCAGCGGGAGGTCTTCTGCCACCGGCGGGTCGACCCGCAATTGCGCGACCGTGCGCTGTAGCGGTGAAATGCCGAGCGGGGCGATGTCCGCCAGTGCCGCAACCTCGTCCGCCCATGCACCTGCCGCGTTGACCAGGATCGCCGCTCCGAACCGGTCCCCGCGTTCGGTCGCGATCGACCATCCGGCAGCACCTCGTGCCGCTTCCGTGACGCGAGAGCGGACTTCTAGCTGCCCGCCGGCCTTGCTGAACGCGGCGAGATAGTGAGCGTGAAGGCCGGCCACGTCGATATCGGCACATGCTTCTTCCCAAATCCCCTCTACCCATTCGGGGTGGAGCCCGGGAACGAGCGCTTCCAGCCGCGACCTGTCGAGCCGCTCCAGCGTGGCGCCGCTATCGGTGAAACGCTCCATAAACGCATCCAGCGCCGCAGTGTCTCCGGTCGTTCCGATATACAGCGCGCCGCGCGGGGCGAGGAAGCCGTTCTCTCGCAGATAGGGCCCGGATGCGAGCGTGAGAGGGACGATGCCCTGCCCGCCGTAACATTCTTCCCAGAATGCAGCCGATCGCCCGGTTGCGTGATAGCCGGGACGGTCTTCACCCTCCAGCATCAGAACCCGGGCGTGGGGAGCCAGCTCGGCGGCGAGGCTTGCCCCGGCCATGCCGGCGCCGATCACGGCAATATCGAACTGCTCCGCCAAACCCCAGCTATCCTTCATCTTGACCGGAACCGGCTGCGCGATCGAGGAAGCTCGCGATAGCGGCCATCGCCCGATCGCGCACCGGATCGACTTCGCGCAGAATCTCGTGCCGTGCTTCGTCGCCGAACTTCAGCAGTTCCCCCGCCGGCAGCCGGCGTGCAGCCGCTTCGATCGCAATCATGTCGACCAGCTTGTCGTTGGAGGTTCCGAGAAGGAGAATGGGCACGCGAATAGCTTCCAGGACATCCGGCCGGTCGAGCGACCGCATCGATTCGTAGGCGCGCTCCACCCATCCCCAGCTGCCCGGCCCCATGACCAGCTCCGGCCGGTTCTCCCGCCACCACAGCTCGTCCTGATATCGCTCCTCGTCATGGGTCAGCAGATTGATCCGCGTGACGGGCACTTCCCCCGGTTTTTCGCTCCATTTCCATGCAGGGCGGGCAGGGTCGCCGAAACGCTTCATCGTATCGGCGATACGGTGCATCCAGCTAACCGGCAGAACGCTGCCGTAAAAGCCGAGCATCGGAGCGGACAGGACCGCAGCGTCGGGATCGACCCGCTGTTCGGCCATTGCGCGCAGAACCAGATGCCCGCCCATCGAATGGCCCATCAGGATGTGGGGCGCCGGGGTCTGCGCCTTCCAGCTCTGCCAAAGATGCGCGACGTCATCGACCCACAGGGCAAAATCGTCGATGTGACCCGTCACCCGATCGTTGCCCAGCCGGCCGGAACCCGCCTGTCCGCGCCAGTCAGAGGCGGTCACGCGCCATCCCGCGCGATGCCATTGCTCCAGCGATTCCAGATACTTTTCGTAACAGTCGCCGCGCCCGGGCAGGAACAGGATCGATCCGCGCGGTGTCTCGCCGGCACCGGGCCAGTCGATCCGGCGAATGGGGTGCGCGTCCGGTGTCTCCCAGCTGCTTTCCACCGCATGCGAAGGAATCGCCCGGCGATCGATCCGGCCGGGGTCCGGCTGGGATTGCTCGGTGGAACTGATGTCCGCTCTCCTGGACGTGGTTACCGTTTGGTAAGCCATTAACTTTAATATCGAAGCCCCAGGGGGAAATTCGGGGGTTCCGATGCCGGAAGGCCAATTCCACTACGTACTGCTCGCAGGCTTGGCAATCGCACTGGTCATTGCCGCGTTCACCGATATCCGGCGGCGCCAGATCGACAATTGGCTGACGCTTTCCATCGCGCTGGGTGCACCGCTTTTCTGGTGGGCCAGCGGCGTCTCGCTCTGGCCCGACATGGCCATGCAACTGGGCGTTGCGCTCGCCGTGTTCGGCGTGCTCGCCGGGCTGTTCGCACTGGGGTGGATGGGTGGCGGCGACGTCAAGCTGCTGACCGCGCTCGCGCTGTGGATCGAGCCGGGCATCTTCATGCAGCTGCTGATCGTGATGGCTCTGGCCGGCGGTTTGCTGACTGTGGTGCTGGGCGCCTGGCACGTCATGCGACGCCAGCGCGACCGGCTTGCCGTGCCTTACGGCGTCGCAATTTCGTTCGGCGGTCTGTGGGTTCTTTGCACCCATTATCTGCCATCTGCCGGAATCCCGCCAATTTCGGGGTGAACCCGATTTTAACCAGTCGGCCTCTAGAGCCGGAAACCATATCCGCTCGCATCGGTCGCGGGCAATACGAGGGGGCTTGTTAAGCCATGGACAGGAAGAAGCTGGTTCTGCTGCTCGGTGCGCTGGTGATCGCGATCGCCACGGCACTTGCGGCCCGCAGCATGTTTGCCGGGGCCTCCGCGCCGCGTGCCGAGGCGGCGGCGCCGGTTCCGCAAGGACCCAAAGTGCTCGTCGCGCAGCGTGCGTTGCCGACGGGCACGATCATTACCGCCGATGCGCTCGGCTTCCAGATGTGGCCCGAAGAGCTGGTGCAGGACGCCTACTTTCTCGATGGCGAATCGGACATGTCCGAATTGCTCGGGACTGTCGTGCGCCATCCCATCACTGCGGGTGAGCCGGTAACGCAAGGCTCGCTCGTCAGCCCCGGCGACAGCGGCTTCCTCGCCGCCGCGCTGGGTCCGGGGATGCGGGCCGTGACGGTGCCGGTTTCGGCCAAGACCGGCGTTGCCGGCTTTGTCTTCCCGGGCGACCGGGTGGACCTCGTGCTGACCCAGGCGGTGAAGGGCGAAGACGGCCAGTCGCTGAAAGCCTCCGAAACCATCCTGCGCAACCTGCGGGTTCTCGCAACCGATCAGTCGACGACCCAGGATACGGTCGACGGCAAGACGGTGGTGCGCGCCTTCCGCACGGTCACGCTGGAAGTGACGCCGAAGATTGCCGAGAAAGTCGCCGTTGCACAGACCATCGGAACGCTGAGCCTGTCGCTGCGCGCCATCGCCGACAGCCAGTCCGAACTCGAACGTGCGATCGCAGCCGGCGACATCAAGGTGCCGGACGACGCCACCCCCGAACAGGAAGAGAAGCTGCTGCGCGAAGCAATGGCGCGGCCGATCGACCAGGGCGCCAGCTTCGTGACCGGCGGCGATGTGTCGCGCTTCCAGCGCTCGAGCATGCCGGCAACCCGGTCCAGCGCGCCCAGCACAGCGCCTGCGCCTCGCGGTTCCAGCGACAGCTATTCCACCAATGCCCCTGCCCCCAGCGGCCCCGTCGTTCGGGTGACGCGCGGCAAGGACACCGTCGAAGTTCCGGTCGGGAAGAAATGAACATGCGCCTGAATCGCACACATTCCCCCTGCCGCGAGCGCGGCGGGCAATCGAAAGGCAAACCTATGGAACGCCGCCTTCTCGCAGCCGCACTGTGCGCAGGGGTAACGCTGGCACCGCTTGGTGCATTGCACGCCCCCGCTGCCAGCGCCCAGACAGTCGCCAGGCCGACCCAGAACATCGTTCTGTCGATCGGTCGGGGCGAATTGATCAATGTCCCCGGATCGATGGCCGACATTTTCGTGGCCAATGAATCGGTGGCTGACGTGCAGGTCAAATCGCAGCGTCAGCTCTATGTCTTCGGCAAGGCAGGCGGCGAGACGACGATCTACGCCAGCAACGCAGCGGGCGACATCATCTGGTCGGCAAATGTCCGGGTGGGTTCGAACATCGACAGCATCCCGCAGATGCTGACCCTGGCAATGCCCGAAGCGCAGATCTCCGTCGCGACGATGGGTGCCAATACCGTGCTGCTTACCGGCACTGTAGCAGCCCCTGAAGATGCGGCCGAAGCGGAACGCCTGGTTCAGGCATTCGTCGGCGACGAAATGAACGTCATCAGCCGGCTGAAGATGGCGACGCCGCTTCAGGTCAACCTGCAAGTCCGGTTCGCCGAAGTCAGTCGATCGCTGGTGCGGGCCATTGGTGCCAATCTGGCATCGTTCGACGGGTCGAGCGGGTTCAAGTTTGGCGTCGCTACCGGTCGTTCGCCGTTCCCGCAGTACGCCCCCGGCGGCGGCGTTTTCTCCGGCGTGACCGAGGCGACCGAAGGCACGACCGTGGTGACGGGGATCGAAGGCGGGACGACGCTTTCGGGGTTCGGCAAGTTTCTCGGCCTCGATCTGGCCGGCGCTCTCGACCTTGCGGAACGCAACGGTCTGCTGACCACCCTGTCGCAACCGAACCTTACCGCACTGTCGGGCGAGACGGCCGATTTTCTTGCCGGCGGGGAATTTCCCATTCCGATCAGCCAGGGCCTTGGCACCACGTCGGTGGAGTACCGCAAGTTCGGCGTGAGCCTGGCCTACACGCCGACGGTTCTGGCCAATGGCCGGATTTCCATCCGCGTGCGGCCAGAGGTGTCCGAGCTGTCGAGCCAGGGCGCGGTGACGCTGGAAGGCTTCCAGATCCCGGCGCTGACGATCCGCCGCGCGGAAACGACGGTCGAACTGGGATCGGGCCAGAGCTTCATGATTGCCGGTCTGATGAGCAACAATGCCCAGAGCACGATCGACAAGGCACCTGGCATTGGCGACGTGCCGATCCTCGGCAACCTGTTCCGCTCGCGTCAGTTCCGCAAGGGCGAGACCGAGCTGGTCATCGTCGTGACACCATACCTGGTGACTCCGGTCGACGCCAAGGACATCCGCTTGCCGACCGACGGCTTCCACGCCCCCAATGAGGCCGCCGGCCTGTTCGGGTTCCAGGAAAACGCCGGGGTGAGCGGAGAACGCAGGCCTGCCCCCACGACTGTCGATCGCGATGCGCCTCAACCGGAGGTGTCGCGTATCGATCCGCAGGCAGTGCTTCCGGGTTCGGCGGGGTCCCAGCGGCGCGACCGTGGAAATGCAGCTCCCGGCTTTAGCCTGAAGTGAGAAAGGTGAACACCATGCCCAAGGCAATCAATCGCAAATTCGCCGGCGCGCTCGCCATCTCGCTTGGCCTGTCTCTGGCAGCCTGCGGCGGCATGCCGCAGAACGCCAGCCTCTATTCGACCAAGCAGCCCGTGGTGGAGCGCACCAATTACACGCTCGACGTTCAGGCAAGCGCGGGCGGTCTTCCGATCTCCGAACAGCAGCGCCTGTCCGACTGGTTCAAGACGGTGGATCTGCGTTACGGCGATCGGGTCGCCATCGACGATGTCGCCGTCAGCGACGCAACGCGCGAAGCCATCGCGAAACTGGCGGGTCGTCACGGTATCCTGCTGAGCGAAGGTGCGCCGGTTACAGTCGGTTTCGTTCAGCCCGGCACAGTGCGGGTCGTGGTGACACGATCGGTTGCGGAAGTGCCTGGATGCCCCGACTGGTCCGCCAAGTCGGATATGAACTACAGCAACGGCACGCACCCCAATTACGGCTGCGCTGTCAACAGCAACATGGCCGCAATGGTCGCCAACCCGGAAGACCTGATCAGCGGACAATCCGGGACAGGCGAAACCGTGGTCATGAGTGCGAGCAAAGCGATCACCAGCTACCGCGAGCAGACACCGACCGGCGCAGGTGCCCTGTCTTCGTCGGGCACCGGAGGAAACTGAGCCATGAACGCACCTTGGAAACCCAGCGGAAACCGCGATCCGTTCGCCGCTTTCATGTGCGACGAGGCCGCGCTCGACGTGTTGCGCCCGGTTGTCGTCGAAATGGGCTGGCAGACGGAAAAGTGCGCCCGTGGCGGGCTGCGCAACGCCGTTCAGTCGCTTTCTGTCGCGGCGAGCCCCAACATCCTGATGGTCGATCTGTCCGAAAGCGGCGATCCGCTTAACGACATCAATGCCCTGGCCGAAGTGTGCGAGCCGGGCACCGTCGTGATTGCCATCGGTCAGGTGAACGACGTGCGGCTTTACCGCGACCTGCTTGCCAGCGGTATTCACGATTATCTGCTCAAACCCCTGTCCGCCGGCCAGCTTCGCGATTCCCTCAATCAGGCTCAGGCGGTGTTCGCCGCCCCCCGTACGAGCGATCCGACGACAGCAAAACGGCACATTTCGACGGCCGTTGTCGGCACACGTGGCGGCGTTGGTGCATCGACTCTGTCGACTTCGCTCGCCTGGCTCTTCAGCACAGATCACGACCTGCCGACCGCGTTGCTCGATCTGGACGTACATTTCGGAACCGGCGCGCTGGCGCTGGATCTCGAACCCGGCCGGGGCCTGACCGACGCGATCGATAACCCGAGCCGGATCGACGGTCTGTTTATCGAGCGGGCAATGATCCGCGCGAACGACAATCTCGCCATTCTGTCGGCAGAAGCGCCGATCAATGCGCCCCTGATGACAGACGGCTCGGCATTCGTGCAACTGGAGGAGGAATTCCGCCAGGCATTCGAAATGACCGTGATCGATCTGCCGCGCAACATGCTGATCAATTTCCCGCACCTGCTGGCGGAAGTGAACGTCGTGGTTCTTGCGACGGAAATGACGCTTGCATCGGCGCGCGACACGATCCGCATCCTCTCGTGGCTGAAGACCAACGCGGCGCACGTTCAAACGGTCGTCGTGGCAAACAAGGTTCAGCCCGGTGCGACCGAAATCAGCAAGGCCGACTTCGAAGCTTCGATAGAGCGCGCGCTCGATTTCACCGTGCCCTTCGATCTGAAGAGCGCCGCCAATGCAGCCAAGCTGGGTCAGACATTCGTGGAGGCGAACCGGTCGAGCAAGGCCAGTGCGGCTCTGCGGCAGGTGGCCGATCGGGTGATCGGCGCCAGCGACGAAGCGGAAATGGACGACGAACCAGCCAAGAAATCGCTGCTCGGCAGTCTCGCTCTCAAATCCCTTCTCGCCAAGAAGGGCAAGAAGGTCGCGGCCCCGGCCGATTGATTTGCGAAGAACCGTCGGTCGCACGCGCTATCGCTAGCGGCCGGCAGGGGAAAGGCAGGATACGCGCATGAATATCATCCAGCTTCTGCTGGTCGGATGCGGGATCATGGCCCTGATGGTCATCGGCTACATGCTGGTGGCGGGCCCTTCCGCCGCAAAAGAGTCGCAGCGGCGCATTGATGCCCTGCGCTACCGCCATTCCGACAGCACCGATGCCAAGATGGAATCGCAGCTGAAGAAGGCAATCGCTTCGCGAAAGCCGACCGTTCACAAGCTGGCCGGGTCTTCCTCCCGGATCGACGCGCTCGCCCTGCGGCTCGATCGCACGGGCAAGAAATGGACGGTTACCCAGTATTTCTACACCTCGCTGGGGCTGGCGCTGGGCGTTGCGGTGATCGTCTACCTTCGGTCCGGCGCGCCTGTGCTTTCGCTCGGTCTGGGCCTGCTGCTCGGCGCGGGTATTCCCCACCTCGCCGTGGGTCATTTGATCAAGAAGCGTACCAATGCGTTCAACGCGCGTTTCCCCGATGCCATCGAACTGCTCGTTCGCGGCTTGCGTTCCGGCCTGCCGGTGACCGAAACCCTGCAGGTTGTGGCACAGGAAGTGCCCGGCCCGGTCGGGATCGAATTCAAGGGCGTTGTCGAACGGATCAAGATCGGCCGGTCGATGGAAGAGGCATTGCAGGAAACCGCGGATCGTCTGGCGATCGCGGAATTCAACTTCTTCTGCATTGCGCTGGCGATCCAGCGCGAAACGGGCGGCAACCTGGCCGAAACGCTGTCGAACCTTGCCGACGTTCTGCGCAAGCGTTCCCAGATGAAGCTCAAGATCCGCGCGATGAGCTCGGAATCGAAAGCTTCGGCCTATATCGTCGGCGCGTTGCCGTTCCTTGTCTTCGGCATGATCTGGTGGATCAATCCCGAATATGTCGGAGGCTTCTTCGAAGACGAGCGGCTGATCGTTACCGGTCTGGGCGGTCTGGTGTGGATGTCCATCGGCGGCTTCATCATGGCCAAGATGGTCAGCTTCGAGATCTGAGCGAGGACGACAGGACATGCCCGATACACCCCCCGGCCCCACGCTCCTCGGCTTCGACGTCATCCTCGTCGGCTCGATCCTGGCGGGCATCGCCGCGGTCGCGGTAATGTTCGCGATCTATGCCGCCGTGACGGTGAGAGATCCGATGACTCGCCGGGTCAAGGCGCTGAACGCCCGCCGCGACGAACTGAAAGCCGGCATCGTCAAGGTCAATGCCCGCAAGCGGCAGAGCCTCGTCCGCAAGTCCGAAGGGACCGAGCGGGTGAAGGACACGCTCTCGGGCATGAAGGTCCTGCAGCAAAGCCAGATCGAGGCGATCCAGCAGCAGCTTGCGCACGCCGGCTATCGCAACAAGGAACTGGCCGTCTATGTTGTCGCGGGCCGGATCATCCTTCCGCTTCTGCTCGGCGGGCTGGGCTTCGTGATGATCTACCTGATCGACTACTTCCCCGACTGGGGCGGGATGAAGCGGTTCGGTGCGGTCGCGATCCTGCTGATCCTGGGATACAAAGGGCCGGAACTGTTCCTGAAGAACAAGGCCAGCAAGCGCACCGACATCATCCGCAAGGGCTTGCCCGATGCGCTCGACCTTCTGGTCATCTGCGCGGAGGCGGGCCTGACGGTCGACACCGCGTTCAACCGGGTGGCGAAGGAACTGGGCCGTGCCTATCCCGAGCTGGGCGACGAGTTCGCCCTGACCGCGATCGAGCTGTCGTTTCTCACCGAACGCAAGATGGCGTTCGAAAACCTTGCCTATCGCGTCGATCTTGAGGCGATGCGCGGGGTGGTGACGACCATGGTCCAGACCGAGCGCTACGGCACGCCGCTCGCTTCGGCGCTGCGCGTGTTGTCCGCCGAATTCCGCAACGAGCGCATGATGCGCGCGGAAGAGAAGGCCGCGCGCCTGCCCGCGATCATGACCGTGCCCTTGATCCTGTTCATCCTGCCGGTCCTGTTCATCGTGATCCTCGGCCCGGCGGCCTGCTCGATCAGCGACGCCTTCGCGTCCAATCCGGGCCGCTGATCCGCCCTGGGGGCGGGCAAGCGGCGATACAGGTCACCCGGCGACGGGATCGTCGAAGTCGTCGTCGGGGTCGAGTTCGCCCGCCCGCTCGCGAACCCGGGAAAGCATGCGGCTGAAGGTCGCGCGCTCTTCCGCGGTGAAGGCGGCGAACAGGCGCTGTTCCATCTCGCGCGCGAGCGGCATGATCCGGTCGTACATCGCCCGCCCTTCCCCCGTCAGCGCCAGGTGATGCGATCGGCCGTCGGTGGCGTTCGGTTCGCGCTCCACCAGGCCGCGCTCTTCCAGGCTGCGGCAGGCCCGGTTCACCGCCACTTTGTCCATCACCGTGCGCACTGCCAGATCGCGCTGGGTCGCGGAATCGGCATCGCCCAGAACCGCCATGATCCGCCATTCGGGAATCCGCAGGTCGAACTGGTTGCGATAGACCTCCGCAATACGGTTGCTGGCGGCGTTCGAGGCGATCGAAAGCTGGTAGGGCAGGAACTCGTCGAGCTTGGTCGGGCGGGCCTTTACAGTCATCGGATGGTTTCTAAGGCAACCGGTCGGCTTGGCAAGCCGGCTAGCGATATTCGGGTTCGTCCCACCACGGGTAGAACGCCGGCATGTCGCGCGAAGGCTTCATCGGGAATTCGGGCGGTCGCTTTTCCAGGAAGCTCGCGACCCCTTCGGCCGCATCGGCGGTGCGCGCCATCGAATAGATCGCCCGGCTATCCACCCGGTGGGCGTGCATCGGATGATCCGCAGCCGAAAGCCGCCACATCATCGCGCGGGTCAGCGCGATCGACACGGGCGATGTGTTGTCGGCGATTTCCCGCGCGAGGGCCCGCGCCTCCCCCATCAGCTTATCTGCCGGATGGACCGAGCGGACCAGCCCGGCGTCGTGCGCGGCCTGTGCATCGAAGATGCGCCCGGTATACGTCCATTCGAGCGCCTGCTGCATGCCGACGAGCCGCGGCAGGAACCAGCTGGAACAGGCTTCCGGCACGATCCCCCGGCGCGCGAAGACGAAACCGTATCGGGCCGTGTCGGAAGCCAATCGAATGTCCATCGGCAGCTGCATCGTCGCCCCCACGCCCACGGCAACGCCGTTGCAGGCCGCGATCAGCGGCTTGGTCGCATTGAACAGCCGCAGCGTCAGCCGCCCGCCGCCGTCGCGCACCACCGGATCGGACAGATCCTCCACCGGCTGTTGGGAGGCAAAGGGCTTCGCCCCGTCTTCCGGCGTCAGGTCCGCGCCCGCGCAGAAGGCCCGGTCGCCCGCACCGGTGAAGATCACGGCCCGTACCGCATCGTCGCCGTCGATGAAGTCCATCGCATCGACGATCTCGCCCATCATGGTCCGGGTGAAGGCGTTCATCTTCTCCGGCCGGTCGAGGGTGATCGTGGCGATCCCCTCGTCGATATCGAGCCCGATCTGGCTATAGCCGCTCATCGCCTTCTCCCTCGGCAACGGTGAGACATGGACCGCATGTTACACTGTCCTGGCCCAAAAAAACGGGCGCCCCCGAACCGGCGCAAATACGAACCGGGTCAGGGGCGCCAATTGTGGTCATCCCGCCACTATAACGCAGCAGGGACGCTGTAGGAAAGCGATCAACGCGGCGCCATGCGAATGCCGCCGTCGAGCCGCACATCTTCTCCATTGAAGTATCCGGTTTCGATCATGCACATCGCCAGCCTGGCATATTCTTCCGGATTGCCGAGCCGCTTGGGGAACGGGACCGAAGCCGCCAGCGCTTCCTTCACCTGCGGCGGGGCGGCGTTCATCAGCGGGGTGTTGAAGATGCCGGGCAGGATCGTGTTGACGCGAATGCCCTCGCCCATCAGGTCGCGCGCGATCGGCAGGGTCATGCCGATCACCCCACCCTTCGACGCGGAATAGGCCGCCTGGCCGATCTGCCCGTCTTCGCCCGCGACGCTGGCGGTGTTGACGATTGCGCCGCGATCGCCATCCTCGCTCAGCGGGTCGAGCGTCATCATGCCGGCCGCCGATTTCGCGATGCAGCGGAACGTGCCGACCAGGTTGATCTGGATCACCCAGTTGAAAGCATCAAGCGGGAAGTGGCTGATTTCGCCGGTCTGCCGGTCGCGCTTGGCCGTCTTGATCGCGTTGCCCACGCCCGCGCAATTGACCAGGATGCGTTCCTGCCCATGCGCCTCGCGCGCCCTGGCGAAGGCCGCATCGACCGAAGCCTCTTCCGTCACGTTGCATTCGCAGAACACGCCGCCGATCTCTTCGGCGACTTTCTTGCCCTTCTCTTCCTGCAGATCGAAGATCGCGACTTTCGCGCCCTTGGCGGCGAGCGCGCGCGCCGTGGCCTCGCCCAGGCCCGATGCGCCGCCGGTCACGACTGCGGGAGTATTGCTGCTGACTTCCATTTCTTCATCCTCTTCCTGAGCCCCCGCTGCGGCGGAGGCATCGTGCAATGGTATCCGATAACCGGCACTTATGCCGCGAGTTGCGGGCGGTTCAAAGCGCCTCGATAATCGTGACGTTGGCGACGCCGCCGCCTTCGCACATCGTCTGCAGGCCATAACGCTTGCCCCGCGCCTTCAGCGCGTGGGCCAGCGTCGCCATCAGCTTGGTCCCGCTGGCGCCCAGCGGGTGGCCGAGCGCGATCGCCCCGCCGTTGACGTTGAGCCGGTCCGGGTCCGCCCCGGTATGCTTCAGCCAGGCGAGCGGCACCGGCGCGAACGCCTCGTTCACCTCGAACAGGTCGATCTGGTCGATCGTCATACCCGCGCGCTGCAGCGCCCTGTCGGTCGCGAACAGCGGTTCTTCCAGCATGATCACCGGGTCGCCGGCGGTGACGGTCAGGTTCACGATCCGCGCCAGCGGGGTCAGCCCCTGTTCCTTCAGTACTTTTTCCGAAACGATCAGGGCCGCGCTCGACCCGTCGCAGATCTGGCTGGCGGTGGCCGCGGTGATCGTGCCCTTCTCGCTCAGCAGCTTGACCGAGGCGATGCTTTCCAGCGTGGCATCGAACCGGATGCCTTCGTCCACCCTGTGCATTTCGGTGCCCTCGGCAGTCTCGATCTCGACCGGGACGATCTCCGCTTCGAACGCGCCGGCTTCGGTCGCGGCGATTGCCTTGCGGTGACTGTCGAGTGCGAAACGATCGAGATCGTCCTTGGTCAGACCGTGCTTGTTCACGATCATCTCGGCGCCCATGAACTGCGACCACATGACGCCGGGATACTTCTCTTCCAGGCCCGGCGACTTGTAGGTGCCCAGCCCTTCCTTCATGTGGAATGTCGCGGTGGAGCCCATCGGCACCCGGCTCATGCTTTCCACGCCGCTGGCGATCACGACATCCTGCGTCCCGCTCATCACCGCCTGCGCCGCGAACTGGATCGCCTGCTGGCTCGACCCGCATTGCCGGTCGATCGTAACCGCGGGGGTCGACTGCGGCAGGGTCTTCGATGCCAGCACCGCGTTGCGGCCGACATGCATCGACTGTTCGCCCGCCTGGCTGACGCAGCCCATGACGACATCGTCGACGCTGGCGGGATCGATCCCGGTCCGCGCAACCAGCGCATCGAGCGATTTCGCCGCCAGATCCACCGGATGAACCCCGGCAAGCCGACCACCCCGGCGCCCCCCGGCCGTGCGAACGGCATCGACGATATAGGCTGCTGACATAGACTTCCTCTCCAGTTTCGTTTTGCTACTGGTTACGCAGCAAAAAGGACACGGTCAAGCGCGCCCCTCGTACAATGGCGCGGGAAAGCGTCGCTTTTCGAATGTTGCAAAATGGCGACATGCGTGGCCAATCTTTGACACTCAGGCCCATTTGGATTTGCGACACACGCAAAGGTGGCGCATCCCTGTCCCCAGCGAGGCGAGCGTGTGGAGTGCACCCTCGTTCTCAGCAGAACATGAAGCCCGCAAGTTCGGGCGGATCCAAAGGGGATAGAGATCTCATGAAGAATTCAACCATTCTCAAGGCCAGCGCAGCGCCTATCGCGCTCGGTCTTGCCCTGTCGAGCGCCCCGGCGTTCGCGCAGGATAGCGAAGCAGGAGCTCAGGCTCAGACCGGTCAGACGATCGTCGTCACCGGCTCGCGCATTCAGAACCCGAACCTGGAAAACGCCAGCCCCGTCGCTGTCGTGACCAGCGAAGAGCTCGGCCTTCAGCAGGCCAACACGCCGGAAGAATCGCTTCGGCAGATTCCCGGGCTCGTTCCCAGCGTCGGTTCCAATGTGAACAACGGCAATGGTGGTGCGACTTACGTCAATCTCCGCGGCCTGGGTGAAAATCGCAATCTCGTCCTGCTGAACGGCACCCGCCTTGTTCCCCAGGGCCTGAACGGCCTGACCAATATCGACGTCATTCCCGTTGCTCTTCTTGAGCGCATGGATGTTCTGACCGGCGGCGCGGGTGCGGCCTATGGTGCGGACGCCATTTCCGGCGTTGTCAACTTCGTTACGAAGAGCGATTTCGAAGGCGTCGACCTTTCGCTCAGCAACCAGATTACCGAAGAGGGTGACGGTCACACCTTCCGTGCCGATTTGCTGGTCGGCGGCAACTTTGCGGACGGTCGCGGCAATGCCGTTTTTGCCGTCGGCTACACCAATCGCGATGCTGTGTTTCAGGGCGACCGCCCCTATGGCGTAAACAATATTAGCTCGTTCAGCGGCAACGCAGGTGGCTCGTCCACCGCCGTGCCGAGTGTGATCACAGTTCCGGGCACCACCAGTGGCACGCTGCAGGTGCAGGGCGACTCGCTGGTTCCGTTCTACGAGCCGTTCAACTTCAATCCGTACAATGTCTATCAGACGCCGCTGAAGCAGTACCGCCTCTACGGCGCGGCGCGCTATGAAGTATCTGACGCGATCGAAGTGTTCACCGAAGGCATGTTCGTGCAAAGCACGACCTCGACGATCATTGCGCCGTCTGGCACGTTCCGCAATGTTCTGGACACGCCGCTCTCCAACCCCTTCATGGGCGATGGCATCCGGAATCAGATCTGCGGCTTTGATACCGATGGAGACGCCCCAGGTACGCAACGCCTCTTCTCGCAGGCAGAATGCGACGCTGCAGCGACGGCAACCGATCCCAACGATCCAAACTACCGGACGGTCGGTCTCGATTACGGTCGTCGCTTTGTCGAGTTCGGCCCGCGCCTGAACGACTATCGCACCCGTCTGTTCCAGGTGAAGGCCGGCGCGCGTGGCCCTCTGACCGACACTCTGGATTGGGAAGTCTTCGGAGCTTATGGTGAGAGCGAAAATGTTTCTCGTCAGTCCGGCAATGGTACGCTGACCCGCCTCCAGCAGGCTGTGCTCGCCACCGATCCGAACGAATGCCTCGACACGAGCAATGGCTGTGTCCCGATCGATCTGTTCGGTCCGCTCGGCAGCCTGACGCCTGCGGTTCGCGATTTCCTCGACGTTGGGAACAGCGGAACCGAAGGCGCCGAACTGAGCCAGGTTCAGGCGTTTATTGCCGGCGATCTCGGATTCGGCATTTCTTCGGAGCCGATCAGCATCGCGCTGGGCGGCGAGTATCGCGACTATTACGCGTTCAGCCGCTCCGATCTTCTGTCGCAGACGCCTGGCGAAGTGCTCGGTAACGGGGCAGCAGCGCCCGATACCGAAGGTTCGTATGACGTCAAGGAAGTCTTCGGTGAGCTCATCGTTCCGCTCGCTCGCGGAACCGCGTTCGCCGATGAACTGACGCTGGAACTTGGCGGACGTATCTCCGACTATTCGACCACCGGTACCGAGTATACCTGGAAAGTCGGCGGTACATGGTCGCCGATCCCGAGCTTCCAGGTTCGCGGTGGTTATCAGAGCGTGACGCGTGCGCCGAACATCGAAGAACTGTTCGACGTTCCCACGACCGGCCTGGACAACTTCGGCACCGATCCGTGCTCAGGTTCGGCTCCGGTTAACGACGCCAACCTTCGCGCAATCTGCCTGGCGCAGGGCGCTCCGGTGAACTCGATCGGGAACATTCAGGTCGACCCCGCTGGACAGGTCAACGTGACCACCGGCGGCAACCCGGATCTCGATGCCGAAAACGCGAAAACGTGGACGCTCGGTGCGGTCTTCCAGCCGGACTTCATCCGTAACTTCACGATGACGGTCGATTACTACAACATCACGCTGGAAGACGCGATTACGGAACCGAACATCGGCGACGTTTTTGCGGCGTGCTTCGACAACAATCCTTCGCCGAACAATCCGGCATGTACGGCAATTCGCCGCAATCCGGCCACCGGCAACCTGTTCGGGAGCGTTGCGACCACACCTGGCCTTCCGCTTAATCTGACCAACCAGGGCCGGCTCTTCACCGACGGTATCGATCTGACCATGAACTGGAGCACAGATCTCGGCTTCGCCGGGCTCGACCTGGGGTTCGCCGGCAACTGGACCAACCGGTCCGAGTTCAAGGCGAACCAGGATGACCCGCAGGGCCTGAACCGTGATTGCGTTGGGCTGTACAGCATCAACTGCTCGTCGATCCAGCCGGAGTTCTCGTTCACGCAGCGCACCACGCTGCGGTTCGACGATTTCGATCTGTCGCTGCGGTGGCGCTACATCGACGGCGTTCAGTACGAGCCGATCCAGCTCGCCAATGACTTCGCGGCTGCCGAAGCGGAAAACCGCGACGATAATGGTGTTCTGCTGCCGGTTGCTGATCAGGGCTGCCCTGATTACGAAGGCGCGGACCCGGGTGGCTGCGTACCGAACCCGGAATTCCGCTCGATCTCTGCCGAGCATTATTTCGATCTGACCGCCGTGTGGCGTGCAGCGGATAACTTCTCGTTCACCGCAGGGATCATCAACCTGTTCAACAACAAGCCGAAAGTTGTCGGCAGCAACATTGGTTCGACGGCGTACAACAGCGGCAACGTTTATCCGTCGACCTATGACCCGCTCGGACGTCGTTTCTCTGTTACAGCGCGTCTGACGTTCTAATCTGCATTTTGTGCAGGAGTTTGAAGGGGCGGCTTCGGCCGCCCCTTTTTTTTGTAGTATTTGCGAACGAGGTGAAACCCGGTTACAACGCTGGGGAGACGAGGAGTTGACCGAATGTTTTCTTTGATTTTGACCGCGCTTTTGATTCAGGGCGGAACGGCGACCGAAGGCGAAGCCGTTCGTTCCGCAGAAACAGCTGCCGTCAGCAAGGCTGCAGCCACGGAAGATCTCGAGCGTAAGGTTTGCAGAACGTTTCGCGTTACCGGTTCGCGAGCCAAGCGCGAACGTGTCTGCATGACGCGCGCCCAGTGGATAGCTCACGAACGCGAAACGCGTGACGAAGCGGGTCGGGTAACCAATACCGGAGTCTGCTCCAACGCTGAGATGTGCAGCGGAGGCTGAGGCGAACATTCTCGCCTCTCGATAACATGGATTGTCGCCGATCAGATCGGCTGGAAGAACCCCGCGCGCACAAAGGAGTGGGTGCCGGCGAGCTGATAGAGCGAAGTTCGGTCGACTGTCATTGCCGATTGCCGCCCTTCGATCAGCGCTTGTCCCCACTGTAGCGCGGCGATGCCGCGGTCATCGAGTCCCCTTTCGAATGCGCCGGAAACGAAGGCCAGCAGCCGCTGGTCTCCCATGCGCCCCGGGCGGCTTTTGCGCGCCAGCGCACGAACGGGTTGTAGCAGGCTGCAGGAGGATCGTAGCGCTCAGGTATCTCCGCCCACAGTGAGCCGTGCCAAACCGCCAAAGGAGCCGTTGAGAATCGTCGATTATCAACGCGAGGAACGCCATGCGCGGCTTGCTCGGCAGCTGGCTGCGGTTCAGTGATCGACTATTCCCCCACCTGTCAGTTCGTATTGTTGCCGCACGATCATCCTTGATCGTAGTAGAGGGCCTGACTCACGCGAGCCGCCAGGACTCGGGGCAGCTTATGCGTTTACTATACGGCAAAATATACAAGTCAAAAAAGGGGCGGGAAAATCCCGCCCCTCAATTCGTGGGTTTCAAAGATTACTCAGAAGCTGCGGGTCACATTCAGGAACACCTGACGTCCGAGGAAATCATAGGTTCCGTAGTTGAAGTAGTTACCTATCGTTGGACGACGGCTGCTGGCACCCGTTCCATAGCTGCCAATCACTGGCGGCTTCTCGTTGAACAGATTGTTCACTCCGAGCGTCATCTTGGCAAGCCCTTCCCAATTGTACTGGATCGACAGTGCGTGTTCCCAGTAAGCCTCTGCAACCTGATCGCTGACAACCGTCGTACCGCGGAAATTGATCGGTTCGGACTGAAGAGCTTCAGTCGAGTCCATCTTGCCGGTGTAATCAACCCCGTAACGGAACGTCCACTTTTCATCTGAGGTGGTGTACCGCAGGTCAAACGAACCGACCCACTTCGGCCCACCAGTTGTACCGTGGTAACCCAGCAAGCCGAGATAATCGTCTGGCTCAACTTCTGCAGAAGACTGATAGACCATCGACAGATTGCGTGTGGCATGAGCCTGGGCGACCAAGCGCCCCCCAGCCAGTTCCGTATCGAAACGCAGGTTAAAGTCGATACCGTCAGCCTTCTGCTGAGCGATGTTCAGATACGGATCGTCGAACGACACCAAGGTATTCTGAGAGTCCTCACGTGCACTGACCAAAGTGCAGAAGAAGTTTCCTGAGCGGAAATCGCTGGAATCGTAGCAGCGATCAAGAATACTTGTTCCGAGCTGGCCGACCTGACCTTCGACCTTGATGTACCAGTAGTCAACCGCAAGCGAGATGTTCGAAAATGACCCCAATGGCAAATCAAGTACACCGCCGAAGCCATAGCTTGTCCCAGTTTCCGCGTTCAAAACGCCCGCACCGCCCTTTGTGAAGGTTTGAGGTGTGCTGTTGGCAACCCAGTTATCGAGAACGCCGTCGCCGTCGCTATCGTTGTTAAAGTTAGCAGCGCCAATTTCGGCATCGCAGTTCTGATAGGCATTGCTGGCTGGATCAAGACCGACGACATATTCATCACAGGGATCGTAACCGAAGAAGCCGGATTGATCCGCAACGAACTGCTCATAAAGATTCGGTGCACGGAAGGTAGTTTGGTATCCGCCGCGGAAGCGAAACTCTGGAACCGGAGCATACTGCCCACGGATACCGTAGGTCCAATCCGAACCATAAGTCTTGTAGTCGGTATAGCGAACCGAACCTTCAATCGTCAGTTCGTGGACCATGGGGCGATTCGCCAGCAACGGGAGGACCAATTCCCCAAATACCTCGTTAACCGTGTCCTTGCCAGTCGTGATGCCCGACGAAGAGTAATTATAAACGTTACCGGTCTGTGATGCTTCCGACGGAACATCATTGATGTAATCCCGGCGGTGTTCATAACCGAGCGCAAATCCAGCCGAACCACCCGGTAGCTCGAACAACGAACCGTCGACCACGAGTTGTCCGGTCCACTGGTCGAACTTGGTCTTCCCTACATTGTCAAAATAAATGTAGTTCATCACGTTCTGCGGAATGTTCCCAGCAAGTGATTGTGGATTGAACGGGTCGAATGGTACGCAAGCGGAGCCTGCGATGAAGTTACCCCCGCCATCGACATTCGACCGACAGGTGTAACTGTTGTTGCCGCCATCGACATAACCAAATTGCCCCGGAATCGCAGTCGTGATGTTCTCCGCAGGCGTACCATCGGGGGCCAGAACCACATCGATCGAATTGCGCAGAAGGCGAGAATCAATGTTCTGATTCCGACTGGTCGCATCCGTTCTTGAGTACATTAAATTCGCGTCAAACCGCCAATCGGATATACCCAAGTCGCCGCGGAAACCGCCGTGAATGCGACCATAATCGACCGCCTGCTTCGACCGCCGCAAAGGCGGAACGATGAAGAAGCGAAGTTCCTGATATCCGTTAGCCGTCTGGGTCATGGCCGCATTTGGGTAAAATGGGGTTACAACACCATCATCAAAGGTATCGCGAATAAACTGCCCATCCGGCCCACCATAGATGTATGCGCCTGTTTGCGCACCATCCCAAGATATTTGCGACGAGTAATCGTAGTGCGAACGACGACGGGTATAAAGGCCTTCCATATAGGCTTCGATTGATGGCGTCACTTCATAAGACGCATCGATGAAACCAGTGACCGTCTGAATTGGAGGAATGACATGTGCACGATCTTCGACTTTTGAATGAGTCGGACGGAGATCGTAATCATCCACTGAGAACCCTGTATTCGGATCCGCATTGGCAGGGTCATTTTGGTTGTAAGTGAAGCGGCCAACCTGGCCAGAAAAATAATCGATACCGAGCATATAATATTGCGCAGTGCCATTGCCAGCGGCCTGGAAGGGGTGACAACGCAGTTCGTTCGTGCCTGGAATGAGCTGACCAACAGGTTCGCCCGTCGTCGCATCGACAAAGCCATCCTGCGGACAGGTAAAGTCGCTGCGCGCATCGAACCGCATGCCAGTACGCTCACGATATTCCAACGAACCCGTGATGTGCCCTCGATCGAAAGTTTTGCCTGCTGTAACGGAGGCACGATAGGTGCGACCGCCACCCCCATGCTCAATCGGTTGATTGGTGTAAAAATCAAGAGTCACACCATCATAGTCCGTTTCGGTGACGATGTTGACGACGCCTGCAACAGCATCAGAGCCGTAAACTGCCGAAGCGCCCTCACGCAGGACCTCGATCCGTTGCACGACGCCCAACGGAAGAACATTCAGGTCAGCCGCAATCAGCTGCGGGCCGGCACCGGCGGGCGCAACACGGCGTCCATTGAGCAGAGTCAAAGTGCGCGATGCACCGAAGCCACGAAGACCGATCGTGGCTGCGCCCGGACCATTGTCCGAAACATAACCGACAAAAGTATCATTGATCTGGCCCGAGCCAGACGTGACAGTGTTGCTCTGAAGAAGATCGGTTGCGGATTCAACACCACCGAGAACCGCATCCTCCTTGGTGAAGACATCAATCGGCGAAGCCGCGTTGAACGTATCGCGACGGACACGCGAACCGGTCACAACAATAGTTACCTCACCACTATCAGGGCTGACCTCCCCCGGTGTGGCACCAACCTGTTCTTCAGTATCATCCTGAGCAATGGCGGTGCCACTGGCACCAACGCAAAGTGCAACCGCGATCGCGGAAAAAGCTGAACGGATTTCAAGTAAGCGCATGACAGCCCCCTCATGCATTGTGGAAAACATGCTCTGTGCGCCCCGCTAGAACCACGGCACACAATGATTCATTCAATTGCAAACTTTCCTTTGAATTGAAATGGAACGCCACGCAAGCGGCATGATTGCAAGGAGGTTGTGGCATTTTTGCGACGGTGAGAAGCAAGCATTTTGCCGGCTACATATCTCATGAAAGCAAGGGGTGGCTCACACCACAACCATCGACAGCTCCCCATCCCCTTCGTCGACCTTGACCGTGCTGCCGTCGGGCACTTCGCCGGCCAGGAGTTTTTCCGCCAGCGGGTCCTGCAGATAGCGCTGGACCGCGCGTTTGAGGGGGCGGGCGCCGTAGACGGGATCGTATCCCACGCGGCCCAGCCAGCGGCGGGCGGCGTCGGTCAGGTCGAGCGTGATCTTGCGGTCGGCCAGCAGTTTCTGCACCCGCGCGACCTGGATATCGACGATCGGCGCCATGTGTTCGGCCGCCAGGCGGTGGAACAGGATAATCTCGTCCAGGCGGTTGAGGAACTCGGGCCGGAAATGTCCGCGCACGACGTCCATCACCTGGTTTTCGACGCTTTCCACCCCTTCGCCGTCCTCGATCTGGGTCAGGAACTGGCTGCCGAGGTTGCTGGTCAGGATGATCAGCGTATTCGAGAAATCGACCACCCTGCCCTGCCCATCGGTCAGCCGGCCGTCGTCGAGGACCTGGAGCAGCACGTTGAACACATCGCTGTGCGCTTTCTCCACCTCGTCGAACAGGACGACCTGATAGGGGCGTCGCCGCACGGCTTCGGTCAGCACGCCGCCTTCTTCGTACCCGACATAGCCCGGGGGGGCGCCGATGAGGCGGGCGACGGCGTGTTTTTCCATAAATTCGCTCATATCGATGCGTACGAGAGCATCGTCGTCGTCGAACAGGAAGCCGGCGAGCGCCTTGGTCAGTTCCGTCTTGCCGACGCCCGTGGGGCCGAGGAACAGGAAGCTGCCGAGCGGCCGGTTCGGGTCTTGCAAGCCGGCGCGCGCGCGGCGCACGGCCTTGGACACGGCCTGCACCGCCTGTTCCTGCCCGATCACCCGCTTGCCGAGGATCGATTCCATCTGGAGCAGCTTTTCCCGCTCCCCTTCCAGCATCTTTTCGATCGGCACCCCGGTCCAGCGGCTGACGATCGACGCGATATCCTCGTCCGTCACTTCTTCGCGCAGGAGCGCATTTTCGGTGTGACCCTGCGCTTCCGCCAGCTTCTTCTCCAGCTCGGGAATGCGGCCGTAGGATAGCTCGCCCGCCTTCGCGAGGTCGCCTGCGCGCTGCGCCTGTTCCAGTTCGATCCGCGCCTGGTCGAGATCTTCCTTCAGCCGGCTTTCGGCGTGGATCTTGTCCCGCTCGTTCTGCCAGCGCGCGGTCAGTTCGCCCGACTGCTGTTCGAGATTGGCCAGTTCCTCGCGCAGCGCGGCCAGGCGATCCTTCGACGCCTGGTCGCTTTCCTTGCCCAGCGCCTGCTCCTCGATCTTGAGCTGGATGATCCGGCGGTCGAGCACCTCGATCTCTTCCGGCTTGCTTTCCACTTCCATGCGGATGCGGCTCGCGGCCTCGTCCATCAGGTCGATCGCCTTGTCGGGCAGGAAACGGTTCTGAATATAGCGGTTGGAAAGCTGCGCGGCGGCGACGATCGCGCCGTCGGTGATGCGCACGCCGTGATGCAGCTCGTACTTGTCCTTGATCCCGCGCAGGATGGAGATCGTGTCCTCCACCGTCGGTTCGTCGATATAGACCGACTGGAACCGCCGCTGCAGGGCCGGGTCCTTCTCGACATATTTCTGATACTCGTCGAGCGTGGTGGCGCCGATGCAGTGCAGCTCGCCCCGGCTGAGCGCGGGCTTGAGCAGGTTGGAAGCATCCATCGACCCTTCCGACGCGCCGGCGCCGATCAGCGTGTGCATCTCGTCAATGAACAGGATGATCTGCCCGTCTGCGCCCTTCACTTCGTCGAGCACGGCCTTCAGCCGTTCCTCGAACTCGCCGCGATACTTCGCCCCGGCGATCAGCGCGCCCATGTCGAGCGACATCAGCGTGCGCCCTTTCAGGCTATCCGGCACGTCGCCGTTCGCGATGCGCAGCGCCAGCCCTTCGGCGATCGCGGTCTTGCCGGTGCCGGGTTCGCCGATCAGCGCGGGATTGTTCTTGGTCCGCCGGGCGAGGATCTGCACCGTGCGGCGGATTTCCTCGTCGCGCCCGATCACGGGGTCGAGCTTGCCGTCACGCGCGGCCTGGGTCAGGTCGCGGGCATATTTCTTCATCGCGTCGTAGCTTTCTTCCGCGCCCGAACTGTCGGCGGTACGCCCGCCGGTCACGTCCTGGATCGCGGCCTCCAGCCCCTTGGCATCGACATTGGCTGCCTTGAGCGCGCGGCCCGCCGCACTGTCGGCAGAAAGCGCCAGCGCTTGGAGGATTCGCTGCACCGGCACGAAGCTGTCGCCGGCCTTTTCCGCCAGCTTTTCCGCCTGGTCGAGCAGGCGAACCGCGTTATTGTCCAGCCCCGGCGTCTGCTGCGCGCCCGACCCGGATACGGCGGGCACTTTGCCCAGTGCGGCGTCAACCTCGTCCACCGCCAGCCGCGGATTGCCGCCGGCCCGTTCGATCAACTGCCAAGCCATGCCCTGGTTATCCTCCAGCAGGGCCTTGAGCAGGTGTTCGGGGCTGATCCGCTGATGGTTCATGCGGATTGCAATGGTCTGCGCCGACTGGAGAAAACCCTTGGCGCGATCGGTGAATTTTTCGAGATTCATCGGTGATCCCTTATCCTGAGTACCGGCTCGATATGGTGTTGCCAGTTTGCAACACAAGCCCATCCCGAGCGAACGGGGCGAGGTGTGTTACCCAGATATAGGACCATCGCCCGGCGAGGCGAGAGGAAACGGCAACTTTTTGCAAGATTGGCGCGCCCTACCCGGTTCGGCTCGCCCGGTCGCGCGGGTGCCGCTCAGTCGCTGACGACGCTTTCGATGCCGGGGACCAGCAGCGTGCGGCCGCCGCCGAAATCCTGCCGCACGACGACGAGGCCCAGCCGTTCCATATGTTCGAGCAGCCGGCGGATGCGCCCCGGAGAGCTGGAGCCGTAAACGCGGGCCAGCTCGTCATCGTCGGGCGCGGCCAGCCCTTCCGCCGCCGCTGCGGCGATTGCCAGATATGGGGCAAGCACGTCGTCCGGCACGCTATCCGCCAAGGCAAGGATGCGGGGCTGCACATCCGCGGCCAGCCGGTCGAGCCCGGCGCTGGCAATGGCAAAACTGCGGCGGAACGCCGTCATATCGGGCAGCGGGCCGACCAGTCGCTGCTTGCGACAGCGCAGCAAGAACCCCTGATAGAGGGCGGAAGCCGACTGGAACGTCGCCCCGTCTTCGCGCGCCATCGCCGCGATCACGGCCTCCACCTCCTCCTGACCGCCGCCTTTCGGGCGATCGGCCCCGCTTTTGGCGGAGACAGGATCGGTCTGACCCGGATCGCGCCCATCGGCCGTTTCGATCGCCTCCACCAGTTGCTCCGGCGCGGGGGCCGGTGGCGGGGGCGGGGGCGGCGGAACAGGCCTTGCCGCCTCGTTCGCGAGATCGCCGAGGAGGAGCGTCTCCATCTCTTCCGGTGCGGCATCGGGCAATGGCATCAGCCCGTCCTTGCGCGCGGCGCTGCCCGATTTGACCGGGCCGATCTTCACCGCCAGCGGGCGGCGGCTGATTGCGGGGCCGAGGGCGAGGAAATGGCCGCGTTCCAGTTCGCGAATCCGTTCCGCCTGGCGCCGCTCCATCCCCAACAGGTCCGCCGCGCGGACCATGTCGATATCGAGGAACGTGCGCCCCATGAGGAAATTGGACGCTTCGGCCGCGACATTCTTGGCCAGTTTGGCCAGCCGCTGGGTCGCGACAATCCCGGCCAGGCCGCGCTTGCGCCCGCGACACATCAGATTGGTCATCGCGCCCAGCGTCATGCGCCGGGTATCTTCGGCCATTTCACCCGCGACCGAGGGGGCGAACATCTGCGCTTCGTCCACCACCACCAGCGCCGGGTACCAGTGTTCGCGCGGGGCATCGAACAGCGCGGTCAGGAACTGCGCGGCGCAGCGGATCTGCTGTTCGACCTCCAGCCCCTCCAGCGCGAGGACGACCGAAGCCCGGTGCGCGCGAATGCGGCGGGCGAGCGCCTCGATCTCCGCCGGGGAATAGGCCGCACCGTCGATCACGACATGGCCGAACGGTTCGGCCAGCGAGACGAAGTCCCCCTCCGGGTCGATCACCACCTGCTGCACCATCTGGGCGCTTTCTTCCAGAACGCGGCGCAGCAGGTGCGATTTGCCGCTGCCCGAATTGCCCTGGACGAGCAGGCGCGTGGCCAGCAGTTCCTCCACGTCGAATTCGACGGGCGTCCCGCTGGCATCGTGCCCTATGGTGATCTTCGCTTTCACAGCAGGCGGGGTAGCGGGCCGAATCCGCGCGCAGGAAGGGCCGGCGGCGAGTTATCCCGAGGGTATTTGCCCCCTGCCCGCGCCGATCCGCCGGTTTCATCCCAGTGATGCCCCCGGTCCCCCGAACCATGCAGTTTGCCGAAAAAAGCGTGTCGAATTGCAGGCTTGCCCTTAGGATCGCGGCGATAATTGCGAATCAATTCCGGGGGACATCATGAAACTCAAACTCGCCACCGTCAGTCTTGCCGCGCTCGCCTTTGCAGTGGGCACCGCGGCGCAAGCGCGCAGCACCGCCGATCCCGCGACCGATCCGGCAGCGGCCGCAGCCGCTGTAACCGGCGAACCGGCCCCGGTAGCCGACCTGATCGAAAGCGTTTCGATCCCCTACGACCAGTTCCAGCTCGCCAACGGGCTGACCGTGCTGGTGCACGAAGATCGCAAGGCGCCGGTGGTTGGCGTGTCGGTCTGGTACGGCGTCGGGTCGAAGCACGAACCCGAGGGCAAGACCGGCTTCGCCCACCTGTTCGAACACCTGATGTTCAACGGCAGCGAGAATGCGCCGGGCGACTTCTTCGAACCGCTGCAGCAAGTGGGCGCGACCGATTTCAACGGCACGACCTGGTTCGACCGCACGAACTATTTCGAAACCGTGCCCACCGGCGCACTCGACCGCGCGCTGATGCTGGAAAGCGACCGCATGGGCTATCTCCTGGGCGCGGTGACGCAGGAGAAGCTCGATAACCAGATCGGCGTGGTCCAGAACGAGAAGCGGCAGGGCGACAACCAGCCTTACGGCCTGGTCGAATACGAACAGCTCGAAAACCTCTACCCCTCCGGCCACCCTTACCACCATTCGACCATCGGTTCGATGGATGACCTGTCGGGTGCGACGCTGGACGACGTGAAGAACTGGTTCCGCGATCACTACGGCCCCAACAACGCCGTTCTGGTGCTGGCCGGCGACATCGATACCGCGACCGCGCGCGAAAAAGTGACCAAGTGGTTCGGCGCGATCCCCGCCGGGCCCGCGATCGAACCCGTCAGCGCGCCGGTCCCGACCCTGGCGGAACCCAAGGCGAAGACGATCTACGATCGCGTCGCCAGCCCGCGCATCTATCGCATGTGGGCGGTGCCCGGCCTCGACAATCCCGAATATCTGCCGCTGTCGATGGGCGCGACCGTGCTGGGCGGGCTGGCCAGTTCGCGGCTCGACAATGCGCTGGTGCGCGAACAGCAGCTTGCCGTGCGGGTCGTCGCGAGCGCGCAGATCTTCGCCCAGGCGGGCCAGTTTATCGTCTATGCCGATGCCAGGCCCGGCGTCGACCAGGACAAACTGGCCGCCGCGCTGGATGCCGAAATCGCGCGCTTTGTGGCCGAAGGGCCCAGCGCCGATGAATTGCAGCGAGCGACGACGACTTATGCCGCCGGCCAGATCCGCGGGCTGGAGCAGGTCGGCGGCTTTGGCGGCAAGGCGCCGACGCTGGCGCAGGGCCTGCTCTATTCCGGCAATCCGGCGGAATATAAGAAAGTGCTCGAATCCGCAGCCGCGATGACGCCCGAACGCGTCCGCGATGTGACTGCCAAGTGGCTTTCGCGGCCGGTCTTCGCGCTGACGGTGGAACCCGGCGACCGGAAGGAAGGCGGCGAGAATCGCGGCGGCTTCTTCACCGGCGCCGATGCCGGGGGCGACAGCGGCCTGGCCGGTCCCGCCTTCTATTCCGGCCCGTTCGCCGTTCAGGCACCCTCGCAGGCGGCGGAAGCCGACCGTTCGCAATTGCCCGAAGTGGGCGAGCTGAAGCCGCTCGACTTCCCCGATATCGAACGGGCCACCCTGTCGAACGGGATGGAAGTGTTCTTCGCGCGGCGCGATGCAGTGCCGACCGTCAGCGTGCGGGTCGATTTCGACGCCGGGTATTCGGCCGATCCGAAAGACAGGCTGGGCATCCAGTCGCTGATGCTGTCGTTGATGGACGAAGGGACGACCCGGCTCAATTCGACCGCGCTTGCGATTGCGAAGGAACGGCTGGGCGCCTCGCTCTATGCCGCGGCGGATGCCGACACGACATCGGTGGGGCTCAACGCACTGGCGCCCAATCTTGCGCCATCGCTGGAACTGATGGCCGAATACGTCCGCCAGCCGGCGTTCGACGCAAACGAGCTGGAGCGTGTGCGCGCCCAGCAGCTGACCCGGATCGAAAACGAGCTGAACAATCCCAGCGCCATCGCCCAGCGCGCGCTGGCGCCAATCCTGTTCGGCGAACGCCATCCCTACGGCATTCCGCCGTCCGGTACGGGCAGCGCCGAAGTCGTCGAATCGGTGACGATCGACGAGATTCGCGATTTCCACCGCACGTGGCTGCGCCCCGACATGGCGCGGGTTTTCGTGGTCGGCGAATCGTCGCTGGGCGAAGTCACGCGGATGCTGGAGGCCAGCTTCGGCGACTGGCAGGCACCCGCCGAACCGGCACCGCAAAAGAACTTCGACGCGCCGATCCCGCAGCAGCAATCGCGCGTGATCCTGGTCGACCGGCCCAATTCGCCGCAGTCGGTGATCATGGCCGGGCGCGTGCTGGAGCAGAAGGGGACCGACGACCTGACCGTGCTGAACGCCGCGAACGAAGTGTTCGGCGGCAGCTTCCTCAGCCGGATCAACATGAATCTGCGCGAGACGAAGGGGTGGTCCTACGGCGTGCGCAGCCTGGTGCAGCAGCCGCTCGACCGGTCCAGTTTCCTGATCTACGCCCCGGTCCAGGCCGACCGCACGGCGGATTCGATCGTCGAACTGCGCAAGGACCTGGCCGCCTATACCGATGACAAGGGCGTAACCACGGAAGAGCTGACGCGCCTGATCAACGGCAACGTGCGCGAATTGCCCGGGCGGTTCGAAACCTCGGGCGACGTGCTGGGCGGAATGGTGAACATCGTTACCTACGACCGGCCCGACGACTACTACGAAACGCTGGCCGCGAAGTATTCGGCGCTGACCGCGCCCCAGCTCGATGCCGAAGCGCGCAAGGCGCTGCTGGGCGACGATCTCGTGTTCGTGATCGTGGGCGATGCATCGGTGGTCGAACCGCAGCTCGAAGGGATCGGCCTGCCGGTCGAAGTCCGGCGCTCCGAAACCACATCGGGCGAATGAGCTTGTTGACATTGATGTAAGCAGAGGCGATTGCTAGGCCGAACTTCAACCGAGGAGATGACAATGTCTGTTGGCGGCACTTACGACTGCATAACCAAGACCCCGATGGGGGAACAGAAGAGCACGTTCACCGTAGTCCCGAGCGACGACGGCACGACCTTCACCGGCCAGAACGCCGGCACGCTCGGCTCGATGGACGTGAAAGACGGCAAGATCGACGGCAACACGCTGACCTGGAAGATGGACATGACCGTGCCGATGCCGATGACGCTGGACGGCACCGCAACGGTCGAAGGCGACCAGCTGACCGGCACCGTCAACGCCGGCGCTTTCGGCGCCATGCCGATGACCGGCCAGCGCGCCGGCTGATCCGCGCGATCACCACAACACGCGAAGGGCCGCCGGAGCGATCCGGCGGCCCTTTTTCTTTTGAGCGCAACACACAAATTGCCAATTACTCGGTCCTATATCGCAAATTTATCACGAATATTGTGCGCTAAATTCAATGACATCGGCCATTCTACGATCAACCTGTGCAATTTTTCAATTGCGATCATATTCTTGTAAAGTATCGTAACGAACTGCATTGATTCATAGGGGGGATCATGAAAAAAGCACTCGCTTGCGCGCTACTGAGTTTTGGCCTGATTGGTTGTGCGACTGTCAAAAACAACTACGTCCCACAGCGCGAACAAATCAGCTTTCCTGCGCTATACGAGGTGCAGACTGTCACTCTCGGAGAACAGATGCTGGCGCAAGGCACCGCAACAACCACAAGAGGTGTTTATCTTCCGGAAGAGAATAACATCAAGGGCTTTATCTTAAGTAGAGGCTTTTACCCTCAGACTGGGCAAGATGGAGACTTTGTGTTTACTTCTTTCGAGACGCGAACCAATGATCCGGAGATTGGGCAGGTATCGTTAAAAGGAGGGCTTTTCGGGCAGCTTATTTATCCTCGCGGTCTCCGATTTGACACATCGAAGCAAGAAACTTGTGCCATAGTTCCAAATATGTACGGCTTGTCCCAGCCAATTTGCGATACTGAATATAGCTATCAATTTACCGAACGCCCTTTTGTTTCGCCCAACGATTTCCAGCAGACACTTATTTATAGTGGGCGTGTGAGCGACAAAATACGGGCAAGCTATCGCGAATTCTCAGGCAACATGGCCCGTTCGGCTTTTACAAACGAAGCAGAATACGATCTGTCTCAATCAAAAATCATTGCTTACAAGGGTGCCAAAATTGAAGTTATTGACGCAAATAACGAAGAAATAACGTATCGCGTTCTGTCTAATTTCAATCTTGGGGGGCGATAGCCTCCTTAAAAGGGAGCACAGTCACCCCTACCCCAGCTTCGCCTTCAACAGCTGGTTGACCACCGCCGGGTTGGCCTTGCCCTGCATGGCCTTCATCGTCTGGCCGACGAAGAAGCCGAAGAGCTTGTCCTTGCCGCCGCGGTATTCCTCCACCTTGTCGGTGTTGTTGGCGAGGATTTTGTCGATCGCCGCCTCGATCGCGCCGGTATCGCTGACCTGCTTCAGGCCCTCGCTCTCCGCGATCTCGCCCGGCTCGCGGCCGGTCTTGAGGACGATTTCGAAGATTTCCTTCGCCTGGCCGCCCGAAATCTCGCCGCGGGCCTGCATGTCGAGGATCGCCGCCTGCGCTTCGGCCGTGGCGTGCGCCGGGTTCGCTTCGTCGCCCAGGGCGTTGATAACCCCCGGCGCGACCGAAAGCGACCAGTTGGCCACCTGGGTCGCGACCTCGCTCTCGCTCTTGCCGATACCCTTCGCGGTTGCGGCCAGAAGCGTTTCGAAGCGGGCGAAGGTTTCCACCTCGGCCGTCAGCTCGCGCGCGTTATATTCGCTCAGCCCCAGCGTTTCGACATAGCGGCGGCGCTTGGCATCGGGCAGCTCGGGCAAGCTGGCGCGGCATTCGTCGAGGAAGGCCTGCTCCAGTTCCAGTGGCAGCAGATCGGGATCGGGGAAATACCGGTAATCGTGCGCGTCTTCCTTGCTGCGCATCGACCGGGTCGTGCCGGTGCCGGGATCGAACAGCCGCGTTTCCTGCACCACCGTGCCGCCATCCTCGATCAGATCGACCTGACGGCGCGCCTCGTGCTCGATCGTCTGCATGACGAAGCGGACCGAGTTGACGTTCTTGGTTTCGGTGCGGGTGCCGAATTCCTCGCCCGGTTTGCGCACGCTGACGTTCACGTCCGCGCGCATCGATCCTTCTTCCATGTTCCCGTCGCACGACCCGACATAGCGCAGGATCGTGCGCAGCTTGCGGACATAGGCGCCCGCTTCCGCCGGGCTGCGCATGTCCGGGCGGCTGACGATTTCCATCAGCGCCACGCCGCAGCGGTTGAGATCGACGTAGGACATCGTCGGATGCTGATCGTGCATCAGCTTGCCCGCGTCCTGTTCGACATGGATACGCTCAATCCCGATAACCTTGTCTTCGGGAATGCCGGCCTTCTCGTCCGCCTCGATCGTCAGCGAACCTTCGCCGACAAGCGGATGATAGAGCTGCGAAATCTGATATCCCTGCGGCAGGTCGGCGTAGAAGTAGTTCTTGCGGTCGAACCGGCTCCACGCGTTGATCTGCGCCTCGATCGCCATGCCGGTGCGCACCGCCTGGCGGATGCATTCGCGGTTCGGCACCGGCAGCATTCCCGGCATTGCCGCATCGATCAGGCTGACCTGCGTGTTCGGCTCCGCCCCGAAAGCGGTGGAGGAGCCGGAAAAGAGCTTGGCGTTGGACGTGACCTGCGCGTGAACTTCCAGGCCGATCACGACCTCCCACTCGCCGGTTGCGCCCTGGATGCGATAAGTGCTCATCATGTGATTCCGCGCATGTGGGCGGCGGTCGCCGCCATTTCCTCTTTCAACATCTGCGTGGCGGGGCCTTCGACTTCCGCCTTTTCGCACACGTTGATAATGACTTCGGCATATTCAGGGTACTTCCGCAGCTCGTAAGCTGCCGCCATCTTGGATGCGATGGAACTGTCCGCGCTGCCCAGGTGATCCATGATCTGGAAGAACCGCTGATACTGATGGTGGCGAACCTCGCGCCGCTTGGCCAGCGCATATGTCACCGCCGACCAGGCAAGCGCGATCAGGGGCACCACCACGCCGCCCCATGCAATCCATTCGCCCGGGGTCGTCAGGTCCATCGTCACCACCAGCGCTCCGGCCGGGCGTCGAAGCCCGCGCGCCGTTCGATCGCGAGACCGGCGTTGAGCACGCCCTGTTCATCGAACGGCTTGCCGACGAGCTGCAGGCCCAGCGGCAGGCCATCGCGGTTGAGCATGGCGGGCACGCTCATCGCCGGCAGGCCGGCCAGGCTGGCGGGCACGGCGAAGACATCGTTCAGGTACATCGCCAGCGGATCGTCGGCCTTGTCGCCCAGCGGGAAACTGGCGGTGGGCGTCGTCGGGGCCAGGATCACATCGCATTCGGTCCAGGCCCGTTCGAAATCGCGCGCGATCAGCGTGCGGATCTTCTGCGCCTGGTTGTAATAGGCATCGTAGAACCCGGCGGAAAGCACGTAAGTGCCGATCAGGATGCGGCGCTTCACCTCGTCCCCGAACCCTTCGGCACGGGTCGCGGCGTACATGTCCTGCAGCCCCGCGCTCTTGCCCGCCGCATCGACCGGCAGATCGCGCAGCCCGTAACGCACGCCGTCATACCGGGCGAGGTTGCTGGAGGCTTCGGCCGGGGCAATGATGTAATAAGCGGGCAGCGCATATTTGGTGTGCGGCAGGGAGATATCGACGATCTCCGCCCCCGCATCGCGCAGCCATTGCTTGCCGCGTTCCCAGCTTTCGAGGATTTCCGGGTCGGTCCCGTCCATCCGGTATTCGCGCGGAATGCCGACTTTCTTGCCGCGCAAGTCGTCCGACAGGCCGGCTTCCCATTCGGGCACCGGCAGGTCGAGGCTGGTCGAATCCTTCGGATCGAAGCCGGCCATTGCGCCCAGCATGATCGCGCAATCGCCAACGTCGCGCGCCATCGGCCCGGCCTGGTCGAGGCTGGAGGCGAAGGCGACCACGCCCCAGCGGCTGCACCGGCCATAAGTCGGCTTGATCCCGCAGATCCCGGTGAAGGCGGCCGGCTGGCGGATCGATCCGCCGGTGTCGGTGCCGGTCGCCGCCGCGGCGATGCGCGCGGCAACGGCGGCAGAGGAACCGCCGGAAGAACCGCCGGGCGCGAGATCGGTGTTGCCCCCATCCTGGCGCCGCCAGGGGTTGATTACATTGCCGAAATGGCTCGTTTCGTTGGAAGAGCCCATGGCGAACTGGTCGAGGTTGAGCTTGCCCAGCATCCCCGCGCCGGCATTCCACAGGTTCTGCGACACCGTGCTTTCGTAACGGGGGACGAAACCTTCGAGGATATGGCTCGCCGCGGTCGTCTGCACGCCGTCGGTGGCGAACAGGTCCTTCATCCCGATCGGGACGCCGGCCATCGGCCCCAGGTCGCGGCCCGCGGCGCGGTCGGCATCGACCCGTTCGGCGGCCTCGACCGCCTTGTCGGGCGTGGCGACGATGAAGGCGTTGAGCGCCTGCGCACCGGCAACCGCGCCGTTGAAGGCATCGGCCACTTCGCGGGCGGTGAACTCGCCGGCGGCAACCCCGTCTCGGATCGCCTTAACGCCCAGTTCGGTCAGGTCGGTCATAGTGCGTGGTCCTGAACTTTGATCGCGGTGAGGCCTTGCTGCTGGAGCCTGAAACGGTCGCGGCTGCGGCGGTATTCAGGATGATCGAGTGACAATGCCGACATTTCTACTCGATCACCTTCGGTACGCCGAAGAAACCGTGTTCCGCCGCAGGGGCATTGGCCAGAACATCGTCGCGCCGATTGCCGCCGGTCAGCGGATCGGGATCGATCTCGTCGGCGCGCAGGCGCAGGGTGTTGGGGATGACGGCGGTCATCGGTTCGACCTGCGAAGTATCGACTTCGCCAAGCTGTTCGACCCAGTCGAGAATCTGCGACAGTTCGGGCGCCATGCGCGCGAGTTCCTCGTCACTCATCTTGATGCGGGCCAGCGAGGCGATTTTCGCCACGGTGGTCTGGTCGACGGACATGCGGATTTGCCCTTCGTCTGGAAAGGATTGCGAATGCCCTGGCGCTAGCAGCGCGCCGGGCGGCGTTCAAGCTGGCACTGGCAAGCTGGCACTGGCGTCGCGAACGAAAGCGCGGCGGTTACTGGCCCGGCTGGGGCGCGCCGCCGGCTCCGCCCTGTTGCTGCGCTTCCATCATCTGCTGCATCGCCTGCATCTGCTGCTGGAACTGTTCGAACGGCATGAAATCGAGCAGTTCGATCTCGAACACCAGATCGCTGCCGGCGGGGATGGCGACTTCGCCGGTCATCGGATTGACCTTCTCCTCGTCGCCATAGGCCTTGTCCGCCGGGATCTCGATCAGATACTTGCCGCCCTTCTGCATCTTGACCGCGCCTTCGCGGAAACCTTCGATCATCCCTTCCAGCGGCAGCGGCGTGGCCTGCCCTTCGTCGAACACGGTGCCATCGGCCAGCTTGCCGGTGTAATTGACCAGCACGACGTCGTCCGCCGCCGGGTTCGCGCCTTCGCCTGCCTCGATCACCTCGACCGACACGCCTTGCGGTACGGCGGCCCAGGCCAGTCCGCCCGCGATCAGGATCGCGACGATAATGCCCAGCCACAACCGGGTCAGGCTGCCCTTGGCAATGGGCTGGATCGGCACGCGGGTTACTTCGGTCATGCAAGGTTCCTGAAATGCAAAAGGGCGCGGGAATCGCTTCCCGCGCCCTGTAGGCTTAACGCTGCTGTGGGTTCAAGCGTGAAGCATCGCCGCCGCCGATGCGGGGGCGATGCCGGGTGCCTTACTTGGCGCCGTCACGTTCGGCCCGCTTGCGTTCCAGCTTGCGCGCGCGGCGCACGGCGGCGGCCTTTTCGCGCGCCCGCTTTTCGCTGGGCTTTTCATAGTGGCGGCGCAGCTTCATTTCGCGATACACGCCTTCACGCTGCAGCTTCTTCTTGAGCGCGCGCAGGGCCTGGTCGACATTGTTATCGCGAACGATGATCTGCATGAATTCAAACACCTCACAGCAATGGCGCAGAGCCCGCACAGCGCGGGGGGATGCGCCCTTACGAATCAAACGAAAAACGCGCCGAATCCGTTCCGGACCGGCTCGAACCAGCGCGCACATAGGCAAATCGCGGCGAATTGGCAAGCCGCCACGCGACATGGCGCATATTCCCGCCTTCCCCACCGCGCCGCAGCGAAGGTGCACGGGTGGGATGACGAACCGCGCAATGCCGTCTAAGGGCGGCGCATGACAAGCGTTTCACCGATCGCGGCCAGCCTCTATGTCTTCGCCGGGGGCGGCGCAGGGGCGATCCTGCGTTACCAGACCGGGCGGTTGCTGACCCACCTGCTCGGCCCGCAGGCGGTCACCGCCTTCCCCTGGGCGACACTGGCGGTCAATGTGATCGGCGGCTGCGCCATGGGGCTGCTCGCCGGATGGCTGGCGCGCCACGGGGGCGCGGCGGGCGAACAGTGGCGCCTGCTCGCCGGGGTCGGCCTGCTCGGCGGCTTCACCACCTTTTCCGCCTTCAGCCTGGAACTGATGCTGCTGGTCGAGCGGGGACAGCCCTGGCTCGCCGCCAGCTATGCCCTGATCTCCGTGCTTGCAGGGCTGACCGCGCTCTATATCGGCCTCATCGCCATGCGGATCGCGGCATGAGCGCGCCGACCGGTCCCGACCAGCACAGGGTCCGCCAGTTCACCGTCGAACCCGACGACGAGGGCATCCGGCTTGACCGATGGTTCAAACGGCACCTGCCCCAGATCGGCTTTGCCACGATTTCCAAATGGGCGCGCACCGGGCAGATCCGGATCGATGGCGGCCGCGCCCGGCCCGAAGATCGCCTGGCCGCCGGGCAGACCGTCCGCGTACCCCCGGGTGGCGAGGCCCCGCATCGCAAGCCGCGGGAAAAACGCGCACTGACCCCGGCGGAGGTCGCGGAAGCGCATGCGATGGTGATCACCGAAACCAAATCGGCGATCGTGCTCAACAAGCCACCCGGCCTCGCGACGCAGGGCGGCAGCAAGACGCACCACCATGTCGATGGCCTGCTGGATGCCTTCGCACCCGATGAAGAAACGCCCCGCCCGCGCCTGGTCCACCGGCTGGACAAGGACACCAGCGGCGTTCTGCTGATCGCACGCACCCCCGGCAGCGCGTCTGCCTATTCCAAGCGTTTCGCGGGTCGCAGCGCGAAGAAGGTTTACTGGGCCCTGGTGGTCGGCGTTCCCGATGTCGCCGAGGGGACGATCGAAGCCGCGCTGGCCAAACAGCCGGGCACCGGCGGCGAGAAGATGCATGTCGACGAAGAAGGCGGCCAGCGCGCCGTCACCCGCTATCGCGTGGTCGACAAGGCGGGCAAGAAGGCGGCCTGGGTGGAGCTGGAACCGCTGACCGGCCGCACCCACCAGTTGCGCGTGCACATGGCCGCGATCGGCCATCCCATCGTGGGCGACGGCAAGTATGGCGGGCAGGAAGCGTTCCTGACCGGCAGCGTCAGCCGCAAGATGCACCTGCACGCGCGCCGCCTGATCATCGACCAGCCCGCCAGCGGTGGGAAACCCGGCGGCAAGCTGGACGTGACCGCCGACTTGCCCGAACATTTCGCCGCCAGCATGGAACAGCTCGGGTTCGACCTGACCCTGAGCACGGCGGAGCCGCTGCGCGAATCCCCACCGGAACGCTCGCGCGCGGAAAAGAAGCAGGCCGCGCGCCAGCACGCCAAGCAATACCGCAAGGGGCGGCGCGGCGAACGGCGGCAACGCGGCGCAGCAACGCCCGCGAAGGCGAAAGGACCGGGTGGACCGAAAGGCAAACGCAAATGACCGTTCGCCTGGCAGTGTTCGATTGCGACGGCACGCTCGTCGACGGGCAGGCGCCGATCTGCGATTCGATGGAGAAGGCTTTCGCCAGCACCGGCCTGCCCGCACCCGACCGGCATGACGTTCGCCGGATCGTGGGCCTCAGCCTGCCCCAGGCCGTTCGCCTGCTGGCCCCCGATGCCGAGGAACACCTCCAGCGCCACGCGGTGGAAGCTTACAAGGAAGCCTTCCGCACCTGCCGGCTGGAAGGTTCGCTGGAAGAGCCGCTGTTTGAAGGTATCGCCGAAACGATCACCGGTCTCGCCGCGCGCGGTTGGACGCTGGGCGTCGCCACCGGCAAATCCGACCGCGGGCTGACCAGCTGCCTCGCGGCACACGGCCTGACCGAGCGCTTCGTCACGCTCCAGACCGCCGACCGCCACCCGTCCAAACCCCATCCGGCGATGCTGGAAGCGGCCCTGTTCGAAGCCGGCGCGCTGGCCGGCGACGCCGTGATGATCGGGGACACCACGTTCGACATGGAAATGGCGCGCGCCGCGGGCGTACGCGCGATTGGCGTGGCCTGGGGCTATCACACCGAAGACGAACTGCGCGAGGCGGGGGCCGTCGATGTCGCCTTCAGCCCCGCCGAACTGGGGGACCTGCTGCCATGACCGATCCTGCCCCGAACGATCCTGCAATGGGCCGCCATTTCGCGATCGTCGCGGTCCGTTTCACCGGTATCGCATTCATCCTGCTGGGCATTCTGGCCGTGCGCGGCGCCATCGATCTGGCCGAAGGCGTCGGCTATGTCCTGGTCGCGGTCGGGCTGATCGAGGTGTTCGTGGTGCCCGTATTCATGGCCCGGCGCTGGCGGACGCCCAAGGAATGAAGCGATTTTATCGCGAAGTTTCGGTCGAACCTCACGCGGGCGGCTGGCGAGTCGCGCTGGATGGGCGCGCGATCAAGACGGCACTGGGCGCGCCGCAGATCGTACCAATCCAGGCCCTGGCCGATGCTCTGGCCGCAGAATGGGAACGGCAGGGGGAAACGATCGACCCGGCCGATTTCGTTCTGCGCGACCTTGCCGACTATGCGATCGACGTGATCGCCCCGGATCGCGCAGCCGCGATTGCCGGAATCCTGGCGTTCGGGGAAACCGATACGCTATGCTATCGCGCCGATCCCGACGAACCGCTCTATCGCCGCCAGCATGAAGTGTGGGAACCGCTGGTGACCGCGCTGGAGGCGCGCGAAGGGGTGCGGCTGGATCGCATCAGTGGAGTCATTCACCGCGCGCAGCCACCGGCCACGCTTGCCGCCTTGCGCGCCCGGCTGGAACGCACCGATGATTTCACGCTCGCCGGGGTGCAGGCAATGGCCTCGCTCGCCGCATCGCTCTGCATTGCGCTGGCCGCGCTGCAGGACGATGCGGATGCCGGGGCGCTGTGGAACGCCGCGAACCTGGAAGAGGACTGGCAGGCCGAGCTGTGGGGCCACGATGAAGAAGCCGCCACCCGCCGCGACCAACGCCGCGCCCGGTTCCTGACAGCAAGCACGTTCACGACACTCGTTGGGCGCTCAGACGTTTCCTGACCGGAACTCGACGCCGATTGTCGCCTAGCCCACCCAGTCCGCGACCTGGCCGGCGACGTCGTTGGCTGCACGGTTGAGTGCGGGGCCGACTTCGGCGGCTTCGGGGGCAATGCCGGGGATAATGCTTTCGAAACGGCGGGTTTCGATTCCCTGATCGCTGGTGTCGCGGATCGCATCGAAGCGCACGATCACGGAAGAAGTCGACGCATCGTATCCGAAATCGCGCAGGACCCCGCGCAACTGGGTTTTCGGGGTCAGCGCCGGATCATCCGAATCGATCACCACCCGCGCGGTGCGGGTGCGGATCGTTTCAGCCAGCAGGGTGCGGAACAGCCGCGCGGGCTTATCCACCCACACCGCATCTTTCAGATAGGCGAGGCTGGCATCGCTCACCTGTACCGGCACGCGCACGACATCCAGCCGTGCAGGCGCGTCGGGAACCAGGATTGCCAGCGAACCGGCGGCATGGCCCGCAGCACCCGATCCCGCCGGCGCCTCTGCCGTCGGGGTCAGCGTCAGCAGGCTTTCGGGCGGCTCGCTGCCGAAACTGACGCAACCGGCCAGCGCGGCAAGTGCCGCAAGCGCCGGAAAAGTCCTGACTGTCGCGCGCATTGCCTTCCCCTGTAATCCGGTGGCGATCATGGTTCGTAATCGGGCAACTGCTGCCCGCCGATCAACGAGCCCGCGCCCTGCGTTTCGATCTTTTCGGTCACATTACGCAGCGCCTTGCTGGTCGCGCGCAGATCCTGCAGCGCCGCCTCTGCCGCGGGCAGTGTGCTTTCGCTGAGCTGGCGCGTGGCCGGCTGCGTCTGTTCCATCGTTTCGGTCAGGGCATTGGCCGCTGCCTCGGCCGCGGTCAGGGTGGAGCGCAATTGCCCGGCGAGCGACTGCCCTTCCTGATTCAGCAGCCGGTCGGTCGACCCCATGACTTTCTCGAACGCGTCCAGCGCCTCGCTCGATTCGCGCAGGGTCACCTGCAGTTCGGCCATCGTGCGTTCCACCTGCGGGGCGGTTTGCGCGAGATCGGCCGTCATACGGTTGGTATTGCGCAGAATGCCCGCGATCTCGCCCTGATTTTCATCGGACAGCAGCATCGTCAGCCGTTCGGTCAGCGTGGCCAGCCGTTCCAGCAGCAGCGGCGCATTGGCCAGCAATTCGCCCAGTCCGCCGGGCTTGGTCGGGATTACCGGCACGCCTTCGGGGCAGGCGGTGTTGCCGGGGCCATCGGCACAGCTGAGCGCCGGCGCATCGCGCCGCGCGCCATCGAGCAGGATGGTCGAAACGCCGGTGAAGGAGCCCTGGACCGTCGCCGTCGTGCCGACCCGGATCGGCACCTCTTCCCTCACCCTCACACGCACGCGCACGAATTGCGGATCGGTTTCCCACAGCGCGATCTGGCTGACCTGTCCCACCGGAACCCCGGCGAACGACACCTGCGACCCATTGGCGAGGCCCGCCACCGACTGCTTGAAGAAGATGTCGTATTCGTCCTGCGCGCCCTGCCCCAGCCGGGCAAGCCAGATGAAGAACAGGGCCGCGCCAGCCAGCAAAGCCAGCGTTACGACCCCCACCCAGACATGATTTGCGCGTGTTTCCATGGAAATAAATTACCTCAGGCCCCTATGCCCCGTCACCCGGGGGATTGTCCATCGTTTCGGCGCGCCTTGCTTTCGCGAGCGGCGCGTCCGCGCGGGCCGTTGAAGTATTCGTCGATCCATTCGTGATCGGTTTCGAGCAGTTCGGGGATCGTGCCCACCGCGATCACCCGGCGATCGGCCAGCACCGCCACGCGGTCGCAGATTTCGTACAGCGTATCGAGATCGTGCGTGATCAGAAACACCGTAAGGCCCAGGGTCTGCTGCAATTCGCGGGTCAGCCGATCGAACTTGGCCGCGCCGATCGGGTCGAGCCCCGCGGTCGGCTCGTCCAGAAACAGCAGCTCCGGGTCCAGCGCCAGCGCACGTGCGAGGCCGGCCCGCTTGCGCATTCCGCCCGACAGCTCCGACGGGTACTTGCTCGCCGCCTCTTCCGGCAGGCCCGACATCACGACCTTGTAGCGCGCGATTTCGTGCAGCAGTTGCGGTTTGATATCGGGATAGAACTGCTTGAGCGGCACCTCCACGTTTTCGCCCACGGTCAGGGTCGAAAACAGCGCACCGCCCTGGAACAGCACGCCCCAGCGGTTGCGCAGGCCGAGGTTTTCGTCCGGCTCGGCATCGGTGATCGACCGTCCGAACACCTCGATCTCGCCCGCGCTGGGCGTCTGCAAGCCGATGATGGACCGCATCAGAACCGATTTGCCGGTGCCCGATCCGCCGACCACGCCCAGGATTTCGCCGCGATTGACGGTCAGCGACAGGTCTTCGTGCACGGCCTGATCGCCGAAACGATTGACCAGCCCTTCCACCACGATCGGGTGATCGCCGCGGAACCGTTCATACCGGCCCAGCCCCCTGGCTTCGAGTTCGCTGTCGTCCTCGGTCATCCCCATCCGATCTCGGTGAAGAACACCGCGAAGAAGGCATCGAGCACGATGACCATGAAGATCGCCTGGACCACGGCCTTGGTCGTTTTCATCCCGACCTGTTCCGAATTGCCCTGAACCTGCAGCCCCTGATAGCAGCCGGTCAGCGCCACGATCAGCCCGAAGACCGGCGCCTTGGCCAGCCCGACGTAGAGATCGTAGAGCGGTACGACCTCCTGTATCCGATTGAGGAAGGTGAGGAACGGAATGCCCAGCATGACGTCGCCGATCACCGCCCCGCCCACGATCGCAATGCACGATGCGAAGAAGCCGAGCAGCGGCATCATCAACACGGCGGCGAGGATGCGCGGGATCACCAGCGCCTCCATCGGAGAGATCCCGATGGTGCGCATGGCGTCGACTTCCTCGGTCAGCTTCATCGTGCCGAGCTGCGCGGCGAAGGCACTGCCCGAACGGCCCGCGACCATGATCGCGGTCATCAGCACGCCCAGTTCGCGCAGGGTGATCCGGCCGACGAGGTTGATCGTCAGCGTCTCGGCCCCGAACTGCGCCAGCTGCACGGCCCCCTGCTGCGCGATGACGATCCCGATCAGGAAGCTCATCAGCCCGATGATCGGCAGGGAGGACACGCCGACCAGTTCCATCTGCCGCACCAGCGCGCGCCCGCGAAAGCGCGAAGGGTGGCGGATCAGCCCCGCGCCCGCGACCAGGATCTGGCCCAGGAAGCCGACGATGCCGACGAACCCGCGCCCGAACTCGCGCACGATTCCGCCAACCTCTTCAGGCACTCGCAGGTATATGGGGAGACGTTCGGGCCGGATATCGGCCCCGTCGCCGATCTGCCCGACCGCGTTCAGCAGGCGTTGCGCGCGTTCGCTGGCGCCGGTGATTTCGGCATCGTGGCGCGCGGCCAGGCTGCTGGCGATCCAGGCGCCGACGGTATCGATTTCGGTGACGTTCGATAGGTCGATCGTGTCCAGATCGCCGTCGATATCGCGCAGGTCCTGATCCACCGCCCCGATCGTGGAAACGAGGTAGGGGCCTGAAAGAACGAGGCGGACACCGTTGCCGCCCGTATCCTCGACCTCGAAGAGCGCCCCTTCCTGCATCGCCGGAACCTATGCGGGCAAACGCGCGCCACTACAAGCGCACATTCGTGACATGTTGCGCTGCACCGCACCCGCTGGCAAAGGCCCAGCCCTATGAGCACAGAGCTTCCCAAGACATTCGACCCCGCCGAAATCGAAGCGCGCTGGTACGCGCACTGGGAAACGGGCGGCCTGTTCCGGCCCGAGCGGCCCGACGCGCAGCCGTTCACGATCGTCAACCCGCCGCCCAACGTCACCGGCAGCCTGCATATCGGCCACGCGCTGGACAATACGCTGCAGGACATCGTCGTGCGCTACGAGCGGCTGCGGGGCAAGGACGCGCTGTGGGTCGTGGGCACCGACCATGCCGGCATCGCCACGCAGATGGTGGTCGAACGCCAGCTGGAGGCGCAGCAGGACAAGCGGACCAATTATTCGCGCGAAGACTTCGTGAAGAAGGTCTGGGAATGGAAGGAAGAAAGCGGCGGCACGATCACGCGCCAGCTGCGCCGCCTGGGCTGTTCGATGGACTGGAGCCGCGAACAGTTCACCATGAACCCCGAATTCAGCCGCGCGGTGACGAAAGTCTTCGTCGACCTGCACGAGCAAGGCCTGATCTACCGCGACAAGCGGCTGGTGAACTGGGACCCGAAGCTGAAGACCGCGATCAGCGATCTGGAAGTCGAAACGCAGGATGTGAAGGGCCATTTCTGGCACTTCCGCTATCCGCTGGCCGACGGGGTCACGCTCGATAACGGGCAGGACTATATCGAGGTTGCGACCACGCGCCCCGAAACCATGCTGGCCGACATGGCCGTGGCCGTCCACCCCGACGATGAACGCTACAAGGGCGTGGTCGGCAAGCACGTGATCCTGCCGATCACCGGCCGCCGCGTACCGGTGGTGGCGGACGAGCACGCCGATCCCGAACTGGGCAGCGGCGCGGTGAAGATCACACCGGGCCACGATTTCAACGATTTCGAAGTCGGCAAGCGCGCCGGGATTGCGCCTGCGGACATGCTCAACATGCTCGATGCCGAAGGCAACGTGTGCCAGACGGCGGACGGCCTCGTGCCCGACGAATTTCTGGGCCTCCACCGCTTCCGCAAGGATGGAGAGGATGGCGCGCGCGAACTGGTGGTCCGCCGCCTGAAGGAACTCGGCTGCCTGATCCCCCATGTCGCGAAGGACAAGGAAGGCAACCCGGTCGAACACGACGCCGAACCGCGCGTGATCGCCACCCCCTTCGGCGACCGTGGCGGCGTGGTGATCGAACCCTGGCTGACCGACCAGTGGTATGTCGATGCGGAAAAGCTGGCCCAGGCCCCGATCGAGGCGGTGCGTTCGGGCGCGATCGAGATCGTCCCGAAAAGCTGGGAAAAGACCTTCTTCAACTGGATGGAAAACATCCAGCCCTGGTGCGTCAGCCGCCAGCTCTGGTGGGGCCACCGGATCCCGGCTTGGTATGGGCCGAAAAAGGAGACTGTTGAAACTTCTGGTTTGGGCACTTTTCCTGCTCTCATGCCCACCGCAGTAAATCTCGGTGGCGCAACTGAGGTTGGCGGCGAAGTGGTCGTAGCGGAGAACGAGGAAGCCGCAGTTCTGACGTTCGCCGATATCTATGGCGTGAGGCCCGATCAGATTGCGATAGCGGATTACGGCTCCGGCAAAGCAATCGAGAATCGAGGAGTCACAATTTGGCGCGATCCCGACGTCCTCGACACCTGGTTCTCCTCCGCCCTGTGGCCCTTCGCCACGCTCGGCTGGCCCGACGACGAAAATCCTCCCCCTCTGGGGGAGGTGGCAGCGCGCAGCGCTGACGGAGGGGGCGCAGCAGACGCAGCACCATCCCCCTCCACCGCCTCCGGCGGTTCCCCTCCCCCCGCGGGGGAGGAACGTTCGCTGCTCGCCAAGCACTATCCGAACGATCTGCTGATTTCCGGCTTCGACATCCTGTTCTTCTGGGATGCGCGGATGGCCATGCAGGGGATGCATTTCCTGGGCGAAGCGCCATGGAAGCGGCTCTATCTCCACGGCCTCGTGCGTGCGGCGGACGGGTCGAAGATGTCGAAATCCAAGGGGAACACGGTCGATCCCCTCGGCCTGATCGACCAGTACGGCGCCGATGCCCTGCGCTTCTTCATGGCGGCGATGGAAAGCCAGGGCCGCGACATCAAGATGGATGAAAGCCGGGTGGAGGGGTATCGCAACTTCGCCACCAAGCTGTGGAACGCGGCCCGCTTCTGCCAGGCCAACGGCATCGGCGGCAGCCGCACGATCGTCGCACCGCCCGCGAGCCATGCGGTCAACCGCTGGATCATCGGCGAAGTCGTCGAAACGCTGGCCCTGCTCGACAAGGCAATGGCCGATCTGCGCTTCGACGCGGCGGCCAATGCGATCTATCACTTCGTGTGGGACACGTTCTGCGACTGGTATCTGGAACTGATCAAGGGCCAGGTGGACGAGGAAACGCGCGCCGTGGCCGGCTGGGCGCTCGACCAGATCCTCGTCATGCTCCACCCCTTCATGCCCTTCATTACCGAGGAGCTGTGGCACGAGCTTGCGCCCGCCGACCAGCCGCGCGCTTACGAACTGATCGTCGCCAAATGGCCCGCGCCCGCCGCGCAGCCCGATGCCGCGGCCAAGGCGGAAGTCGAATGGCTGATCGACCTGACGCGCAACTTGCGCGGGGCGAAGAACGAAGTGGGCATTGCGCCGGGCGCGAAGCTGGAAGCCTGGCTGCCCGAACCGTCGGACGTGGCGGGCAAGGTCCTGTCGGGCAATGCCGCCGCGCTGGAACGCGTGGCGCGCCTTTCCGCGGTCCACACCCGGCCCGCCCCCGACGGCGCCGCGCTGCAGGTCGGCGCCGGTCGCGATGCACTGGTGATCCCGCTGGAAGGGCTGATCGACATCGCCGCGGAAAAGGCGCGCCTCACCAAGGCGCTGGCCGCGGCGGAGAAGGAAGTGAAGGCGCTCGAAGGCCGCCTGAACAACGCCAACTTCGTCGAACGCGCCAAGCCCGAAGCGGTCGAAAAAGCCCGCGCCGACCACGCCCACAACGCAGCCGAAGCGGAGCGGCTGAAGGCAGCACTCGAACGGCTGGGCTAGGCGGCCACGCCCAAACGCGCGCCGCCCAATCCACCGTCATGCTGAACTCGTTTCAGCATCCATCGCGCCTCCGTGTACCGTCGGTGCCGGAGGAGGAATGGACCCTGAAACACGTTCAGGGTGACGGCGCTCGTGGCGCCGACCTCACCCCAGCGGCTTCCTCCGTGCCGGGCAACCAGGATTTTCCTACATCGGCGGATTGTGCAATGGGGTGGGCATGACTCGCCCCGACCCCTTCCCCGCCGCCGGTTTTGCCGGGCGCGCGCAGGGTGGATTTTTTTGCCCCAGGACAGTGGTCCATGCGGTCCATGTCTCAACATATCATCGGCCCGGACGATGCCGCTGACCCTTGCCACCCAGTCGCCGGGGGAGCCGGAGATCTTCGCCTCGCTGCAGGGCGAAGGGCCCAGCGCGGGGATGCCGGTCGCCTTCCTGCGCCTGTCGCGCTGCAACCTTGCCTGCCAGTGGTGCGACACCGCCTATACCTGGCACTTCGCCGGCGACGAGCGTCCGCATCGTTCGGGCGAGACGTTCGACCGCAAGACGAACCAGATCGTGATGGGGGAGGAGGACGTCGCCCGCCGGATCGCCGCGCTCGGCCAGAACCGGCTCGTCATCACCGGGGGCGAACCGTTGTTGCAGGCGGGTGCGCTGGCGACGCTGCTCGAACACCTGCCCGACATGGCGGTTGAGGTGGAAACCAACGGCACCGTCGCCGCGCCGCCCCGGCTCGACGTGCGGATCGATCAGTACAACGTCAGCCCCAAGCTGGCGCACAGCGGCAATCCGGCCGATCTGGCGCTGCTGCCCGAACGGCTGGACGCCTATGCCGCCGATCCGCGCGCGTGGTTCAAGTTCGTGATCGCCGCGCCGGGCGATGTGGACGAGGTGCTGGCGCTGAAGGCGCGATACCGCTTCCGTCCCGGGCACGTGTTCCTGATGCCCGAAGGGACCGACAGCGCAACCCTGCGCGCGCGTGAGGAATGGCTCGCCCCGCTATGCCTGGAACACGGTTTCCGGATGAGCGACCGGCTGCATATCCACCTCTACGGCGATACGCGGGGGACGTGATCGTGCCAGACAGTCAGCGCCCCTGCGAGCGCCAGCGGCGCACGACGCGCAGCACCGCCTCTTCCTCACCGCCTGCCTTGTTCCACAGCTCTACGAAGCTGGGATCGGCGGAGGCGGGGCGTTTCTCTTCCTCCAGCGCATCGAAGTTGACGCGCATGGGGATCGCCACGCCTTCGCCGCAGATGATGCATTCGCGGTTGCGCAGCGCGGGGATCGAATCGAGGAAACCGCGCGCGCCCTCGGGCATCGCGGCCTTGACGAAAGCCTGGTCGCGTTCGTTGTTGAGCCGCATCGAAATGATCGTGCCGCATTGCGACAGCACGCCTTCGGCCAGGTCGGACGGGCGCTGGGTGATCAGGCCCAGGCTGATGCCGTATTTGCGGCCTTCCTTGGCGATGCGGCCCAGGATGTCGCCGACCGAAGACCCATCGGCGTTCGCCTCGTTCGGGACGTATCGGTGCGCTTCTTCGCACACGAACAGGATCGGTCGCGTCTGTTCCTCGCGCCCCCAGATCGCGAAATCGAACACCAGCCGGCTCAGGACCGCGACCACGGTGGCGGTAATGTCCGACGGCACGCCCGACACGTCGATGATCGAAATCGGCCTGCCCTGCCCCGGCATGCGGAAGATCTTGCCGATAAATTCGGCCATCGTATCGCCCACCAGCATTCCGGAGAACATGAACTGATAGCGCGGATCGGCGCGCAACTCCTCCAGCTTGGTCTTGATCCGCATGTAGGGGGCGGAAGACGTTGCCTTGTCCAGCCGGCCCATTTCGTTCTGCAGCTCGTTCGCGAGGTCGGACAGCAGATAGGGGATTGGCGAATCGACGGTGATCTTGCCCATCGTTTCCGCCATCCGGTTTTTCGACCGGGATTTCAGCAGGCACTTGGCCAGGATGTCCATGTCCACCTGCCGCTCGTTCCCGCTGGAGGTGAGGAGGGCCTCGCAATGCTCCTCGAAGTTCATCAGCCAATAGGGGAGCTGCAGGTTGGAAACGTCGAGGATCAGCCCGCTGTGCTGAAAGGCCGTGGCATATTCGCCGTGCGGATCGATCATCACCACGTGGCCTTCGGGCGCGGCCTCGCAAATCCGGTGGAGGATCAGCGCGGCTGCGGTCGATTTGCCGGTGCCGGTCGAACCGAGCAGCGCGAAATGCTTGCCCAGCAGCGCATCGACATAGAGACCCGCGCGAATGTCACGGGTCGGATAGACCGTCCCGATCGGGATGCTGGTGCGGCCGTCGCTGGCATAGATATGCCTGAGATCGGTGGTGTCGGCCGGATAGATCTTTGCACCGGGAACCGGATAGCGGGTGACGCCGCGGCGGAACCCGCGCACGCGCCCGGTCAGCTTCTCCTCGGTGCCTTCGCCCAGGAAATCGACGTCGGCAATGATGCCGCCGCCCGCCCGGCGATCCTGCCGCTGGTTGCGGACGCTGGCGAGCAGCCAGGCGTTTCCGACCCGGATCTTGATCTGGCTGCCGACCTGGCCGGCCAGCGCGATCGAGGGATCGGCATCGGCCATGCATTCGTTGAGCCGCGCGGTATCGAGCGCGATCTGCGATCCCGAACCGGCAACGTCCACGACCACGCCGATCGGGATGGAGGCATTGTCGCTGCTCGCTCGTCCAGCGCTCTGCGCCGGGGGCGGCGTCGCGGCTGCGGAAGGGGGGGGAGCGTCGTGCGCCGGGTCCGCCGATCTTGCGGCGAGCGACGGCTGCCGCACGGGATTGCCGTGGCCAAAATCGGTCATGGAATGATCGGTCCCTTCGCTCTTTCCCGCACGGGGCCTAGCGCTTTTTGGGTTAAGATCGCGTCAACGGGCGGCGACCGGCCCGTTGCCAGCGGATCAGATCATCGCAAAAAGACGGCCCGCGATCCAGCCGGTTCCGACCGACATGAACACCGCGAGCAGGCCGTACAGCAGCGATTGCCGCTGGGCGAACACCTCGACGAAACGTTCGAAGCCAACCTTGCGAACCTCCACCTCGGCAATGGCGGAAGCGATCACACGCCCGCGCGTGATGGCGAAGGTTTCCGCCGTATATGTGCCGGTCTGCACGTTGGATGGCAGGGAAATGCGCGCCTGATAAAGGACCTGTTCGCTGATCTGCACCCCGTCGGTCACTTCCTTGTACAACCCCTGGCGCTCGCGCAGATCCACCAGGCCGGATGTAAAGCGCGCCTGTTCTTCGGGGTCGATCGTGCCGCTGGGCGACAACTGCAGGTGATCCAGGCCGAGTTCGTAAATCACCGCAGTCCGTTCATCGACAAGGTCGTCTATCGGGCGCGACGCGGCGATGGCGAAGAACGAGGGGGCGGAATGGAACGCGGAACTGTCGGCATTGACCCAGATCCCGCCGACGCGCGCCTTCTCGCGGATCGTGATCGGTTCCGTCGGGCCCTTGAGCACGACGACGATATCGTAATCCTGCCCCGCCCGGGCGCCGGTCGGGTCCAGAATGGCGCCGAACAGCAACAGCTCCGTCCCGGTGAACCCCTGCTGCACCTGGACATCGTCCTGCGACACCTCGGGCACCAGGATCGGATCGCGCTGCGCCGACAGCATCAGCAGGGCGAAAAGCAGGAAGACCCGCTTCACAGCGGCACCACAGTGTAGATTTCATCCGGCTGGACGAAGAGGCCGAAGAACATCCGCAGCGCCACCAGCAGGACAATCGCGGCGAGGATAAGGCGCAGGTATTCCGGCTTGAACTTCTGGGCGATCTGGGTGCCGAACTGCGCACCTGTAACAGAACCGAGCAGGAGCAGCGCGACCAGCACGATATCCACCGCATGCGTCGTCAAGGCATGCATCATCGTCGTCGCCATGGTGACGAACAGGATGTTGAACAGCGATGTGCCGACCACGACATTGGCGCTCATGCCGAGGATGTAGAGCATGGCGGGCACGAGGATGAAGCCGCCGCCCACGCCCATCAGCATCGTCAGCGCGCCGACCGCCACACCCAGCAGCAGCGGCGCAATGGGCGAAACGTAAAGGCCGGACCCGTAGAAGCGCCAGCGCAGCGGCAGGACCGCGATCAGCCGGTGGTGACGGCGGCGCTTCGCCGGTCGCTTGTCGCCCGCCTCGCCCGGCCGCACCGCTTCCCACGCCTCCTTCGCCATCAGCGAACCGATCGTGCCCAGCATGACCACGTAAAGAATGCTGATCACGGTATCGATCTGGCCGATCGCCTGGAAAAACCGGAACAGCAGTGCCCCGATACCAGCACCGATCACGCCCCCGGCCACGGTCACGGCACCCATCCGGTAATCCACGCCGCCGCGGCGGCCATGCGCCAGCACGCCGGACACGCTGGCACCGGTGACCTGGGTGGATGCCGAAGCCGCCGCCACAGTGGGCGGCACGCCGTAGAAGATCAGCAGCGGCGTCGTCAGAAACCCGCCGCCGACGCCGAACAGGCCCGAAAGGACACCGGTAAGCGCCCCCAGTGCGATGATGACCAACCCGTTGACCGAGAGGTTCGCAATGGGGAGATAGACGTCCATTCCATCGCCCTAAGCCCCGGGCATCCAACCTGCAATGCCGTAGCCGCCATCGCCCCTTTCGGCAGATGGTCTGCAACGATCAGAAACCGGCCGCCAGTGTCACGGCAATCCCCGACCCCGGCGCGCTCTGCCCGGCGACGCGCACGCGATAATCGATCGCCAGACGGGCCGAGGTTTCCCCAATCGCGATCTCGAACCGCGCAGCGGGCCCGACGTCCAGCCGCGCCGCGCCCTGTTGCGCGCCGCCCCATGCGCCCGCGCCCGCATGAATCGTGCCCGCATGAACCGTGCCCAGATCGAATCGCGCCAGCTCGCGGTCGACCCGCGCCTGCCCATCCACGAACGTCGTGGCGAAATCGCCGCCGACGTATCCGGCCGCGGCATAGCCGCGCGCCTCGACGCGATTACCGAGGTTCACCGGCGGCAGGTCCGTCACCGCGAACGCCGCCGGTCGGACGCTGCCCCCGCCCCCGTCTGCTTGCGTAAGACGAACCTCGGAATGCACCGCGACGGGGATGGACGGTACTGGCCTGGCCGCAAGGCCGGCGCTCAGCTCGCGCTCGTTCCCCACTGCGAAGGCCTGCGTGGCGCGCAGATAGGCCGCCGGGCGGTGGCCGCTATCGGGATCGAGACGATAGCGCACGACCGCACCGGCCTGGCTCGCGCCGTAACTGCTCGATCCTGTGCCTCCCCCCACAACCCCGGTCCCGCCCGGCCGCAGCAGCAGCCACGAATCGAACCGCCAGCGACTGGCCACGGCGCCGCCATTTGCGGGCGAGTCCGGGATCGAGCCCATCCATGGCGGTTGGGGGACGGTCGCGCGATGCAGAGCCTGGGCAACGTCGCCGGGGACCGGCAGGCCGCCCATTGCCGCAAGCCACAAAAGCTGATGGCCTGCCATTACCGCCCCGCTCGTTCGGCGGACGGGACGCGGTGCGTCAGCATCCATTCCCGCGCGGCGATTGTCCAAATGCGCGACAGGATCGGCCGGGCCCGTCATCGGCGCGAGCCGGACCGGGGCAGCTGCCCAGGCGGAGGGGAGCGCCCCGGAGCCGAAAGGTTCGGGCGAGCGATCCGTCGGCTCTCGCTCGGATGGATAAGCCGACGAAAGCGATTCGAACGCCGCCACAGGAAAAATGAACGGCGATTCCCAGGTCAGCAGTCGCCCACCGATCCAGCAGGTCAGCACCAGCGCCAGCATGATCAGCGGCTGGCCCCTGCGCCCGGTCGTTCCGGCGATCACGCGGCCCCCCGCTCGGTCGCGATGGCCGGATGCAGGCGATGTTCGGTCTTGTCCCATCGGGGCACTGCCCCGCCGAGGCTGCGGATATAGGCAAGCAGCGCGCGGCGTGCGGCCATGATCGCAACAATGTTCGCTAGCGGCAGGCGCAGCACGGCGCGCACGCCTTCGGCCGCGCCAAACTCGCGCGCCGTGAAACCGAAGCGGAAGGCGCAGCGCCATCCAAGGAAGGCGAAGTTCGCCCAGAGCAGAGCGCTCAGCAGCGGCGAAAGCCGGGGGCGTGCCCCGAAGCCGAGGAGTTCGGCAAGCGATCCGGCCCCGGCCATGATGAGTACGCCATAGGCAATCGCCAGCAGGAGGGCATTGAACGGGCCCCGCCGGTCGCGCAGGCGCATCCACACTTCTGCCGGGGCCCCCTTCCACCCCAGTCGATCCCAGCCCTGAAATGCAATGCCGAAGACCCAGCGCGTTTTCTGTCGAACCGCCTGGCTCAGCACCGGCGGGAAGTACGCCCGCGTCGCGATCAGCCGTCCGTCGCTGGTGCGCCGGCGAACGAAGCGCGTCCGCCCGCCCATCGCCGCAACGCCCAGGCCGATTTCGTAATCCTCGGTCAGCGATTCGGCTGCGAAGGGGGCAGTCGCACGGCGCTGCGCCGCCAGCAGCGTCAGCGCATCGCGGGAAATGGCGCAGCCGACGCCTGCCAGCGGAATGCCGGCACGCAGTGCGTCGCGGACGACCAGCGCCTTGCCATGAGCTTCCACGAATTCTTCGCAATAATGGCTGCCGACCCAGCGCGATTCGCGCTGGGGCAGCGGCAGGACAGGCAGTTGCACCAGGTCGGCATCGTGCATCGTTTCCCGCATCAGATCGAGCGCAGCCGGATCGGCCATGTCCTCTGCATCATGGAGCAGCACCATCGCCGCGCGCTCGCCGCTTCGCGCTTCGTCCTCTTCCAGCGCGCGATAGAGCCGGTTGAGGCAATCCGCCTTGGTCGTCGGCCCACGGGATTCGTGAATGACGATCCTGACTCTGGACTGTCCGCTGGCGGCGACCGCTGCAGCCGCTACCGTGGCCGGATCGTTCCGGTAGCACCCGACATAGATCCGAAGATCGGGATCGGACCACACGTCGAGCATGTGGCGGACCGTCGCGCCGATCACGGCGTCTTCCCGCCAGGCCGGAATGAATACCGCCGCCCTTCCCGGCAGGCGGCGGTGTGCCGGCACCCCCGTTGCGCACGGTGCGTGTATGCGCGTCCTGGCTCTTCCGGTGAGACGCAGCCAGATCCAGGCAAGATCGACGGCGAATTCGTCCAGCGCCCCCGCCAGAAAGAAGACGCCGGCGAAAATAAGTAGCTCGCGCTCCAGGAGCACGAGCCATTGAAACAGCACGAAATCGCCGGGCCCCATCCGCTTCTCCCCCGGACAACTTACCTAACTAACTGCGGTCACCCTTGCAACGCGCGTCGAAATCCGAAATGGAGCGCACCGATGGTAAAAACACCCGAACCGATCCGAGCCCCTATCCGTGCCCTGTTTGCGCCGGTCCGTGCCCTGTTCGTCGGCGATGCATCCGCCGGGATCCTGCTGATCCTGGTGGCTGCAGCAGCGATGCTGCTCGCCAATTCGACGCTTTCGCACGAATATCACGAACTGTTCCACGGCACGCTCGGCTTCACGCCGGTGACGAAGCTCAACACGCTCCATTTGTGGGTCAACGACGGCCTGATGGCGATCTTCTTCTTCGTCGTCGGGCTGGAGGTGAAGCGCGAATGGATCGAAGGGCAGCTCAGCTCCGCCGACCAGCGCCGTCTGCCGGTGCTGGCGGCTGTCGCGGGAATGATCGTTCCCGCCGGGGTCTATCTGTTTTTCGTTCAGGGTGCCGCGCCCGAACTGGCGCAAGGCTGGGCAATTCCGGCTGCAACCGACATCGCCTTCGCAATGGGTGTGTTGGGGCTGCTGGGCAATCGCGTGCCCGCATCACTGCGGCTGTTCCTGCTCACAGTGGCAATCGTCGACGATATCGGTGCGGTCCTGATTATTGCTGTTGCCTATACCGCAGGGATCAAGCTGACATGGCTGATCGGTGCGATCGTGATCGTCGGCATCATGCTTGCGCTCAACCGGATGCGGGTGAAGACGGTCGTGCCGTTCCTGATCCTGGCCATCGCGCTGTGGTTCTTCGTGCTCAATTCCGGTGTCCATGCGACAATTGCCGGGGTCGTCGCCGCCCTGACCATTCCGATGGTCGGCAAAGACGACAACACGATGCTGGAAAAGCTGGAACACGGGCTGGCGCCGTGGAGCGCCTATCTGATCGTGCCCGTGTTCGGCTTCGCCAATGCCGGCGTCGATCTTTCCGACCTGGGAATGGAAGGCGTTCTGGCGCCGCTGCCGCTGGCCATTGCCGCCGGTCTTTTCCTGGGCAAGCAGGTGGGGATCGTCGCCGCGATATTCGCCGCCGACAAGATCGACTTCGCACCGCGGCCGCACGGGGCAAGCTGGGCCGAAATCTGGGGCGTTTCGATCCTCTGCGGGATCGGCTTCACCATGTCGCTCTTCATCGGCGAGCTGGCATTCCCGGGCTATCGCCTGCTGATAGACGAGGCGAAGATCGGCATCCTGCTCGGCTCCGCCTGTTCGGCAGTGCTGGGCTACACCATCCTGCGGATGACGACCAAGCACCCCGGCGACACCCAGGGCCTGGCCAAGGAAAGCTGACCAGGCCCTGGGCGGGGGGCCCGCTTACCAGGTCCCGGTGTTTTCCATGCTGGCCCAGGGTTCCTGCGCGGGCAGGTGGCCATCCTGCAGAAGCTCGACCGAAATACCGTCGGGCGAGCGGACGAAGGCCATATGCCCGTCACGCGGGGGGCGATTGATCGTGACCCCTGCGTCCATCAGCCGCTGGCAGGTCTCGTAAATGTTATCGACGCGATAGGCGAGATGGCCGAAATTGCGCCCTCCGGCATACTCCTCCGGCGCGCTGCCGTCTTCCGCCGGCCAGTTGTACGTCAGTTCGACCTCGGCAACGCCTTCTTCACCGGGCGCGGCGAGGAAGACGAGCGTGAACCGTCCTTGCTCGTGATCGAACCGGCGCACCTCTTCCAGACCAATGAGCCGGAAGAACGCCAGCGTTTCGTCGATATCGGAAACGCGAATCATGCTGTGCAGGAACTTGACCATTTAAGTTTGAACTCCATTCATCGATATTAAAGCACGGTTCATCGCTGAGAGTTTACTCGCAGCAAATCTCACCCGCGCATCTGGGAAGGATTGCGATGACCGACAATAGCGTGACCTCATCATCCGCCACCACCGCATTCTGGCGCGAGCCGCGAACAAGGGCGTGGCTGGCGAGTTCGGCCATCGTTGCAGCGGGCATGATTGTCGGTGGCTTCCTGCTGGGCGACGGGCTGGTTCGCGCGAAGCACGCCGACCGCTCGGTCACTGTTCGCGGGCTGGCGGAGCGGGAGGTGATTGCCGACCTTGCCACATGGACGATCTCCTACTCCTCTACGGCCACCGACCTGGCGAGCGCGCAGGCTGGCGTCGACCGCGACACCGCGTCGATAGAGGCGTTCTTCAAGGATGTGGGATTCCCGGAAGAGGCATTGCAGCCCACCGGCGTGAACGTGAATTACTATACCGACAACGAAGGGGTCGGCCGGTACACGGTGCGCCAGCGGCTATCGCTGCGGACCGAAGATATCGAGCGGGCACAGACCGCCGTTAGACGCCAGGTGGAACTGGTACGGCGCGGGGTCGTGCTGGAAGACGGATCCGCCGTGTCGTATACCTTCACGGAACTCGACGCGATCAAGCCTGAAATGGTGGCCGATGCCACGCGAGATGCACGCGCGGCTGCGGAACAGTTTGCGAAGGACAGCGGCGCCGATGTCGGGGCCATCCGTCAGGCAGCCCAGGGCTATTTCTCGATCGAAGCCCGCGACGGCGAAGCCGGCGGCTGGGGCGTGTCCGACACGCCGTACAAGAAGGTTCGCGTCGTCACCACGGTCGATTTCTCGCTCGACTGACGCCGAACGCGCGAGAACGGAATACGGGCCACCCCCGAAAGGGCGGCCCGCCCCCCCGTCAGAAGCTCATTCCAAGTGTCGCCACCACGGCATCGTCGGTCAGGCCATCGACCGAAGGCCCTTCGGTGCCGACGTAAGTCAGGCTGAACTCCAGCCCGCCCAGAACCGTGGCGCTGGCCCCGATCGCCCAGTCGAGCCCGCTGTCATCGGTAGAACCGGCGAGCGCAGGCGGTGCCAGCACACCGTCGGTGTAACCGAGATGCCCGCTGAGGCTGATCGGCGTGTTCGGAATGCCGACACCCAGATCGGTGTAAACATACAGGTTGTCGCTATCGCCCAGCGCATCCTGATCGAAAGCATAGGCGGCGCCGACGGTCGCCTCTGCCGGGCCGAGAGTGAACGCGACCGAGGCATATGGCTCGAAATAATCGGTATCGGCGCCCAGGCCTTCGGTCGGGTACATGTAGTAGAGCAGCCCGACGTCGAGCGTCACCCCGTCGGAGACTTCCCCGCTCCAGCCGCCGTAAAGGTCGAGCTCGACGTCGCCGAGAAGATCGGTCCCGCCATCGTCGATGGAACTGCCCCAGGTGCCGATATAGAAGCCGCTTTCATGGGCGAGGTCGATCCCGCCCTGAATGGCCAGGTCACCGCCGGAAAGCGAAACGCCGCGGAATCGATAGTCGCTGGTGATCGCGACATTGCCCGATACCTCGACAGCGGCCGGCGGATCGGTTGCGTCCTGCGCCTGAGCAGGGGCAGCGATCATGACCGCGGATGAAAGAAATGTTGCGACCGTAAGGCCGCGGATGGACGTGAGCATGACAAACTTCCTTGCGTTTGCAGTTGCGCTTCGTCCCACCTGCCGGTCTGCCGGGTGCTTCGTTTTGCCGAGCACACTCTTGCAGACACGAAACAATCGTGCAGCATCGTGTTGCACCGCACAAGAAATATTTCCTCAATCACGATTCAGTCATGGTACTGTTGATTTCATGCATCAGTCCTGTGGCCGTGGCGCACGCAGACATCGGTTGCCGCGCACGGGCCGCTGCCCTATCGGCGGCGGGTCAAGTCCCGAAGTAATCCGATGTTCGAACCTTTACGCAAGATCTTCCGCAGCCGCCCCAGGCTCCCGGCACCGGCCGTGCCGGAGGGGCAGCGCGTCTATGCCATCGGCGACATTCACGGCAGACTGGACCTGTTCGACGAACTGATCGCTGCGATCGAACGCGATGCCGAAGCGGCGGGCGCAATAGAAACCACGATCGTTCTGCTGGGCGATCTCGTCGATCGCGGGCCGGACAGCGCCGGCGTCGTGCGCCGCGCACGCGAACTCCAGGCGCGCCGGCCGACCCGCGTCCTCGCCGGCAATCACGAGGAAATGTTCCTCGAATCCTTCGATGACCGGCGGCTCCTGCGCCATTTCCTGAAACACGGCGGGCGCGAAACGCTGCTTAGCTATGGTGTGCCGCGCAAGCGCTACAACGACAGCACGCTGGAGGAGCTGCAGGCCCTGATGCGGGAGGCGGTACCGAAAGAAGATCGGGAATTCCTGTCCGCGGCGGAAGAGTTCGTCGTTATGGGCGACTACCTGTTTGTCCATGCGGGGATCCTTCCGGAAGTCCCGCTGGAGGAGCAGTCGCGCCACGACATGCTGTGGATTCGCGACCAGTTCCTGAAATATCCGGGCCGTCATTCGCATGTCGTGGTTCACGGGCACACGATTTGCCCGGATATCGAGGAATGCAACAACCGCATAGGCATCGACACCGGTGCCTATCGCACCGGCAAACTGACGGCACTGGTGCTGGAAGGGCAATCACGCCGCTATATCCAGGCGGCCGAAAATGCGGGCGATGTGACGGCATTTGAAATGGAGAGCATACGATGAAAATCGCAATGGTCGGCTCGGGCTATGTCGGCCTCGTTTCCGGTGCCTGCTTCGCCGACTTCGGGCACGAAGTCGTTTGCATCGACAAGGATCAGTCGAAGATCGACCGTCTTCGCGATGGCGTAATGCCGATCTACGAACCCGGTCTGGCCGCGCTGGTGGAAAACAATACGGCGGCAGGCCGCCTGTCGTTCACCACCGATCTGGCGGAAGGTGTTGCCGGCGCCCAGGCGATCTTCATCGCCGTTGGCACCCCCAGCCGCCGGGGCGACGGGCATGCCGATCTTTCCTTCGTTCATGCGGTCGCGCGCGAAGTGGGGGAGAACCTTGCGGGCGATGCCGTCGTCGTCACCAAGTCCACCGTACCGGTCGGCACCGGAGACGAGGTGGAACGGATCATCGCGGAAACCGGCTGCGCGCACCGCGTCTCCGTCGTTTCGAACCCTGAATTTCTGCGCGAGGGCGCCGCAATCGGCGATTTCAAACGCCCCGACCGCATCGTCATCGGGGCAGAGGACGATTTCGGGCGCGAAGTGATGCGCGAAGTCTATCGCCCCCTGTTCCTGAACGAATCGCCAATTCTGTTCGTCAGCCGGCGCAGTGCCGAACTGATCAAGTATGCGGCCAACGCGTTCCTCGCCACCAAGATCACCTTCATCAATGAGATGGCCGATCTGTGCGAGAAAGTCGGCGCTAACGTGCAGGATATCAGTCGCGGAATCGGCATGGACAACCGGATCGGGTCCAAATTCCTCCATGCCGGGCCGGGATACGGTGGCTCGTGCTTTCCGAAGGATACGCTAGCGCTGCTCAAGACGGCCGAAGACTACGACAGCCCTGTGCGCATTGTCGAAGCAGTGGTGAAGACCAACGACAGCCGCAAGCGCGCGATGGGCCGCAAAGTGATCGAGGCGCTGGGCGGCCTGGACGCTGCGCGCGGCAAGAAGGTCGCGCTGCTGGGCCTGACGTTCAAACCAAACACCGACGACATGCGCGACAGCCCGGCAATCGCGATCGGCCAGGCGCTGGCCGATGCCGGGGTCGAGGTCGCGGGATACGATCCCGAAGGGATGGAGCAGGCGGCCCCGTTGATGCCGAACGTGCGCATGTGCGCCAGTGCCTATGACGCCATAGAGGGTGCCGACGCGGTGGCCATCGTGACCGAATGGGACGCCTTCCGCGCGCTCGACTTCGCCCGGGTGAAGGCGCTCGCCAATGCGCCGGTGCTGGTCGACCTGCGGAATATATACAAGCCCGACGATATGCGCGCAGCGGGCTTCACGTATATCAGCGTCGGGCGGGGATAGATTGCCAGGGGGCCTGTAAGCCGGGTTCTGTCTCGCGGGCGGTATCCCGCCCTCGTTTCCTTGGGAGAGACCGGCCCCGCGAGGGCAGCCATTCATCTTGGCGACGGATTGCTCCGCCGCTCGAGCAGCCAACCCGGGCGGTCGGGGCGAAACACCCCTGCCCCCTTGCGAGGACGCGCCGCCCCTATTCGGCCTTGCTCCGGGTGGGGTTTGCCAAGCGGATACCGTTGCCGGCATCCCGGTGCGCTCTTACCGCACCCTTTCACCCTTGCCCGGCCCGTTCCCGGGCCGTCGGCGGTTTTCTCTCTGTGGCACTTTCCCTGAACCGGCTCGCACCGGCCCGGCGGGCGTTACCCGCCACCCCTGTTTCGTGGAGCCCGGACTTTCCTCGGATGTTCGCACACCCGCGGCTGCCCGGCCCCCTGGCCCCGCCTATCTAGCGTGTCCGCGGTCGCGATCCAAGAGCAACTGGAACAGGATCGCCCGCACCTGGCCGTCGACCTCTCCATCGATCCGTTCGGGCCGCCAGCGGCGCTGAAACGCCTCCACCGCCTTGCGCCCATCCGTGACATCGTAGCCGAACCGTTCGAGCGCCAGGTAGAACGACGCATCGTTGTCGAACGGATCGCCCCTTTCCAGTTTGGTAGGGCGCGGAAGACACAGACCATAGCTGGCGAGGCGTTCCCACGGGAACAGTTCACCCGGGTCGATCTTGCGCGCCGGGGCCACGTCCGAATGGGCGACCACATTGGCGCGGGGGACGTCGTACCTATCGACGATCCGCGCCACCAGCGGAACGAGCGCGGCGATCTGCGCTTCGGCAAATGCGCGATATCCCAGCCCATGACCGGGATGATCGAGTTCGATCCCGACGCTGGCCGAATTCACATCCTTGTGGCCGCGCCAATAGGAAACGCCGGCGTGCCAGGCGCGCTTTTCTTCTGGCACGAGGCGAGTGACGTCGCCGGCTTCCGAAATCAGGTAATGGGCGCTGACCCCCACCTCAGGGTCGCACAACCGATCCAGCGCGGCCTGTGCGCTTGCCATTTCGGTATAGTGGATGACCACCATCGAAATCGGCAGTGTCCGCTCGTTCCAGTTGGGCGAGAGCCGCTCGTGATGGACAAGTTCGTCCATATCAACCGTTGGGCAAGACCGCGCCGAGCAACAGCGTCTCGCCGGTCTGCTTGTATTGCAACCCGCCGCCGGCGTGATCGGCCAGCAGATAGAGCATATGCGCGGCGGCGGTACGGCTCGACAGCTTTTCTCGCGGCAGGTTGCCTTCCAGCGCCGCACCGATCGATTGGTCGAACGCAACCTTCGGCCCGGCAGCGCGCACCACGATCTCGCTCGCCCCTTCGCGAACTTCCGCGCCGATATCCAGCGTGCCGCCGCGTACCAGCGCGTCGATGCCCATATGCGCGAAATTGAGCAGAACCTTCACTGCCGGCTTGGGCAGTCGCGCTTCGGAAAGCGCCCAGGCGATCTGGACCCGACGGGCCTCGCCAGCGAGCGCGTCGACCACGGCCTTCGCCTCCGACACGTCAACCTCGTCGCCGAAACCTCCGGCTGCGCCATAGGCGAGGCGGAAGAATTTCAGCTTGTCGGCGCTGATGCGCGCGCTCTGCTCCAGCAGTTCGAAGCAACGCTGGCGCATTTCGGGGTCCGTTTCCTCCGCCAGCAGTTCCAGGCCGTTGGAAAGCGCCCCGACCGGGCTGAGCATATCGTGGCAAAGCCGCGAACACAGCATGTTGGCGAGGTCGATGGCGTCGGAATTGGTCATGGGATGAAAAGCTCTGCCCCGTAATGTGGTTAATGCCCCGTCGGGCAGCCTTACCGATCTATGACTCGCAGGGAAAGCGCTTCGAAACCCGCTTCGTCGTCCTGCCAGAACCGTACCTCGCCTTCGGCCGCGATCGCCCAGATCCTGCCATCATGCGCGGCCAGAGCGCGATCGACCGATGAAGGAACGGCCTGGCCGACCGGATGCGAGTGATAGTACCCCACGACGGCCGGTCCGCCAGCCCGCGCGGCCCGGTGCGCATCGACCAGCGCCTGCGGGTCAATTTCGAAATGCCGATCGGGCGCGGAATGGATATTCGTCGCGGGTTTCAGCGCGCGGATTGTCTGCGCATCGCCAAGCAGGATGCCGCAGCATTCGTGCGGATGCGCCAGTGCCGCTTCATCCAGAATGCGCGCGAGCACGGCCCTTGTGACTTCCACCATCATCACGCATGGCTCTAGCATGGCTGGCAGCGAATTCACCGGAGGAAGTGTCACCGGCACGCTAGAGGGCGGCGATCGGCTCGATCGGGCGCTGGCGAAGGCATCGGGCCTGTCGCGCGAACGGATCAAGACATTGATCGGAGAGGGGCGTGTGACGGTGGATGGCACTGCGGCGCGCAGTGCCTCGGCCCGGTCCGCGCCGGGGGCGGCTTTCTCGATCGTCGTGCCCCCGCCCGCCCCGATGACGGCGGAGCCGCAGGACATTCCGCTCGATATCGTGTTCGAGGACGATCAACTCGTGGTGGTGAACAAGCCTGCCGGGATGGTCGTTCACCCGGCTGCCGGCAACCGCGATGGCACCCTGGTCAACGCCCTGTTGCACCACTGCCGTGGGCGTCTGTCGGGAATCAACGGCGTCGCCCGCCCTGGCATCGTGCACCGGATCGACAAGGACACCTCGGGCCTGCTCGTCGTTGCCAAGACCGATGCAGCGCACGAAGGCCTGGCCCGCCAGTTCGCCGACCATTCGATTGCCCGCGCCTATCTCGCTGTCTGTGCCGGTCATCCCCGCCCGCCGGCGGGGACGGTTACAGGGCGAATCGGGCGTTCCGATACAAACCGCAAGAAAATGGCCGTGCTGCCCGCGGATTCGCAGCGCGGCAAACATGCCGTCACGCACTACCGCACGGTGAAGCTTCTGGAGGCATGTGCGCTCATCGAATGCCGGCTGGAAACCGGGCGCACGCACCAGGTGCGCGTTCATTGTTCGTCAATCGGCCATCCCCTATTGGGGGACCCTGTCTATGGACGCACACCTGCGGCTCTCCGCCCGCTTCTCAGGGATCTCGGCTTCGCGCGGCAGGCGCTTCACGCCGCATCGCTCGGATTCGAGCATCCGGTCACCGGCGAAAGGGTGGATTTCCGGGCCGAGTTGCCCCCCGATATGCGGGAACTCATCGACGAAACCACTCGTTGAAATCGATGAAATGCGGTTCAACCCGCGCCCTTTGCGTCCTATATGTGAATGCGTGGCCCGCACCATGGATGCCCACAAGGGGTCCTGCACAGGCGAGGTCGACACGAGAAAGGTCAGGGTAAAGTGAACAACAAGAAAGCATTAAGCGTTCCGGCGCTGGGCGGCGAGCAGAGCCTCAACCGCTATCTTTCCGAAATCAAGAAGTTCCCGGTGTTGACGGCTGAGCAGGAATACATGCTCGCCAAGCGTTACGAGGAACACGACGATCCCGAGGCGGCGGCGCAGCTCGTGACCAGCCACCTGCGGCTCGTGGCCAAAATCGCGATGGGTTATCGCGGCTACGGCCTTCCGGTCAGCGATCTCATTTCCGAAGGCAACGTCGGGCTGATGCAGGGCGTCAAGAAGTTCGAGGCCGATCGCGGCTTCCGCCTTGCGACGTATGCGATGTGGTGGATCAAGGCTTCGATTCAGGAGTTCATCCTGCGGTCGTGGAGCCTGGTGAAAATGGGCACCACCGCCGCCCAGAAGAAGCTGTTCTTCAACTTGCGGCGGATGAAGAAGAACCTCGACGCTTACGAGGATTCCGATCTCCACCCCGACGACGTGAAGAAAATCGCGACCGACCTGGGCGTTCCCGAGCAGGAAGTCGTCAACATGAACCGGCGGATGATGATGGGCGGCGACGGTTCGCTCAATTCGCCGATGCGTGGCAGCGAGGAAGGCTCCGGCGAATGGCAGGACTGGCTGACCGATGATCGCCCGCTGCAGGACGAGACAGTCGCCAACGCCGAAGAGGCCGACGTGCGCCACGACATGCTGGTGGAGGCGATGGACGGTCTCAACGATCGGGAGAAGCACATTCTCACCGAACGTCGCCTGACGGAAAATCCGCAAACTCTGGAGGAACTGAGCCAGGTTTACGACGTCAGCCGCGAGCGTATTCGCCAGATCGAGGTGCGTGCGTTCGAAAAGCTGCAAAAGGCGATGCAGCGCATTGCCGGTGAACGGCTGCTACCCGGCGCCGCATAAGCCCGAAATGACATGAGACGAGGGCGCGGGGGAATATATCCCTGCGCCCTTGTTCATTTTCCGAAGCACCGTTGAGGTTTCGCAATCGGCGAACAGCCCACGGTTGAACCAGGGCCCCCGACAAGATCCATTCCATGCGCGCGCGTAAGGCGATTGCGTGCGGCGGCCGGCGCCCCTATCCGATCGGGTCATGCGCTGGCTCCTCCTGTTTCTTGCCAAGATCGTCCTGTGGTTCGTGGGGCTCAGCCTCGTGCTGGTGGTGATGTTCCGCTTCGTTCCCCCACCGGTGACCGCGACGATGCTGATGGACCCCAACGGCATCACCAAGGACTGGGAGCCGCTGGCGAATATCGACCGCAATCTCGTCACCGCAGTCATCGCGGCAGAAGATGGCAAGTTCTGCAGCCATGACGGTTTCGATCGCGAAGCAATCGAGCAGGCGATCGAGCGCAACGCGAAAGGCGGGCGGATTCGCGGTGGGTCGACGATCAGCCAGCAGACCGCAAAGAACGTCTTCCTATGGCAGGGCGGCGGCTATGTCCGGAAGGGCTTCGAAGCGTGGTTCACGTTCCTGATCGAGCAGATCTGGGGCAAGCGGCGGATCATGGAAGTCTACCTCAACGTGGCGGAGACCGGCATCGGCACTTATGGCGCCGAAGCGGGGGCGCAGCGCTATTTCAACCACTCTGCCGCGCGGCTGACCCGCACCCAGGCGGCCCGGATAGCCGCGGCGCTGCCGCTGCCGAAGAAGCGTTCGGTCGTCAATCCGACCGGATTCACCCGCCGTTATGGCAACACGATAGCCGCGCGGATGGGCGTTGTGCGGCGCGACGGGCTCGATGCCTGCGTCTACGATTAGGCGCCAGCCCCCCGCCGCATTGATGATATTCCGTATCTTGCTGATAAAAATACACTTTCTTGAAAGCCCGCCGCGCGCATCCTAGGTAATCGGCAGCACATCGGGAGGAAGCGTTGGCGCATTCGCACGGCCATTCGGCACACGATCATACGGGCGGCCATCATCACGCCCCGGCGGATTTCGGGCGCGCTTTCGCCATTGGGGTCGTGCTCAACAGCGTCTTCGTGCTGATAGAGGCGACTTACGGCTTCCTCTCCGGGTCGATGGCGCTGGTGGCCGATGCCGGCCACAACCTTTCCGACGTGCTGAGCCTGCTGCTCGCCTGGGCGGCGGCGACGGCCGCGAAACGTCCGGCATCCGGCCGCTTCACTTATGGCTTCAAGAGTTCCACCATCCTCGCCGCGCTGGGCAATGCCGGCCTGTTGCTGGTGGCGATCGGGGCGATCCTGTTCGAAACGATCCGCCGCTTCGCTGAACCTGCGCCGGTGGCCGGAACGACGATGATTGTCGTGGCGGGGATCGGCATTCTCATCAACGCCGGGACCGCGATGCTGTTCATGCGCGGGCGGCACGACGATCTGAACATCCGCGGCGCTTTCCTGCACATGGCCGCCGATGCGCTCGTCTCGCTGGGAGTGGTGATCGCAGGCGTCGCGATCCTGCTGACCGGGGCGAGCTGGATCGATCCGCTGACGAGCCTGGCGATTGTCGCCGTGATTGGCTGGGGCACTTGGGGGCTACTGAAGGACAGTGTGAAGATGAGCCTGCTCGCGGTGCCCGAAGGTATCGCCGAGGCGGAGGTGCGCAGTTACCTTTCGGGGCTTCCGGGGGTCGAGGCGATTCACGATCTTCATATCTGGCCGATGAGCACGACGGAGACGGCGCTGACGGCCCATCTCGTTATGCCGGGTGGGCATCCGGGCGATGCGTTCCTGCACCGCCTCAGCCAGGATCTCGAACACAAGTTCGGGATCGGCCACGCTACGGTGCAGGTGGAAACAGATATCGACGCGCATTGCGCCGACTGCACCTGACCGCATTTGCCCGCACGAAACGGGACGCGCCCGTCCCTGCCCCCGATTAGGCGATGATCTCACCCTGGAATGGCGGAGATATCGCATGGCATTGCTTCACGACAAATCGATCATCATCACCGGCGCGAGCTCGGGCATTGGGCGGGCAGCCGCGCGGATCTTCGCAGCGCAAGGCGCGCGACTGGTGCTGGTCGCGCGCCGCGCCGACATGCTGGAAGAAGTCGCGACGGAGATTGTCCAACAGGGCGGCGCGGCAGTGTCCTGCCCCGGCGATGTCACCGCTGCGCAATGCCATGCCCGCGCCGTGGAGGTGGCACTGGAACGCTACGGCCAGCTCGACGGAGCGTTCAACAATGCAGGAATCGTGGGGGCGATGAAGCCGCTGGCCGATCTTTCCGACGATGACTGGAGCCAGACGCTGGCGGTCAATCTGACGGCTGCATTTCTGGCGACACGCGCGCAGGTTCCTGCGCTGCTGGCCAATGGCGGTGGCAGCCTGGTTTTCACCAGCACTTTCGTCGGATCGAGCGTGGGCATGCCCGCGATGGGTGCGTACGGCTCTGCCAAGGCGGGCCTTGGCGGGCTCGTGAAATCCATCGTCGCGGATTACGGCCACCGCGCCATCAGGGCCAATGCCCTGATGGCGGGTGGAACCGATACGCCGGCCGCGGGGACCGACGAGGCCAAGGCCTGGGCGGCGGGCCTGCATCCCGTCCGGCGGATCGCTCAGCCGGAAGAGATCGCCAATGCCGCCCTGTTTCTGCTCAGCGATCTGTCGAGGTTCGTGATCGGCAGCGCGCTGTGGGCCGATGGCGGCAATTCGGCGACCAAGGTCGCGGCAGGCGATTAAGGTCGCAGAGCTACCGCGGGCCGGTTGTCGAACCGGTTACTGGGCCTGTTCGCTGCTTGCCGCGCCTTCTTCCTGCGCGGGCAGTTCGCCGTTCGGATCGCTTTCGACCAGTTCGGCGACCTGGTCGTAAACCTGGGCGTTGTCTTCCATCTGCTGCTGCAGAGGGGGGTTCTGCTCACCGACGTTGCGGAAAAATCCGCTCGCGTCGCGCAGAAGCTTCGCCGCGAGATGTGCGTTGGTAGCCATAGTTGAGTTTCCTCGTATTCGCATCAATAGGCGGGCCGGTGAACGCCACCGGCCCGTCGCGCAGCCGTGTGCCGCGCCTCGAACGCCTTTCTACAGGCTATGTCGGCCGCAAGTGGGCCGAACGATGGGGCGGCGATAGCAGCCGCCCGGCAGCCATTGCGATCAGGCTGCCTCTTCCTTTTCTTCGCCGCCGAGCACGCGAATCGGCTCCTTGCGGCCTTCGACTACATCGCCGTCGATTACGATCTCGCTGACCCCTTCCATGTCGGGAAGGTCGAACATCGTGTCGAGCAAAATGCCTTCAACGATCGAACGCAGGCCACGCGCGCCGGTTTTGCGCTGGATCGCCTTCTCCGCGATCGTGCGCAGCGCATCTTCGGTGAACGTCAGTTCGACATCTTCCAGCTCGAACAGCTTGCGATACTGCTTGGCCAGCGCATTCTTGGGCTCGCTGAGGATCTGCACCAGCGCATCGATATCGAGATCGCGCAGCGTCGCGATGACCGGCAGACGACCGACGAATTCGGGGATCAGCCCGAACTTCAGCAGATCTTCCGGCTCGCACTTTTCGAGCAGTTCGCCCACGCGGCGCTTGTCAGGGTCGGCGACATGGGCGCCGAAGCCGATCGAACGCTTCTGAAGCCGGTCGGCGATGACTTTCTCCAGCCCCGCGAACGCGCCGCCACAGATGAACAGAATATTCGTCGTATCGACCTGCAGGAATTCCTGCTGCGGATGCTTGCGTCCACCCTGAGGCGGGACGGAAGCGGTCGTGCCTTCCATCAGCTTCAGCAGCGCCTGCTGGACCCCTTCGCCCGAAACATCGCGGGTGATCGAGGGATTTTCCGCCTTGCGGGTGATCTTGTCGATTTCGTCGATATAGACGATGCCGTGCTGGGCCTTGTCGACGTTGTAATCGCTCGACTGCAACAGCTTGAGGATGATGTTCTCCACATCCTCGCCGACATAGCCGGCTTCGGTCAGCGTCGTCGCATCGGCCATCGTGAACGGCACGTCGAACGTACGCGCCAGCGTCTGGGCCAGCAGCGTCTTGCCCGATCCGGTCGGACCGACCAGCAGGATGTTCGATTTGGCCAGTTCCACATCGCCGGCCTTGCCGGAATGCTTCAGCCGCTTGTAGTGATTGTGCACCGCGACAGACAGCACCCGCTTCGCGCGGTCCTGCCCGATCACGTAATCGTTCAGTGTGCCGAAAATGTCGTTCGGGGTGGGGACTTCGCCTTCCTTGCGGCCGGTCAGTCCTGCCTTGGTCTCTTCCCGAATGATGTCGTTGCACAGCTCGACGCATTCATCGCAGATGAACACGGTGGGTCCGGCGATGAGTTTCCTCACCTCGTGCTGCGATTTGCCGCAGAAGCTGCAATACAGCGTGGACTTGCTATCGGTTCCGCTCAACTTGGTCATTCCCGTAATTCCCGAACCCCGGTGCGCATGTCGCATCGGATTCGACCGACTCTAAAGCCGGATGGTCATTAATCAACATATCGGGTCTAGCATTTACATGTTGCTACAGGCTGAAGTGCCCAGCCTGACCCGATACCGGGATTGTGTCCCACACCGGGGCACGGCCCGGTGTCGACACTACTCCGGCGCGCCGCCGGACCCCGTTTCTTCGCCCGGCTCTTCATTCTCGGGCCGGGTTTCGAACACTTTGTCGACGATGCCGAACTTCATCGCTTCATCGGCCTCGAGGAAAGTGTCGCGGTCCATTGCCTTCTCGATATCGGAAAGGCTCTGGCCGGTATATTTGACGTAAAGATCGTTCATCCGCTGGCGGATGCGCAGGATTTCCCGCGCCTGGATCTCGATATCGCTCGCCATGCCGCGTGCGCCGCCCGAAGGCTGGTGCACCATGATCCGCGCATTCGGCAGCGCGATACGCATTCCCGGCTCACCTGCAGCAAGCAGAAAACTGCCCATCGACGCCGCCTGGCCCACGCAAACGGTGGAAACGCGCGGTTTGATGTACTGCATCGTATCGTGGATCGCCATGCCGGCAGTCACCACGCCGCCGGGCGAATTGATGTACATGCTGATCGGCTTGGACGGATTTTCGCTTTCGAGAAACAGCAGCTGCGCGACGATCAGCGAGGCCATATTGTCTTCGACCTGCCCGGTCACGAACACGATCCGTTCGCGCAGCAGGCGGCTGAATATGTCGAAGCTGCGTTCGCCCCGGCTGGTCTGTTCAACCACCACCGGCACCAGCGCGCCCGTCACCGGATCGCGGGTGAACTGCCCCTGCGAAGCGTGGGCATCGGTGCCGAACAGGTCGATCATGCAAAAATTCCTCTCGTCAGAAGTGCGACCGGCTATGTCGCTATAGCTGGCGCGATGTTCAAGGGCATTAACCCTTCCGCGGCAAATTTGCCGCCGGAAACCGTCCGGGTGAAGGCGCGTTGTTGTACTGGTGATCGGCTTGCTTTGTTGCGGGGCAGTGGCAAAGTGCGGCCACGATGCGCAGCCCGGCGCGCCCGACAGGCCGAATTTCGCACTCTCTCGCGCAATGCGCTGCGCTTCAACGAAAGCAGGACGTCACGTGACCCTGGACCCACGAATATTCCTTTTCGTCGTGTTCGGCCTGGCCCTGATCCTCGCTGCGCCGCTTGAACGGCGGCTGGGGCGGTACTGGCTTTCCGTTCCGATCGTCTATGTCGCGGCCGGGTATCTCATCTGGTCGCTGCCCCTTGGGCTGCCCGCGATCAACCCTGCCCGCGACGGCTTCGACGCGCTGACGCTGGAATATGTCACCGAATTTATCGTGATCGCATCGCTGATGGCTGCTGGGATTGCGATCGACCGTCCGGTGAGCTGGGTGAACTGGCGCCAGATCTGGCCTCTGCTGGCGATTGCAATGCCACTGACGGTGGCTGCGGTCGCCTTTCTCGGCTGGTGGGCGCTGGGCCTTGCACCGGCCAGCGCAATCCTGCTTGGCGCGGCACTTGCGCCGACCGATCCCGTTCTGGCGCGCAGCGTACAGGTAGGCCCGCCGGGCGAGGACCAGCGGCACGATCTCCGCTTCAGCCTGACGGCGGAGGCTGGTTTGAACGATGGGCTCGCGTTCCCTTTCACCTACCTCGCGATCGCGGCCGTGGGGATGACCGCACTGGGGGGCTGGACACTGGAATGGATCGCCCTCGACCTTGTCTGGCGGATCGCGGCGGGCATCGCCATGGGCTGGGTCGTCGGGCGAGCTGGCGCGTGGTTCGTGTTCGAGCGCGAGGCCGAGGCGCTGGCGGCTGAACTCGATAGCGACCAGCCCGCATATTCGACCAGCGAAGGTCTGATCGTTCTCGGGTCGCTCCTGCTCGCATATGGTGCGGCAGAGATCATCGGCGGCTACGGCTTCCTGGCCGTGTTCGTCGGTGCCGTGACCACGCGGCAGCGCGAAAACGCCAGCCGGTATCACAAGATCAGCCACCACTTCATCGATCAGATCGAACAGATCGTGCTGGTCGTGGTTCTGTTCGGCTTCGGCGCGATGCTTGCCAGCGGCGTGCTCGACGCGCTGACCTGGCCGGCGGCACTGGTCGGCCTGGCGCTGATCTTCGTCATCCGGCCCCTCGCCGGGCTCTGTGCGGAGAGTATTTCAAACCTGCCGCTCGCCGGAAAGCTGGCCGTCGCCTTCCTGGGCGTCCGCGGGATCGGTTCGATCTATTACATGGCCTACGGGCAATCGCATGCCGATTTCAGCGGGTTGAGCACGCTCTGGGCGACGGCCAGCTTCGTGATCCTGGTGTCGATCCTGGTGCACGGCATGGTCTCCGGCCCGCTCATTTCCCTTATCGAGCGGCGTGGGGCGCACATCCACGTCGGTACCGGCCCGGAAATGCTCGCCCTGTCGCCAGAGCCGACGGACAAACCGGGCGATTGACCGGGCTGAGGCGTATGAAAAAGGGCGACGGACCATTCAGTCCGCCGCCCTTTTCGATCATGGAAGCGCAGATCGCGCTCAGGATTTGGTAGCAGCCTTCTTCGCCGGAGCTTTCTTGGCGGATGCCTTCTTGGCCGGGGCCTTTTTGGCAGCAGGCTTCTTGTCCGCCGCCTTTGCATCGTCGGCCTTCGCCGGTGCGGCTTTCTTGGCCGGAGCCTTCTTGGCCGGCGCCTTCTTCGCAGCGGGCTTCTTGGCTGCGGCTTCGCTATCGTCCGCCTTCTTTGCAGGAGCTTTCTTGGCCGCAGGCTTTTTGGCAGGTGCCTTCTTCTTCGCAGCGGGCGTCGCCTCGGCTGCGTCCTCCTCCGCCTCGATAGCGGCCTCCAGCTCCTCGCGCGTCACTTCGCGGTCGGTGATGTCGGCTTTCTCGAACAGGAAATCGACCACTTTGTCTTCATAGAGCGGTGCACGAAGCTGGGCTGCGGCCATCGGGTCGGACTGGATATACTGCATGAACCGTTCGCGATCCTCGGCGCGATACTGCTGCGCCGCCTGCTGGATCAGCATGCTCATTTCCTGCTGACTGACCTCGACCCCGTTCTTCTGGCCGATTTCGCTCAGCAGCAGGCCCAGGCGCACGCGACGTTCGGCGATGCGGCGATAATCGTCCTTCTCGGATTCGATTTCCTTGAGCGCCTTGGCCGGGTCCTCGTCGCGCGAAGCTTCCTGCTGGAGCTGGGCCCAGATCTGTTCGAACTCCGCCTCGACCATCCCTTCGGGAACGTCGAAGTCGTGCCCGGCCGCGAGCTGATCCAGCAGCTGCCGCTTCATCTGCGTGCGGGTGAGGCCGCCGGTTTCCTGCTCCAGCTGGCCGCGCAACAGTTCCTTCAGCTTGTCGAGGCTTTCGAGGCCAAGGTTCTTGGCGAACTCGTCGTCGATCTTCGTGTCGCTCTCGACCTTCACCTGCTTAACGGTGACGGCGAACTGGGCTTCCTTGCCCGCAAGGTGTTCTGCCGGATAATCTTCGGGGAAGGTCACCGTAATGGTCTTCTCGTCGCCGGTCTTGGCGCCAGCGAGCTGCTCTTCGAAACCGGGGATGAACTGGCCCGCACCGATCACCAGCGGCGCGTCTTCGGCCTTGCCGCCTTCGAACTCGACGCCGTCGATCGAACCGGTGAAATCGATGATCAACTGGTCGCCATCGGCGGCTTTCTTGGTCTTGGCCGCGTCCTTGTAGCTCTTCTGCTGGCCGGCAATCCGCTCCAGCGCTTCGTCCACCGCAGCATCGCTGACGGGCACGGTCAGACGTTCGAGCGAAAGGCCGTCGGTTTCCGGCGTTTCAATCTGCGGCAGGATTTCCAGTTCGACGTCGAGGACGGCGTCCTTGCCCTGTTCGTATCCTTCGGCGAGTTCCACCTTGGGCTGCATCGCAGGCCGCAGGCTCTTCTCGCGAACGAGATCGTCGACCGATCCGCGAATCGCGTCGTTGACGACCTGTGCGTGGACGCTTTCGCCATGCATCTTGCGGATCAGGTTGGCGGGCACTTTGCCGGGGCGGAAGCCGGGCATCCGCACCTGCGGCGCGATCTTCTTCACCTCGGCATCGACGCGGGCCTCGATATCCTTGGCCGGAATGGTCACCTCGTAACCGCGCTTGAGGCCTTTGCTGGTGGTCTCTTTGATCTGCATGATGCGAACTTAAGCCTTTTCGAAATCACGTTTTATCGACGGGATGCCGGGGCGGAGGACTGGTGCGGGCGAAGGGACTCGAACCCCCACATCTTTCGATACTGGTACCTAAAACCAGCGCGTCTACCAGTTCCGCCACGCCCGCAACCCGAACGAAGCCGCGCGTGGGGAAACCCACACGAACAGGGGAGCGCCCTTAGAAGGGCGGGCCGAAAAGGGCAAGCGCCGCGATCATCGGAGTGCAGCGACGGAACGCAACGGGCCGCGATCACGTTTCTCCACCGAAACCATTGAGGATAATATCATGGCCACTCAACCCGATCCGGCCCCGGACACGATAGAACCCGCATCCCCGCCGGAGTCTCCGCCCGACAGCCCGCCGATGGAAGATCCCATGCGCGAGCCGGACGAAATCAGCCCCCCGTCGCCAGACACCGACGTGCCCGATCGCGGACCGATGGAGACCCCGCCGCCGCCCGATTGACCGGCCACGGCCCTGTCGCCGCGACTCGATTGAATATTGCCGCCGCCCCCGCACCGCATTAGGGCGCACCGAATGAGCGAAGAAAGCAAGACTGACACCCCGCCCGACCGGCTCTCGGTCAATCCGCGGAGCGAATTTTTCGATGCCGAGAAACTGCAACGCGGCGTTGGAATACGGTTCAAGGGGCGCGTCAGGACCGATATCGAAGAATATTCGGTGTCCGGCGGATGGGTCCGCGTCCAGGCCGGCAAGACGGTCGACCGCAAAGGGCAGCCGTTGACGCTCAGGCTCACCGGGCCGGTTGAGGCCTGGTACGAGGATCTGGGCGAAGACGCGCCTGTCGCGCGCGCCTGACCGATCAGTTGCTGTACCGGGCCACCGCGCGCGCTATCGGATCGGCCTGAGCGACAGCGGAAACCTCTTTCCGCTTGGGCATGGCCTTGCGCTGCGGCAATGCCTGAACGCGCCCGCTGGTGGGAGCCGATGCCGACTGCCGGGTCATTGGCGCGGGGGTCATATCTGCAAACGCCGTCAGGAAGGCGCGTGAGGGTGGCCCTGCTGGAGGCTGGTGCGATTCTGCCACCGGGCTCCCCGATTCGGGCTGGCGCGCCGGCGCGCGGGCAAGGCGCTGCGCGGGCAAATTCGGTTTTTCGGAATAGATGAATCCATGCACGGGCCAGGGAGTCGTTCCCAGGCCCTCGATCGGATCGTACCAGACGCGGACCTGGCTCCAGTCGTTGTTCGGAGAGACGTCGATTGCCTTGACGTTGCGCTCGATCTGTCCGCGCCGGCCATTGATCGGGGACCAGTTCGCGTGATCGAGCAGGACGGTGCGCCGGTCGATCACCCGGCTCACAGTCGCGACATGGCCCAGGCGCATACTGCCATGCGGCTCGAACGCCATGACGGCACCGATGCGCGGCTCGTTCCCCCGTGCGTAGCGCCCCTCTGCCTGGCCCCACCAGGTGTGCGCATCGCCGTAGATCTGCACACCCGAAAGCTGCCGCGCGTAGGGCACGCATTGCAGATAAGGCGGCAATTCCTTGCCGTCTCCAGCCCCGATACGGGGTTCGAACGATGCGCTCGCATCGGCATATACCGGCGCAGAAAGCGCGCATAAGCCGGTCGCAGCACAAATCAGGAAAACTGTCCTCATGCGGCAAGGACTTGCCGGTTCGTCCTTAAAGTGGTGCTGCGCGATATGGTTAACGGACATTAACCATTGCTCCGCGGCGCTTGCCAAGTGCAACGATAGCCGCCACCTGCCCTATCGTATGACCCGAAAGCCCCACGTCATCATCATCGGCCGGCCGAATGTCGGCAAGTCGACGCTGTTCAATCGCCTCGTCGGCAAGAAGCTGGCGCTGGTCGATGACCAGCCCGGCGTGACCCGCGACCGGCGGCTGGGCGATGCCGTCATCGCAGGGCTGGAATTCACGATTGTCGATACCGCAGGGTGGGAAGACGACGATCCCGAAACCCTGCCCGGTCGCATGCGCCGGCAAACGGAAGTCAGCCTGGAAGGCGCCGATGCGGCATTGTTCGTGATCGACGCGCGCGCCGGGCTGACGCCGCTGGACGAGGAAATCGCACGCTGGCTGCGCAGCCAGACATTGCCGATCGTACCGGTGGCGAACAAGGCCGAAGGCAAGATGGGCGAAGCGGGCGTGCTGGAGGCATGGTCCCTCGGCTTCGGCGAACCGGTGCCGCTGTCAGCCGAACATGGCGAAGGGGTGGCGGACCTGTTCCGCGCGCTCTGGCCCATCATCGGCGACACGGCTGAAGGGCCGGAAGCCGAAGCGGACAGCGAAACCGTCGACGATCAGGAAATCGACGGCGACGAGGCGGAGAGCGTGGACGAATCGGACCTCGGACCGCTCAAGCTCGCGATCGTGGGCCGACCCAACGCGGGCAAATCGACGCTGATAAATCGCCTTCTCGGCGAAGATCGACTGCTCACCGGCCCGGAAGCCGGGATCACCCGCGATTCGATTGCGGTCGATTGGCACTGGACCGATCCAGCGAGCGGAACCGAGCGCGAAATTCGCCTGATCGACACCGCCGGTATGCGCAAGAAAGCCCGCGTCACCGAAAAGCTGGAACGATTGAGCGTTGCCGATGCGCGGCGCGCGGTCGATTTTGCCGAAGTCGTGGTCCTCCTGCTCGACGCGACGAAGGGGCTGGAACACCAGGACCTGAAAATCGCCGACATGGTGCTGCAGGAAGGGCGCGCGCTCATGGTTGCGATCAACAAGTGGGATATCGCGGAAAATGCGTCGTCCCTGTTCAACGGCATCCGCGGTGCGCTGGACGAAGGTCTATCGCAGGTTCGCGGGTTACCGCTGTTCGCAGTCAGCGCCCGCACCGGCAAGGGGCTCGACACGATGCTGACCGCCGCGTTCGAGCTTCGCGCAAGCTGGTCCAAGCGGGTGCCGACGGCAGCGCTCAACCGCTGGTTCGACGATGCGCTGGAAGCCAATCCGCCGCCTGCGCCGAAGGGCAAGCGGATCAAGCTGCGCTATATCACCCAGTCCAGCACGCGCCCGCCCCGCTTCGTGGTGTTCGGGACGAGGCTCGATATGTTGCCGAAGAGCTACGAACGCTATCTCGTCAACGGGATCCGCCGCGAACTGGGCTTCGATGCAGTCCCAGTGCGGGTGGTGCTCAAGAGCCCGAAAAATCCGTATAAGAGCGGCTGATGATCGACCTGCTTTCTTCCAGCGGCAGCCTGGCGATCGAAATGCTCGAACGCACCGCCAGCACCCCGCAAGTGCAGCAAATGGTGCAGCTCTCGCTTGCTCCTGCCTTCCTGCTGGGCGGTATTGGCGCAATCATGAACGTCATGATGTCCCGCATGATCTGGATCGCCGAACGGATCGAACGGATCGAGCGGAGGATCGAAGACGAGAAAGCGGGCGAGGTCGAGATCAGCGAGCTTCCCTGGCTCGGCCAGCGTCGTCGGCACGCGCAAAAGGCTGTCGTGTTTTCCACCGCGTCCGCCGCTGTGATCAGCGTTGTTATCGGCCTGCTGTTCATCAGCGCCTATATCGAACCGCAGATCGGGACGATCACGGCAATCGCATGGGTTTTGACGATGGTGCTGCTTATCATCGGCCTGGGCTTCTTCCTGCTCGAAACCCGCCTGGCCGCCCGCGGCGTGCGCCCCCCGCACCGAAGGAGGCGTTGAGGCAACCCCGGCTGCGCGCCGGGGCGCCCTGAGATCAGTCTTCGTCGCCGGCGGGCTTGCTTTGCAGCTGAACGTAGTTCTGCAGGCCCATCCGCTCGATCATGTCGAATTGCGTTTCGAGGAAATCGACATGCTCTTCCTCACTTTCGAGGATGCGTTCGAATATCTCGCGGCTGACGTAATCGCGCACGCTTTCGCTGTGTTCGATGGCATCGCGCAGCAGCGGGATCGCTTCCTGCTCCATCGCGAGGTCGGCCTTGAGGATTTCCTCGACCGTTTCGCCTACCTTCAGCTTGTGGATCGCCTGGAAGTTCGGCAGCCCGTTCAGGAACAGGATGCGTTCGGCGAGAATGTCGGCATGCTTCATCTCGTCGATCGATTCATGCCGTTCATATTCGGCCAGCCGCTCGACGCCCCAGTCCTTCAGCACCCTGTAGTGCAGCCAGTACTGGTTGATTGCGGTCAGTTCGTTGGTGAGCGCCTTGTTCAGGAACTCTATGACTTTCGCGTCGCCTTTCACGGGGCGTCTCCATCAATCCGAAATGCGCGGCAATCTATGCGCGCCGGGGCACCATAGATCAAGGGCGATGGGCCAAAAAATGGCGGAATTCCGCCATTTGCGAGCGATTAGCGTTAGCTTGGGAAATCAGGCGGCGCAGGCCGGAAGGAAGGCCATTTCCCGCTCTTCAGCCAGGACGTCTTCCGCATCGTCGAGGCACTGGCCGCAATTGGGGCGCTTGCCCAATGCCGCATAAACCGCTTCCGCATCGCCCGGACAACGCCGCGCCGTACGGCGCAGGTCGCTTTCCCTAATGGCATTGCAGATGCAGATGTACATTTCAGCTCCTGCGAGTGATTCGCAGAGGCCAATTTATGCGAAGTCCTCGCAATAGCAAGCCCTGTCAGCGCTTCAGTGGAAAGATCCGACCATAAGTCAGGCAACGCCACAGCCATTCGAGCGGGCCATAGCGAAATCGGTCGAGCCACGGCTTCGACCAGGCAAGCATCAGGACCCAGGCGGCCAGCACGACAATATACAGTTCCGGCCGGTTCAATTCGCCGTAAAGCCCCCCTGCCCAGCCGTGGAAGACGAGCATCATCACGATCGACGTGCCGAGATAGTTGGTAAAGGCGGCTCTGCCCGCCGCCGCCAGGCGCACGGCCAGCCAGCCGCCTGCCTGCGCGCCCCACAGGGCAAGCAATGCCGCGAGCCCGAGCACCATCGCCAGTCGCGGCAGAGGGGAAAAGCTGACCATGGCCGCGAGCGTTCCATAATAGGTAAACCCCGTGGCCTTGACCCAAAGCGCAATCGGCAGGGTCAACAGGCCGCCGCCGATCAGTCCGATCCAGCCCCAGCGTCGCTGGCGGTGAGAGTCGAAGCCGCCACTGAACAGACCGAGCCGGTAGAGCGCCATGCCCACGAGCATTAATGGCAGCGTCTCCATCAGCCACAGCATGATGTAGAACGACAGGTCGCTGGCATGTTCGGTCACGTTGTTGGCGACGAAATCGCCATAGCGGCCGTCCGATATGATCTCCAGCTCTTGGCGACCATCCTGTAACTCGGTTTCTTTCTCCCGTTCGAGATCGGCGCGCATTTCGGCGAATGCGGCTTGCTCGCCCAGTTCGGTGTCCGCCACGAAATAGGCCGGACCGATCATCGCCAGATAGAGCAGTGCGCCGACCAGATAGCCGACAAGACCGACGATCAGCTGCGTCTTGATCGTCCATCTCAAGCACAGCACCGCGACAAGCCCGCAGACGGCATAGGAAAACAGGATGTCGCCGCGCCAGATCAGAAAGAAATGCGCCAGTCCGAACAGGCCCAGCCACAGCAAGCGGCGCACCTGAAGCCAGCGTGATCCGCCGCGTGCCCAGACCCTTTCCATGAACAGGAAAAGACCTGCACCGAACAGCAGGGTGAATAGCCCGCGCATCTTGCCGTCGATCAGCACGAACTGCGCGACCCACATCCAGTTCGAGGTTTCGCCATGCGGCACCGCGAAGGCACCCGGATACATGTAGGCGGCAAAAGGCTGGCCGAAGGCGACGATATTGGCCGCCAGAATGCCCAAGACCGCAATGCCGCGAATGAAATCGAGGCTGGCGATCCGCTCCCCTTCCTTCGCAGGTGCGGCAGCAGCCTGATCGGGTGCATGCGCCCCGGCGGTGCCCTGTTCGTTCGCCATCGATGCGTTCCCCTCAACCAACCGGTTCACGGCATATAGCGCGCAGTCGCCTGCGAAACAGCACAATCGCGCGGCGGCTGTTCCGTCAGCGGGGAGGAACGAGCGCTAGCGCGCCACCAGACAAGCGTGGCCGCGCGCCTTCAAAGTCGCGCAGGCAGCCTGAGCGTCCCCGCGACTGGCGAAGCCGCCCGCCTGCAGCTTGGTCAGCCGCCCCGTCGGAACGAGAATCTTCGCCTTTCCAGCCAGCGCGGCCTCCCCGGAAAGATTGCGCCACATGCGCTCTGCATTCCCGGACACCGAAAATGCGCCCAGCTGGACCCGCCAGACGCCCTGAGGCGTTGGTTCGGGCGCTGACTGCGCCGGCGGAGACGGTGGCGGCGATGCCGCTGCGGAGGTTGCCGCAGACTGGCTGGGCGCCGCCTGGGGCGGTGCGGCGACAGGGCGAGCGAAGTCCGCGCCAGCTTGCGCAGGCGTGCTCGTGCCGGTCACACGGCTCGCCTCCTCGATCGCAGCCTGGGCGGAGGCGACCGAGGGGGAAATGCCCGTGTTCGGGATCGATGCAGGCACGCGGCCTGACGTAGCGGGGACGGCAGGGGGCTGCACCTGACGCGGTGCCGGTGGCGGCGTTACGGCCGCCGTTTCTCCACCCAGCGCCAGATCCGCAGCGGCCAGCTGCTGCGCGCGCGCAGCATCGCTTTCCCGCTTGAGCGACTGGGCCAGAGCCTGAGCTTCCTGCCGGTCGGTCAGCGAGATGTAATCGTCCATCTGCTGGATCGCAGGCCCCGCCTGAGGCAGACCGGCAGCATTGGCGAGCGTGAGCAGGGCGTAAGCGCGGACCCAATCCTTCTCCACCATGTCGCCGTTGAAGTGCGCGATACCCAGCAGATACTGCGCGCGCGGATCGCCGCGGTCGGACGCCGCAGTCACATATGGCAACGCCTCTTCCCGGCGGCCGGACTGAAACAGCATCAACCCCAAGTTTTCCGCGGCCTTGATATGACCCTGCGCCGCCGCCTTAGCATAGAACACTTCCGCCTGGGCCGGGTCGCTTTCGACCTCGCGACCTAGGCGATAGGCCTGCCCCAGGTTGAACTGGGCGTCAGCGTCCCCCTCCCGCGCAGGCTCGCGCCATTCCTGCACTGCGACGGCGAAGTCTCCGCGGCTCCACGCGTCGACACCGGCCTTGACGTCCGCCAGCGCGGGCGCAGCCGCCCCGGCGAGTGCGAACACTGCGGCAAATGTCTGCAATCTGTGTGCGATCTTCATGATCGGCGGGTCCTCGATTTCCAGTGATGAGAGCCTGACATAGTGAACAGTCCGTTAGCAAAGGGTTTCTAACCGTCCGCACTCGTATTGCGAGGGCGCCTCTCTACCATCGTTAACCCTAAATTAGGGGTATCCTGCGATCTGCATAGCCGACCCGCTTTTACGCGGCGGACAGGACAGGAACAGTAGGGGGACCAAGCCTGTGCGAGTATTGGCATTGGCGTCACAAAAGGGGGGATCGGGCAAAACGACGCTGTCCGGTCACCTGGCCGTGCAGGCGCAACGCGCCGGCGCCGGGCCGGTCGTGCTTATCGACATCGACCCGCAGGGCTCCCTCGCCGATTGGTGGAATGAACGCGAGGCCGAATATCCGGCGTTCGCGCAAACGACAGTCGCCCGCTTGGCCAGCGATCTTCAGATATTGCGCCAGCAGGGCTTCAAACTGGCCGTGATCGACACGCCGCCGGCGATTACAATGGCCATCCAGTCGGTTATCGGCGTTGCGGAGCTGATCGTGGTGCCGACGCGCCCCAGCCCGCACGATCTGCGCGCGGTCGGCGCGACCGTCGACCTATGCGAGCGCGCCGGCAAGCCGCTCGTCTTCGTCGTCAATGCCGCCACCCCGAAAGCCAAGATCACGTCCGAAGCTGCGGTCGCGCTGAGCCAGCACGGTACCGTCGCGCCGATCACCCTGCATCAGCGGACCGACTATGCCGCATCGATGATCGATGGCCGCACGGTGATGGAAGTCGATCCCGACAGCCGCAGCGCCGCCGAAGTCACGGCCCTATGGAATTACGTCGCCGACCGTCTCGAAAAGAATTTCCGCCGCACCGTATTCGCGGCCCCGAACACGGTTTCGCCGGCCGCCGGGGTCTATCGTCCTGCCGGGGGCTTCGGCCGCCGGGTGGCGCAGTAGGACCGCGAACGAGCCATGAGCGATACCAACTTCGCCTCCCTCAATTCTTCGCTGCTTGCCCGCAAGGGGGGCGCACGACCGGCCATGCGGCCGCAGTCCGCACTGATCACGGGTCAGAGCGCGGCAGCCGAACGGATCGAGGATCTGGGTTGGAACGATATGGGTGCCGAGAGCGGTGAAGAACCGCGCGAGGCGGAGGTTCTGCAGCTTACGCCCGCCCCGGCCAATCCGGCGACAGCGGCCCAATCGCGCGAGATCGACCATGAGGCCAAGGACCAGCTTGGCACGCCCGAGCCGGCAAAGGCCGACAATGTCGAGGTCGAGCCCAAACCCGCCGGCCCGCAAGAATCGCCGGTCCACAGACAGCAGGCCGAAGCGGCCAAGCGCCTGGGCGCGACGATCGAGACGGCCACACCGCCGGCACCTCGCCGGTCGGCGCTGGCGCGCGGGAAGCGCGCCGCCTTCACGCTGCGGCTGGATGCGGAACGGCACCTCAAGCTGCGGCTGGCCTGCACGATGCGCAACCGCAGCGCACAGCAGATTGTCACCGAAGCGCTGGATACCATGCTGGCTACGATGCCCGAACTCGATGATCTTGCCGCTAGGATCGAGCGGAAGCGATGAACGTGGGGAAAGCTCTATGACCCGGACCGCCAAGACCAATCGCCTCGTCGCGCTCGCGCTGACCAGCGCCCTTGCGACCACAGCCCTTACCGGTTGCACGACCAAGTCCGCGCCCCGCGCCGACCTGTCCGCCAACAAGGCGCAGACGGCGCTGGAAAAGGGGCAGGAAGATGCTGCGGTCGCCCATGCGGAAGCCGCAGTCCGGGCCGAACCGCGGAACCAGCAGTATCGCGCAGTCCTGGGCGCGGCCTATCTCAAGGCCGGTCGGTTCCAGTCGGCCGCCACGAGTTTTCAGGATGCGATGTCGCTCGGTGACAACTCGCCGCGCACCGCGCTTAGCTATGTCCTCGCCGAAATCGCCGTAGGCAATTATCCGAAGGCAATTGCCGTGCTCGACGATTGGCGCGACGACCTCGATCCCGCCGATCTCGGGCTTGCGCTCGCCCTTGCCGGGCAGCCCGATCGCGGTGCGAACGTGCTCGCCAACGCCCTGCGCGGCGGCCTGAACACTGCGAAAGTGCGGCAGAACCTCGCCTATGCCTACGCCCTGCAGGGCAATTGGCGTGCCGCGCGCCTGATGGCGGCGGAAGATGTTCCTTCGGACGAGATCGATCAGCGGATCGGCGAATGGGCCAAGGCCGTCCAGCCCGAAATGTATCAAGCGCGGGTCGCCCATCTGCTGGGTGCACCAGTGGTGAACGATCCCGGTCAGCCGGTCGCGCTGGCGCTTAACAACAATCCCGGCTCCGAACAGCTTGCTGCCGAGGCGGCCGCGCTTGCCCCCCAATCCGGCGAGCTTGCACCGGTGCGGGCATCCGATGCCTACGCAGCTTACACTCCTGCCGATACAGCAGCCGAATTGCCCGCCGCGGAGCCTGCACCGCAGCTTGCGGTCGCCCCGCCGCAGGTCGAGGCCCCGAAAGACGTGCAAAGCGCCTTTGCCGCACCGGCACCCGCGGGTGCCACGCCAGCCCAGATTACCGAAAGCGTGATCGCGTTCATTTCGGAACCGGTCGTGCAGAAAATGCCCGCGCGGTACGGCGTGGAAGCTTCCGCGCGCAGCACGGCGCGAGCTGCAAGCGAGAAGGCGGCTGCGCCTTTCGACGGCGCAAACGGCAAGCATCTGGTCCAGCTGGGGTCGTTCTCCAGCCGCGAGGGCGCGCGCCGCGCCTGGGGCGTTTACGCGCGTACCTATCCGAACCTCGATCGCTATCGCATGGTCATCACCGAGGCGCGCGTTCGCGGGAAGACCTATTACCGCGTATCGGCGGGTGGACTTCAGTCCGCTGAAGCCCGGACGATGTGTTCGACGGTAAAGGCGCGCGGCGAAGGCTGCATCACATGGGCCGAAGGCCGGCCGCTGCCCGGTGCGATCGCCGGCAATGTCCGCATGGCGCGTCGCTGACGATCGACTGCCCGCGCACGCTTTGACGAAACGGCTAGGGCGCGATCCCGCCCTTGAACAAGGCCAGCACGCGGCCCTGCGCCGGCTGCCCGTCGAACGGTGTATTGCCCGCGGTCGCTTCCATCTTGCGCCGGTCGACGACCCAGGGCTTTTCGGGGTCGATCAAGGCCACATCGCCTTCGAAACCTTCGCGCAGCTCTCCCGCTGATACCCCCAGCAACCGCGCCGGGGCGCGTGCCAGCAGATCGAAGGCCCGCGGAAAATCGATCACACCGTCGCGAACGAGCGTCAGCGTCATCGCCAGGAGTGTTTCGGCGCCCGCCATGCCCGGCTCGGCATCGGCAAACGGCAGCCGCTTGTCCTCCGGCCCGCGCGGATCATGGCCGGATGCGATGACATCGATCGTGCCGTCTCCGATCGCCTCGATCACCGCCTGACGATCACCCTCGCACCGCAACGGCGGGGAAAGGCGGGCAAACGTGCGGAAATCCGCAGTTGCGAGATCCGACAGCATGAAGTGAGGCGGAGTGACACCCGCAGTCACCGTCACACCGCGGGCTTTCGCCGCACGCACGATATCCAGCGCCGCGCGAGTGGTGACCTGGCGAAAATGCAGCCGGGCGCCGCTCAGTTCGGCCAGCGCGATGTCGCGAGCGACGGCAAGCGCCTCCGCTTCGGCAGGTGCGGCGGGCAGGCCGAGGCGTGTCGCGACCTCCCCCGCGGTCGCCGCCGCCGATCCGACGAGCGCGCCGTCCTCCGCATGGGCGACCACGACCAGGTCGAGCATCGCCGCATATTGCATCAGCCGCAGCATGACGCCGGAATCGGCGATCCAGCGGCGGCCCGTGGCAATTCCGCGCGCGCCCGCTTCCTTCATCAGCGCCAGTTCGGCAAGCTCGCGCCCTTCCAGCCCGCGTGTCGCCGCGGCAAGCGGATGGACCCAGAAATCCGGCTTCCCGCTTTTCGCCAGATGTGAAACCCGGCTGGGCAGATCGAGCGGCGGCGCCTGGTCGGGCATCAGGGCAGCGCGTGCGATGCCGCCGAAGTGGAACGCCGGCTTGTCAATCGCGAACACGCCGAAATCGACCAGAGCCGGGGCGATCAGGGCGCCGCCGGCGTCGATCGTCTCGTCGCCATCCTGCGGCTCCGCCTCGCCAACGGCTGCGATGGTTCCATCGACAATGCGCAGAGCGCCGGGGCGCATCCCGTCAGGCAGGACCAGCCTGCCGCCGGTCACCGTGATCGGCCGCGCCTGCTTCATGTCCACTGCCCGTCGTTCCAGCCCGGCACCGCCCGCGCGCGCCGCGTCAGTACGTCGAGACAAGCCATACGGATCGCGACCCCCATTTCGACCTGGCGGGTAATGATCGACCGGTCGATCATGTCGGCCACGTCGCTGTCGATTTCCACCCCGCGGTTCATCGGCCCTGGATGCATGACCAGCGCGTCGGGCGCGCGCCGCTCCAGCCGCTCGCGGGTAAGGCCGTAGAGATGATGGTATTCGCGGGGCGACGGGATGAACTGACCGCTCATTCGTTCGGTCTGCAATCGCAGCATCATCGCCACATCGGCCCCGTCGAGCGCGGCATCGAAATCGTGATACGCCGCAACGCCCATCGCCTCGACTTCCGCAGGCATCAGCGCAGGCGGCGCACAAAGGCGCACGGAGGCACCGAGCGCCTGCAGGCAAAGCGCGTTGGAACGCGCGACCCGGCTGTGCAGGATATCGCCGCAGATCGTCACGGTCAGGCCGGTAAAATCCTCGCTCCCCTCGCCCCGATCTTCCAGCGCGTGACGCAGCGCGAGAGCATCGAGCAGGGCCTGCGTGGGATGTTCGTGCTGCCCATCGCCGGCATTGAGCACCGGGCAATCGACCTTGCTGGCGATCAAATCGACCGCGCCGCTCGATCCGTGCCGGATGACGATAGCATCGGCCCGCATGGCGTTGAGCGTGATCGCGGTGTCGATCAGCGTTTCGCCCTTCTTCACGCTCGATTGCGCGGCGTGCATGTTGACCACATCGGCACCCAGCCGCTTTCCGGCGATTTCGAAACTCAGCAATGTCCGGGTGGAGTTTTCGAAGAATGCATTGATGATCGTCAGGCCGGCCAGCTCATCGCAGTGCTTGTCCGCCTGGCGGTTGAATTCGACCCAGCGCTCCGCCTCTGCCAGCAGAAACAGGATTTCGTGCCGTTCCAGTTGCGCAATGCCCGTGAGGTCGCGGTGCGGAAATGCCCGCGCCCCCGCTGGAAAGCGGCCCGGTGTGTCGTGAGTGCCCGTCGATGCCATCGAAGCGATGCCCTTAGGGTGCGCAAGCAATGCTGGCAATGGTTTCGCGTCGCCACCATCCCCTTCGTCGAGCTGTATGGCCCGCTCGCGCCCTTTCGGCTGGATCGCGGGGCCAGGTCGGACTAGGTTGCCAGATACGTGAATTTATTCGGGATTGTTCGAACTATGGGTTTTGCAGGCAAGGTCTGGCGGCTGCTGGTTGGGATCAAGGATGGCCTGAGCCTCGTCTTCCTGCTCCTGTTCTTCATGGCGCTCTACGCCATCCTCACCGCCCGGCCCAGCCCGGCCCAGGTTCGCGAAGGGGCCCTGCTGCTGCAACTCGATGGCGTGGTGGTGGAGGAGAAAGCTCCGATCGATCCGCTCGGCGTGCTGCTTTCCGGCGAACCGCCAATCGGCGAATATCAGTCGCGCGATCTGGTCCGCGCGATCGACGAAGCAGCGGAAGACGACCGCATCAAGGCGATCGTCCTCGATCTGACCTCGTTCCTCGGCGGCGGCCAGGTTCACCTCCAGGATATCGGTGCCGCGCTCGACCGCGCGCGCGTAGCGGAAAAGCCGGTGCTGACCTACGCGCTGTTCTATGGCGACGATGCAATGCTGCTGGCCTCCCACGCGAGCGAGGTGTGGGTCGATCCGATGGGCGGCGCGGTCATCGCCGGCCCGGGTGGATCGAATCTTTATTTCGGCGAGCTGCTGGAAAACCTGAACGTCAATGCGCGAATCTACAAGGTCGGCGAATACAAGTCCGCGGTAGAGCCTTATTCGCGCAGCGGCATGTCGCCCGAAGCGCGGGAAAACTATCAGGCGCTGTATGGCGCGCTGTGGGAAGAATGGCAGGCCAACGTCAAGAAGGCGCGCCCCCAGCTTCAACTCGACCGGATCACGCAAAGCCCCGCCGAATGGATTGCCGAGAGCGAAGGCGACCTCGGCACTGCGGCAATGGATGCCGGTCTTGTCGACACGCTGGGCGACAAGACCGAATTCGGCGAGCGCGTGGCGGAACTCGCGGGTCCCGATCCGGTTGACGACACCCCCGGCGCGTTCGCGCATACCGAATACGCCCCGTGGCTGGCCGAGATCGAGCCCGATCAGCCAGGCAAGGCAATCGGCGTCGTCACCATTGCCGGTCAGATCGTTGACGGTGACGCCGGCCCCGGAACCGCTGGCGGCGACCGTATCCGCGACCTGTTGCTGGATGCGCTGGACGAAGATCTGGCGGCACTGGTGGTGCGGGTCGATTCGCCCGGCGGATCGGTCACCGCGTCGGAGGAAATCCGCCGGGCCATCCTGCGGCACAAGGCAAACGACATCCCGATCGTGGTTTCGATGGCCAACGTCGCCGCCAGCGGCGGATACTGGGTGTCGACTCCCGCAGACCGGATCTTCGCCGAACCGGAAACGATTACCGGTTCGATCGGTATCTTTGCGGTTATCCCGACGTTCGAAGATGCCGCCGCGAACTGGGGCGTCTATGCCGATGGCGTGCGCACCACGCCGCTTTCGGGCCAGCCGGACCTGATCGGCGGGTTCACTCCCGAAATCGAGGCCATTCTGCAGAATTCAATCGAGGACGGGTATCGCGATTTCCTCACCCGCGTCGCCGAATCGCGCAATCTGTCGACAGAGCGAGTCGACGCAATCGGCCAGGGCCGCGTGTGGGATGGTGGAACCGCGCGCCAGATCGGCCTGGTCGATCAGTACGGCGGATTGCAGGACGCACTAGCCTGGGCCGCAACACAGGCCGAACTGGAAGATGGCGACTGGCATGTCGAATATCTCGGCACCGATACGCAGCCTTACGATTCGCTGATTCGCCAGATGATCGCGGGGGAAAGTGCACGCAGCGGCGGCGACTTGTTCGCCACGGTCGCCCGCGCGGAACAGGCGCGGCTCGCCCAGGCAGGCAACACGCTCGACCGGTTGCTGTCGGCGCAGGGAATGCAGGCCTATTGCCTCGAATGCCCGCCATCGGCGACCCAGCGAACCGCGGCGGCAAGCGGGCGCGGTTGGCTGGCACGGATTGCGACGCTGCTCGACTAGCGGAGCGTAGTAACGGCGTTTCACGCGCCGCTTGCCAATCCCGTCGCTGCATGGCAAAGGCGCGCCCCTGCCGTGGAGGCGGCCTTGTCGAAAGGCCTTCCGGCGGGCGCGTAGCTCAGTGGTAGAGCACACCCTTCACACGGGTGGGGTCGCAAGTTCAATCCTTGCCGCGCCCACCATGATTTCAAGCACTTAGCTCGCTCAACGATCCGCCGTATGAAATGCGTATGAAATACGCGGCTGTGGATCACTTTTGTAGCCAGAGTAGCTCGGCTCGGCCAATCTCGTGACGGTGAATCCACCGTCGCGATTCGCTTCGTAATCAACATTTCCCTGCAGGCCGGAGGCGCTTCAGGCGAATCGACCAAACGGCAGTTGGCGGATGATGCTGGAGGCGGCAGTTTCCTGGGCATTGGCCCTCGAAATTTGCTGTGGACCGGAGTCAAGTCACCGGTGTTCTGGCTGGTCGGGGTCCTTTTTTCAGGACTGCCCCAGACCGAACTGAGCTCAAGTCTCATCGATTGATTGGACACATCTGAGTTGGTCCAGAATTATCAGATGGGGTGGTCAACCCGAAGCAAACAACTCGTTGCGGCATCCGATTCTGCAAAAAGGATTATATCATTCGGTCGTAAAAACGACGGTAAGCACATCCGAATAGCGACCAGCGGGATACGATCCCGGCGGCACCTCAACTTCTACCGCGAAAGTCCTTCCCGCAAAGGAAGATCCGATCCGCCTTCCGGCCCTATCGGACAGGTTTATCAGCTGGCCTCCTCCGCTCACACGGTAAGGGATCGATGTCGGCGCCGTTTCATGGGCCAGTTCGCCGCGATTGGCAGAAGACACCGCGACATTGACGCGGCTGTTGCTCCGAATATCGAAAGCCACATCCTTACGCGCCCCGCCGCTCAGCTCTCCAAGATCAATCAGAGCTACCGTGGAACCGTTCGCAAAATCTGGCGCGTCGATCCGAAGACGGGCAGCAACGGGAGCGATAATGGTCACTGGCCGCTCGTCTACCAATGTCGAGCTTGCGCCGTCTTCCCGATAAAGCCGAAGGATGAATTGGCCATCGAAGGTCCCGCTTTCGACGAACTGCAGTGGGGGAATATAGATGCTCAACAAGGCGGCGGCCATGCTTTCGCCCGGTCCGAACGCTCCCTGGATACGCGAACTCGGCGTGCCTTCGAGGCTCCCAGAAATAATCGACGGACCGGTAGTTTCGCGCAGGACATCATATTCAAGTTGCGCGGTGCCGTTGGCCAATACCGCACGGCCGCCCGACGACACGGGCGTTGCGGTCAGGATAAAGTTACACGCTCCTCCGGTATGCTGCACAAGGATCTCGATGGATTCATATGCGATGGTTTCATCGAAAACATCGTAACCGCGCCCATACGGCCCATCCCAATCGACATTGCTTTCCCCCGCGATGGCCAACGCGCATTCGCTTTCGGGGTCGGAGAGCAACATGTCGTTCTGAGCCAAGGCGCCGCTGGGCAGCAGCGATAAGATCCAAACGGCGATTAGCAGTGACGGGCGCTTCATCGATCTTCTCCTGGTGTCAGGGACATACTTGATTGTGCGTTGGGAGCGGGACGGATGACGTCGTCGGTCGAAACAAGGCCCAGGGCATCGTTCGGCACTTCGATCCGGTAGACGCCATTTTCTCCGGGCAGCGTTATTTCGATTTCATCCCCTGGCTCGATATCATCGATATAGAAGCGACCGTTGCGGTTGGTGAATATGTTCTGCGGTTCACCGTCGTCTTGCCGTCCCGCGACGCGATAGGTGCCAACCGCAAGGTCTACCGGGTTGCCCTCGATGTCGACAAGATTGCCGATTATCGCAACGCCGCCCGTTTCTTCCAGAGCGATCGAGTAGCCTGACCGGTAATCGGGATTGAGGACGAACAGGTTGTTCGCAACGCTCGAGACTTGCGAAGCATCCTCGGAATCGACGCGGATTACGCGGTTATAATACGGCGTCATATTATTGACGACCGCAGCACCGAGACCGCCGCTTCGGGCGATATAGCGGCTTTCCACGCTTCCCAGGCGGGTCTGGGGGTCCACGGCGATGTCGCCGCCTTCACCTGTGAAGATGGCGAAGCTGTTGCTCACCGGTCGCGACAGCGCGAAGTGGCCATCGGCCATGACGAGAGCGGTACCTAGCCTGAATTCGGTAACAAGAGATGCGTCTGCGTCGTCGGTGAGATAATTGTTGGCAAACTGCTGAACTCCCGCTTCGAACCTGTTCCCCACATAGCCAAGCCGAAGGCTTTCCCGGTCGCGCCGATCGGTTCGCTCTACAGTTCCTCCGGCCGTAATGGCGCCTATTCCGTAGGGCTCGATCCTGGTGAACTGGGCGCGCATTGAATTTTCTTCAGTGGAATAGCTGCCGAGCACCGACGTCTTGCCGAAACTGGTAGTGAATGAAATCTGCCCGACCAGACCACTGCTATCACCATCCCTGCGGTATTCGAGCGAACCGCCAAGTTGGAAGCGCCCGAAACTGCCCGTCAGACTTAGCCCGACCGAATAGCTCGTCGGGATATCGGGGTGATAGGTTTCATAGCCGGCGAAAAGCTGTGCCCTTATGGTGTCTTTGACATACTGGCCGACACGAATGCGGGCCTGCGTCTGAATCAGGTTATCGCCAAAAATCTGGTCCAGCGTCCGGTACTCCCGACCGGAGAGTTGTACGAAGGCATCGATCGTCCGGTCTCGATCGCGATCCGCGTCGCGCCATCGGTATTGTAGGGTCACCAGCCCGCTATCGGGGCCTGGGTTCCGAATATCGTTGCCGGCATTGAGGGCGAAGGTTCCGATCGGAGAGGCCCAAATGGCTTCGACACCGAGCGTCACGAATGTCTCGTCAGCCTCAACGCTCGCTCCTCCGGTGAGGGTCTCCGTCAGACCTTGCCGATAGTAGGCGAGGATATTGTAATTGCCGAAGTCGTAGTCCCGACGGCCATTCTGTACGGTGTAGGGTACTCCCACATTGACGCCAAAATCCCGGATCCCCTCGTCCAGCAGTTCAAAGTCGTAGAACGCCGGAAAAAGCAATTCTTCCACCCGGCCGCTGGGATAAGTCACCAGAAGCCGGATATCGTTGATAGCCGAAGGGATAAGCGAGAAGTCTTGCAGGCGGTATCTGCCCGAGGGAAGGTCGATTGTCCGGAGCGGAAGGTTGTTGACAAAAACTTCGACGCGGGCACCCTGTTCGAGCTCGAAGTCCCTGCTCGTGACCGGCCGGTAATTGAGGTAGGGGTTGATGGAGAACTTCCGGAATGCCGCCGCGCCCGCGATACGGGGCGAGCCCTGAAAGGGTCTCCTGCCGATGCTGAGATCGCCGACTTCATATCGGACCAGGGAGTCTCGATCGTCATAGCTGAGCAAAACGTCGTTTCGCCGCCAGCGCCGCTCTGTCCGGCGATCGTCGAAGTCGATTTCGCCTTCCAGAACAAATGGCCCGAACCTAAGCGCTGCATCAAGATCGATCGCCCTCCTGTCGACACCGGGATTTCGAACTCTCGAGTCTTCTAGAAGGTCGATACCTGCCCGGATGTTGAGATAGCCCGAAATGTGCGCCCTCTCCACATGGTCGAGGCTGCCCTGGCGGGCCCGAGCGCGCAGATTGATCAGTTGCCGGTTTCTCATCTGAGGCGGTAGACCAACCTCCAACACCAGTCGCTGCCGGTCGAACGCTACATCCAGCCCGCTCGCTCTGAGGGAGGCAAACGAGACCTGTTCGGAGGCTCCGAAACCTTCAAATCGCGCCACCATTTCGGGAATGAGATTGGGGGTGATCATCGTTTCGATGAATTGGCCCTCGATCCAGCCTCCGCCGGCTTGCGGTTCAGGGGGCTGCAAGCGGAAGGTCCCCACATTGATTCCGTTCAGGCGGACGACATATTCATCGCTTGCCAGCACCGGACGATCGGAGCCAAAAACTTCGCGATAAATGTCATCGATGGAACGATTGTCGACCGGTTCATCGGATGGGCCTGTACCGCTCTCGCCCTCCGCAGTGTCTTCCCGAGACCCGCCGGTTTGCTGACTTCCTATCGCCGTAGCGCCGGGGTCCGCACTGTTGCTGTTCGCCTGGTAAAGGGTGGTGACCACTGCCTCTGGCCCGACCAGGCTGTCTATTACATTGCTGTAGGGAAGACGTACTCCGGCAGACGTCGCTGTTGAGTACAACCCGGTGGAGAGCAGGAGCAGCGTACAAAAGGCGGATCGCTTGCTCATCGATCCGCCTCACTGAAGAATCAGCAGACGTGCATCGAGCGATGCCTCCACTTCTCCGAAAGGGATGCTTTCGGGCCAGGACACACGGATCTGGCGATGATTGCCGGCAAGTATATTCAAGCCTTCGAGCGGGCCGAGTTCTTCTCCAGAGAGAGTCGCTGTACTCCCTCCTCCGCTGACTGTGAGGCGCGGGCTCTGAAGAATGGCGCGCATATTACCCTCGCTAGCGATGTCGAGCTCCAGAAAGCGTTCTCCATCTGTCTCGATCGGGTTGGCATCGAGGAGGCGGAAGGCCGGTTTGCGCTGAGGCGGGACCACGTAGAGCGCCGCTTCGTAGCGATAACGCATCGACACTTGAGCACTGAGATCGCCGCGTTCTTCCTTTTTCAATCGGATCGGCAACTGCTCGGTCACTACGCGGTAGGTTCGCTCGCGCTGGACATCCTGAGGCCCAACGTAGCGTACCTTGAAAGTTTGGCTGGAACCTGGGGCTATCACCATCTGAGGTGGCGTCAGGAGGATGTCGTCCAGCTCCTCCTCTCGCTCTTCGCTTCCGTCAACTTTCTGCTCTCGGCGGTACACAGCCACCTCGATCGCAATGGGAACCTCGTGAGTGTTCGTGATGGTCATCGACTGCACCGAGCCATTGCCCGAAGGCGCCAGCTGAACCACGATTGGTTCGAGCTCATAGGCGTGGACCACACTCGGAGCCATGCAAACAAGCAGCAGCGCCAGATTGGTTTGCAAGGATCTGCCAGCGTTCTTCATCGGAGCCCCCCGAGGAATCCATCTGTGAAGCGAAATGGGTCCGGGGCGATGGATTGCCCCGGACCCGGTCAACCGCATCAGCGTCAGAGCTGGGCAGTTACGGCGATGGTCAGGGTATCTTCATAGGTACCGGCCACCGCGTATTCCGCCAGCGAACCGAACTGCAGATCCATATTCCCCGAACGGACGCCGCCATTCGTCAGAATATTGGCCCAGTTCGTTTCGGTTACGATGGTCTGGGGGCTGCCGGCCATCACAGCGGAATTCACAGTCCCGAAGCCGCCAAAGGTGGCTTCAACATCATAGTCGATCAGGACCGAACCGCCGCTTTCCTGGTGCTCCATGCCACCATTCGCGGATTCGAGCGTAACGATGTACGGCGAGTTGCAGGAGAACGCGACAATCAGAAAGCCCTGGTTGTTCGTATCGAGCATGTCGACATTGTAACTCCCGGTTCCTTCCGGGGTTATGTCGCACACACTCGCAACTGAACCGCTTAGGGCGATTTCAAAGCTTTCGCTGTCTTGGGCCGCAGCCGGGACAGCGAATAGAGCTGCAGGAATCGCAGCGGCGACGAGAAGGTTCATTTTAGACATCTTCAATCTCCATTCCTTTGCTAAGTATACGCGGAACGGATTGCGCTCGAATAATAGGATAATGCCCATCCCTGTTCCACGATCATGAAGTTGTCGTAGATCGGGAAATTATCCTATCCGGGAAAACGGCCTGTGCTTCTCGCCCGGGTATTAACATAGGTAAAACTAACCAGCTTACCGTCACAGCAACACGAAATTAATGTCATGTTTACAATTATTTAATTACCCACATTGCACTCCGAACTGACCCAATCGTGGAATCGATTTTGACTCTTCGATCAATCTTCTGTTAATAATAAAACTTCGCGCAGACTGATTCGCATAAGAAATCGGGGGTCGCCTGCTCAGTAGTCTCGGAATACTTCGAGATAGTTTGGAGGCGCAATTGACTTATCACTCATGCTTTTCTCTCACACTGCGAGAGCACGAGATTGTCGAGCGTTCCGCTTTGGGGTTTTCTGCAAAGGAAATTGCGCAGCAGCTTTCGATCGCTCCACGCACCGTTGAACGGCATCTCGAAAACTGCCGATTGAAGCTTCATGCTCGAAATCGAACACATCTCGTTGCCATCTGCATGGCGGGCGGAATGGTGCAAATGAAGATGGCGAGTATGGAGCAACTCGTCAGCCTGTAACGGAATCCGCATAAACAGTTGTGCGGACTTCGATTCTGATCCTTACCCCAAGACGACCTCAGAAGGATGCTTCGAGCGGAAGAAATAGATGGGCAACAATTGGGGCGTTTCGGCTTTTCTGGCGATCGCGCAACCGACCAACCATCTTGATGTCGATGCCCGCGAGGCACTGGTGCAGGCGCTCAACGACTACTCGGGAGCCGTGATCCTGATCAGCCACGATCGCCACATGATGGAACTCAGTCTTCTTCCTGCGCTGCCTTCCAGGCTCCCATTGAGCCAAGGTAGACTTCCACGTTTGCTACTCCGTTGCTTTTGAGCCACCCTGACGCAATCGTTGCGCGCATCCCGCTAGCGCACATAAGCGTGTAGCGGCGCGAAGGATCGAGTTCCCGCCAGCGTTCATTGAGCTCGCCCACGTAGATATGCTGCGAGCCCTCGATCGCGTTCTCGGCACGTTCGTCAGCGTCGCGGACATCGAGCAGGGTCCAGTCTGCATGGTCCTCGGCGAGCCGTCGCTTGACGGTCTCGGTGTCGATCATCGGGATCTGCTGCATCTGCTTACCCGATGCAGCCGCGGGGACGACGCCGACATAGCCGCCCAGCACGTTGTCGAGCGCGATTCGCACGAGGTGTTCCATCGCCTTCTCCAGCTGATCGTGGGCAGAGCCGATGAGCGCGATAGTTTCGCCCTCGCGAATGAACCAGCCAGCAAAGGCAGGGATCATGTCGACCGGCAGATTGATGCTGCTCGGAAGATGGCCTGAGGCATAGGCCAGCGGCTCGCGGACATCGACCAGACGATCGGCGCTGCAACCTGCAAGTTGATCGAGAGTGAGCGGAGCGGGACGAAGGCTTCGGGGCGCCGGCGTGCCCCCAACCAGATTTAACCGCTCCATCAATCGGAAGTATGGCGGCTGGTAGTGGTTTTCGTGGACCTTGCGATCGATGAAAGCTGCACGATCGTCTAGCTGCAGGAGCGGATTGTTTCGGCGTTCGTGTCCTATCGTTGAAAATTCCCGGTCTGCCATGCCCGATCCGCACACCGAGCCGGCTCCATGCGCGGGATAGACAATGGCCTGGTCTCCCAGACTGCAGATCTTGCGCAGAGAATCGAACAAGAGGCCGGAAACCTCCCGTTTCCTGTCGGGGTAGAAATCGGTGCGGCCCACGTCGCCGATGAACAAGGCGTCGCCGGTGAATACTCCGACGGCGCCTTCAGGATACTTGCTGTCGTAGAGCACATAGGCGACGTGATCGAACGTGTGGCCAGGCGTCTCAAGCACCTCGATCTCTAGCGAACCAATCTTGTGCCTGTCGCCCTCGCGGGTCGTCTGGGCGTAGAGGACCTCACCATCAGCGTTCGGTCCATGGAGAACCGCTGCGCCCGTCAGTTCCGCCAGCACAGGTGCGCCCGAGACGAAATCCTCATTCCGATGGGTTTCGAGGATGTGCGTTATCTCAAGGCCCTCGGCACGCGCCTTCTCGAGATAGACTTCACAATCTCGCCGGGGATCGACGACCGCCGCTTTGCCGTCAGCCCCGACCAGGTAAGAAAGATGCGACAAGCCCGGCGTCTTGATCTTCTCGAGAATCATAAGGCCTCCATACTGTCCTGACGCAACGGAGTATTGCATCGGGCGGTTCCGCAGGTTGAGTGGTGAGTACCGCGTAAACCCGCTGTGCGCGGAGCTCTTGACCTTTCTTAAGCATTATCTACATTAGGTATAGCTAAAAAATAGTGAGATCGAGGTGCAGGTTATGTTCGAAGCACAGGCGTCAGAAGCCGTCGCCCTTCTGAAAGCGATGGCCAACACGCCACGCTTGCTGGTGCTGTGTCACCTTGCAGAAAGCGGAGAGCATTCCGTGGGCGGCCTGGCTGAGAAAGTGGGGTTGAGCCATTCTGCTCTTTCCCAGCACTTGGCCCGGCTTCGCGAGCAGAACCTCGTCGCCACGCGCAAGGAGGCTCAGACAGTCTTCTATAGTGTTTGCGACGACAAGGCGCTTCAGTTGCTCTCCCTCCTCCACGATCTGTTCTGTCCGCAACTCGGACACGCGGGCGCAATCATACAACGCAGGAGCTGATCCATGCAGACAGATACACATCTCAAACGAGCTACCACTCTGGTGGAAGAGACATTGGGGGGCGACCGGCAGGCCGCGGTGGTCCGGGCATTCTTCGATGAATCGACTTTCACCGCGACTTACGTGGTCAGCGATCCCGCCTCGAAGCGCGCCGCGATCATCGATAGCGTGCTAGATTACGATCATGCGTCGGGGACCACCGGTTTCGCGTCCGCCGATCTGGTCATCGCCTACGTGGAGCAGGAGAACTTGATCGTCGATTGGTTGCTCGAGACCCATGTGCACGCCGATCATCTTTCTGCGGCCCCCTATCTGCAGGAAAAGGTTGGAGGGAGGCTCGCGATCGGAGCAGAAATCACCACCGTGCAGAACGTCTTCGGAAAGATATTCAACGAGGGTACCGAGTTCGAGCGCGACGGATCTCAATTCGACGTCCTGATGGACGACGGAGACGTGCTGCAGATCGGCGAGCTCAAGCTGATCGCGCTACACGTTCCCGGCCATACCCCGGCCGACATGGCCTTCGTCATCGGCGATGCGCTGTTCACCGGCGACACGATGTTCATGCCAGACTATGGGTCGGCTCGCGCGGATTTTCCCGGCGGTGACGCACGCGCGCTATATCGCTCGGTGCGGCGCCTCATGGAATTGCCCGATGCAACCCGTGTGTTCCTCTGTCACGATTACAAGGCGCCCAACCGCGATCACTTCGTGTGGGAAACGACCATGCTCGCCGAACGCACCGCCAACGTCCATCTTCACAAGGACGTGACGGAGGACGACTTCGTGGCCATGCGCACTCAACGTGACGCCACCCTGGAAATGCCCCGGCTGATTCTGCCTGCGATACAGGTCAACATGCGCGGAGGCCATTTGCCTCAGCCCGAAGACAACGGGAACATCTACCTTAAGCTTCCCCTCAACCTGCTGCGATAGGACCTGTCATGTTGGAGCCTCTGTCCCCTTTTGTGGCGATCGCCGGTGGCCTGTTGATCGGCGTCGCTGCTGCTCTGCTGCTTTTGGGTAACGGCCGAATTGCCGGTGTATCCGGAATGGTGGCGACGGCATGCAGGATCGACACGCGCGGCACGCCCTGGGGGCAGGCGACCGCGTTCGTTGTTGGCCTGCCGTTGGGTGCGGGATTGGTTGCAGTGTTCATTCGCCGTCCCGAGCTGCTTATTGGGACATCGCCTGCTGCCCTCGTCGTTGCCGGATTGCTGGTCGGGTTCGGCACACGGTTGGGCAATGGATGCACCAGCGGGCATGGAGTGTGCGGAACGGCGCGCCTGTCGCCCCGTTCAATCGCGGCAACGTTGACCTTCATGGGCGTCGCTGCGGTGAGCGTCTTCTTCATTCGTCACGTTTTGGGGGTCTGATGATGCGAAATGCCCTGGCTGCCTTGCTGGTTGGCATTATCTTCGGAGCGGGCCTCGCTCTGTCGGATATGATCAATCCCGCTCGGGTACTAGCTTTCCTCGATGTGGCAGGACGATGGGATCCCACGCTGCTGTACGTTATGGGCGCTGCGCTTATCCCTTCCGCACTGGCCTATCTGGTCCGGCGCCGGATGACGCATCCCATGCTGGCGGACGAGTTCCACGTTCCGGAAAACGCCGGGCTCGACCGGCGCCTGCTCATCGGCGCGGCATTGTTTGGCATCGGCTGGGGCATTGCCGGTTTCTGCCCGGGCCCAGCCTTCGCCGGACTTGTACTGGGCGCGTGGCAAGTCTGGCTGTTTGTTGCCGCTATGCTCGTCGGCATGGCCGCGCATCGACTGCTGCCTCAGCCCGCCGAAAATTCCGGAAAGCCGAAAGCGGCAACCTAGGAGATTGACGATGACAATCTGCAAGCACCTGTCGCCCAATCTAGCCGTGCGACCGCAGTTGGGACCAGCCGAGATCGGCGAGTTGGCCGCTCAAGGGTTCAAAGGGATCATCAATGCCCGACCGGACGATGAGGAGCCGGGTCAGCCTAAGTCCTCCGAACTGGAAGCCGAGGCCAATCGACACGGTCTTGCCTATACGCATATTCCCGTGATTCCGGGTCAAGCCACGCCCGACGACGGTATCAGATTCGCCGAGGCGTTGCGCCAGTGCGACGGCAAGGTTATCAGCTTCTGCCGGTCGGGCGCACGCGCTGCGAGCTTGTGGGAACTGGCCGGCAAGCCGCAATAGTGCGCATATCGATGCTCGCCCGATACCTGCCTGTGCTTGACTGGGGCCAGAGTTACAACCGTCAGACTCTTATCAATGATGGTCTGGCGGCGTGCATCGTTACCATCATGCTCATTCCCCAAAGTCTGGCCTACGCCATGCTTGCGGGGCTACCGCCCGAGGTGGGGCTTTACGCTTCGATCCTACCGATCATAGCCTATGCCATTTTCGGCACCAGCCGCACACTGGCGGTGGGCCCTGTGGCAGTCATCTCGTTGATGACCCTCGCGGCGGCGGGCAGCGTCGCGCCGCCGGGGAGTGCCGAGTTCGTCGCCGCAGCGCTGGTTTTGGCTCTGCTGTCTGGACTTATCCTTACCTTGATGGGGATGCTCAAGCTCGGCTTTCTTGCCAACCTTCTGTCGCATCCTGTGGTGTCCGGATTCATTACCGCTTCAGGCATCATCATCGCCACCAGCCAGTTAAAATCGATCCTCGGGATCGCAGCTTCAGGCGAAGCGATGCCCGAACTATTGACCACCCTTGCCAGCAATATCGGGGGCACCAACCTGCCAACAGTCGGGATCGGCGTCGCCTCGCTCACGTTTCTGTTCTGGGTTCGCAAGGGGTTGAAGCCGACGCTGATGCGACTGGGCATTCCAGGCCGTCCAGCAGAACTGATCGCCAAAACCGGGCCGATCGCCGCCGTGGTTGCTTCCACGCTCGCTGTTGTGGCTTTCGATCTCGAACGCTTGGGCGTGAAGGTGGTCGGCGAGATTCCGCGGAGCCTGCCACCCTTTACGGTCCCTTTGTTCGATCCGAACTTATGGCAACAACTGCTGGTGCCCGCGTTACTGTTATCTGTGATTGGGTTCGTTGAGTCGGTCTCGGTTGCACAGACACTCGCTGCAAAACGACGGCAACGGATTGAACCGGACCAGGAACTGATAGGCCTTGGTGCAGCCAACATCGCCGCGTCATTTTCAGGGGGCTATCCCGTCACTGGCGGATTTGCTCGAAGCGTCGTCAATTTTGACGCAGGGGCCGAAACGCCGGCTGCCGGCGCGATGACGGCGATCGGTATCGCTATCGCTGCTCTCCGCTGGTCCGCGCGGCCCGCAATTGCTGGAAGATCATATCGCTCGCGAGAAAATCTTTCATTTCGATCACGAGCGTATTCCGGAGCGCGTGGTCCATGCGCGCGGCTACGGCATTCATGGCCACTTCGAGCTGAAGAAGGCTATTCCCGAGTACTCGCACGCCGCGATCTTCAACGAGGTCGGCGAAAAGACGCCAACCTTCACCCGCTTCTCCACTGTGGCGGGCAACAAGGGATCTCCCGATCTCGCTCGCGATGTCCGCGGCTTCGCGACTAAGTTTTACACCAAGCAGGGAAACTGGGACCTGGTCGGAAACAACATCCCGGTGTTCTTCATCCAGGATGCGATCAAGTTTCCCGATCTGATCCATGCCGCCAAGCCCGCGCCTGACCGCGGCTTCCCGCAGGCGCAGACCGCGCATGACAATTTCTGGGACTTCATCACGCTGAGCCCCGAAAGCATGCATATGGTGATGTGGATCATGTCCGACCGCGCCATCCCGCGCAGCTTTCGTTTCATGGAGGGCTTCGGGGTCCACACCTTCCGCATGATCAACGCCAAAGGCGAGGCGAAATTCGTCAAGTTCCACTGGAAGCCGGCGCTCGGCCTCCAATCGGTGATCTGGAACGAGGCGCTCAAGATCAACGGGATGGATCCGGATTTCCATCGCCGCGACATGTGGGATTCGATCGAGGTGGGCGACTTCCCGCAATGGGATCTGGGCATCCAGGTGTTCGACGAGGAATTTGCCGAACGCTTCGAGTTCGATGTGCTCGATGCGACCCAGATCATCCCCGAGGAACAGGTCCCGGTCGAGATCATCGGCACGCTCACACTCGACGCCAATGTCGACAATTTCTTCGCCGAGACCGAGCAGGTTGCGTTCTGCACGCAGAACATCATCCCCGGTCTCGACTTCAGCGAGGACCCGCTGCTCCAGGGGCGCAATTTCTCCTATCTCGACACCCAGCTCAAGCGACTGGGCGGCCCCAATTTCACGCATATCCCGATCAACGCGCCCAAATGCCCGGTCCACAATTTCCAGCAGGACGGCCACATGGCGATGACCAATCCCAAAGGGCGGGCAAATTACGAACCCAACAGCTGGTCGGGCGACATGGACGACAACCGCGAACCACGCGGCCCCCGGGCCAGCCCCGATCGCGGCTTCACCAGCTACGCCGCACCGGTCGCCGGACCCAAGGTGCGCGAGCGCAGCGAGACTTTCGCCGATCACTACAGCCAGGCGCGCCAGTTCTACGTCTCGCAGACCGCGATCGAGCAGACCCACATGGGCAATGCGCTGGTGTTCGAACTCTCCAAGGTCGAGCGCATGGACATCCGCCAGCGGATGGTCGGCCATCTGCGACACATCGACGACGGCCTCGCCCAGACAGTCGCCGACGGCATCGGTCTGACCGAACTGCCACCCAAGCCGACCCCCGCACGCAAGCCGGTCGATGATCTGCCCGAAAGCCCGGCGTTGTCGATCCTCAAGAACGGTCCCGACAGCTTCAAGGGGCGCAAGCTGGGCATCTATATTGCCGAAGGCGGCGATGCGAGCGCGGTCAGGGCGCTCAAGGACGCCGCCACGGCTGTCGGAGCGATCGCCGAGATAATTGCCCCGCATGTCGCGGGCGCCAAGCTATCGGACGGCAAGGTGATGGCAGCCGACCAGAAGATCGATGGCGGCCCCTCGGTGGTCTACGACGCCGTGGCGCTAGTAATGGGCAAGGACGCGGCGGAGAAATTTGGCATGGACAAGCCCAGCATCGACTTCGTCAACGATGCCTTCGCCCATGCCAAGTTCATCGCCTACGTCCCGGATGCGATGGCGCTGCTCGAGGGCGCAGGGGTCGCCAAGCGGATGGATGACGGTTTTGTCGAACTGACGAAGCCCGGCTCCGCCGAGAAATTCCTCGCCCGCTGCGCCAAGCTACGTTTCTGGGACCGCGAGGCGGTGAAGAAGGATTAAGAGCTGTCTTAGCGAATAGCCTTTGTCGGGCTCTTCCCCCGACACTTCGCATCGTCCACCTGTTAGGGGCCGCGTGTTGTCCTGAGTAGATCGAGACGATAGCCTTCTTCCCGACACGCCTTGGCCACATGCCAGGGCGCGGCGTTCAGGAGGAGTGCGACTGCAGTACAGCCATCGTCGAGCAGGTCATTGGGCCGATCGAGTTCAACTGTCCGCCTGGGACGTCCGCTATCGTCGACATAGTCGTCAGTCCCCGTCTCGGATCAGGTCGTCGAGAGCTGCCATATATTCGGATACTCGCCAAACACGGAAACTCGGCTGCAGGCAGACGGACTGCAGCCGAGATAGTCTTTCTATGCCGCGATTTGGGCCGCACCTAGCACGCTTCGGCTAGCTAGGCTCTGCGATTGCCATAACTATCCGCTACAGTCACTATGGGCGCTGATGCAGCGGATTGAGAGAAGACCACGACGACATGAGTGACCGGATCCTTGTTCTCTACGGCTCATATCGCTCCGATCGCGCGGGCATTCGTCTTGCAGACTACATCGTGCAAGGCCTCAAAGACCGCGGGAACGATGCCCGCCTGATCGACGCGCGCGCAATCGGGCTGCCGATGCTCGACCGGATGTACAAGGAATACGCGCCGGGCCAAGCGCCGCAGGCGATGGAAGACCTGGCAGAGCAGATCCGCAGCGCCGATGCCTTCGTATTTGTGACGGGCGAATATAACTGGGGCGTTCAGCCCGGCCTCAAGAACCTTACTGACCATTTCCTTGAGGAATGGTTCTGGCGTCCAGCGGCAGTGGCCAGCTATTCGGCGGGCAGACTGTCCGGGGTTCGCGCCAACCTCGCCTGGCACGGGACCCTGTCCGAGATGGGCATGGTGGTCATTCCCAGCACCGTGGCAGTCGGCCCGATCGCCATGACGCTCGACGAAAATGGCGCACCTGTCGGTGATGCTGGCCGCGCGCTTGACCGCGCCTTCTCGCGCTTCGCTGACGACCTGGCCTGGTGGACCGCTGCTGCTAAGCATCAACGAGCGCAGACGCCTCCGCCTTACTGACCTGGAATCGTTTCATTGAGACGGCACCGAAGTCAACGGTATGATCATTCCCCTCTGAATTGTGCCGCAGTCAGCTTCGGTTTTTCGCCCGGACCAACGGTAAAAACGTCGCGCCATTCAGGGTGCTTTTCATATCGGGCGCGGACATAGGGGCAGATCGGGATGATCTGGAATCCGCGCGCCCGCGCATCGGCGACGAGGTATTCGACCATCGCCGCCGCGAGCCCTGTCCCCCTCAGCTCATCGGTCACGCCGGTGTGGTCGGCGCTGATGAGGTCCGATCCGCGCCGGGTGAAGGTGATCTCGCCTTCGGCATCGAACCCGGCAACCCTGCCGACATATCGGCCATGCCTTTCGCCATCTTCCAGGGCGACGGTGATGTGTCGTTGGTCAGGCATAGTCGCGATCTTCCGGGAAGGGGGTGAACTCTTCGTTGTCGGCATCGGGCAGCTTCATGCGCCCCTGCCTCCAGTCCTCCCTGGCCTGTTCGATCCGATCTTTTGACGAGGAAACGAAGTTCCACAGCATGAACCGCTCGCCAATGGGATCGCCGCCCAGCACCATAATGGTGGCCGCTTCCCTGGCCGTCACAGAGGCATCCTTGCCCGGTTCGAGCACGGCCATCTGTCCGGTGCGCAGGAGTTGCCCTGCAACCTCGGCGGTTCCCTCGGCGACGTAGACCGCGCGCTCCTCGTACTCGGTGGGCAGAATGCGGCTCGCGCCCGCATCCATGTCCCAGTGCATGTAAAATTGGGGACTGTGCACCTTCACCGCCGATCGCATCCCTTCTACGCTGCCTGCGATCAGACGGCCGCGCAGGCCCTTCTCTTCCCATGTCGGCAAGTCGCCAGAGCCTTCGTGGTGGTAGAATGCCGGATCGGCCTCTTCGTGCTCGGTCGGCAGGGCGACCCAGGCCTGGATGCCGTGCATATGCGCTCCGTGCTCGCGTGCGTGATCGAAGCGTTCGGAATGGGTGATGCCGCTGCCGGTTACCATCCAGTTGACTTCGCCCGGGCGAATGTCCTGCGTCACGCCCAGGCTGTCGCGATGGGTCAGGGCGCCATCGTAGAGATAGGTCACGGTGGAGATGCCGATGTGCGGGTGCGGGCGCACGTCCATCTCGCGCGCGAAGCCCGGCGCAAGGTCTGCCGGGCCCATGTGATCGAAGAAGATGTACGGGCCCACCGTCCGGCGCGCATGGAAGGGCAGCACGCGGCCCACCTCGAACCCGCCGCCAAGGTCATGCGTGCGTTTGCCGATAATGCGTTCGATCATGCGTAAATTCCTTGGGCCAGTGGGCTGGGTGATAGGTCAATCGGGCAAGAGTGTGTCGCGCGCCTGCAAAAGTGGCCGGAGAGATCGAACGCCTCGGACACAGATGGATCAGGCCGGGGCCAGCGCCCCGAACAGCCGGGCGAACGGAACTCCTCGTGCAGCACGCCGCAATCGGCGATCATCCGCTGAGCCTCGCCCGCGCCGATGGTGCCACCCCCGCCGATGAAATCGCGGTGGCTGACCTCGCCGTCATAGACGATTGTCACCGGCTCGAAGCCCTTGTGCGGATGTTCGCCCACACCGCGCGGATGGCGCTTTACGGGTTCGCCGTTGTCCATCCAGTGGTGGCTGTAGTTGCGCAGGATAGTATCGGGTGTCTTCATCGCATCGCCTTTCGAGGGGCGTACTTTGCCCCACTCGGGGGCATTGCTTTCGAATTGGCCGCAACATATGTACATGCTGACATGTCAGCAAGTACGATCCAAAAGGATACTGTGGCGAACCAGCCCGAACCTACCGGACGGCTGGCATTGCCCGACAGAAAGGACGCTCGACTTCCTCTCCGGCAAATGGCGCCCCATGATGATTTTCTTGCTCGTGGAAGGCGCGCTACGCTTCAACGAGTTTAAGCACCGGCTCGGTGCGGTCCCCCCATCGCACGTTGACGAGGATGCTGAAGGAGATGGAGGCGGACGGGCTGGTCCAGCGCTAGGGCTTTGGTGAGATTCCGCCCCGTGTCGCCTACTCGCTTACCGCGGTCTCAGCCTGAGGCCGGACTTGCCGGCGATGGAAGCGGGGGCGCATGCCCAAGCCGAGAGAAGTCATGGAGAACTGCTATGTGCGACAATGCCAAATGGCCGTTAATTCCCTTTGAGCCGTGGAAGGAAAGTTGTGCTGCCTTGCACCTGCAAACGCAAATCGTCGGCAAGTATCGGCTTGCCCACACGCCCTGGGTCAATCACTCGTGGCACGCGACGCTCTACGTCAATGCAGACGGGCTTACGACCGGGCTGATCCCTGACGGTCCGGGCATCACCGTCCAGTTCGACTTGCAGCGCCAGCGCCTTGTCGCATCGTGCCCGACCGGAAAAAGCGACGGCTTTCCGCTTGAACCCATGTCGATCGCTGAATTCGACAGCAGGTTCAAGAAAGTGATCGCAACCCTCGGCGGATCGCCTGAATATCATGGCTTTCCCAACGAGTTGCCCGATGCGACTCCCTTCGCCGAGGACACTGCCGCGCGGCCGTGGGACGCCGATGCCGTCTCGCGCTTCCATCGCGCGCTGGTTCGGATCGACGCGGTGTTCAACGAATTCCGCACCGGATTTCTCGGCAAGGTCAGTCCGGTGCATTTGTTCTGGGGAAGCTTCGATCTTGCCGTAACCCGCTTCTCGGGCAGGCCCGCGCCGCTCCATCCCGGGGGCATCCCCAACCTGCCTGACGCTGTCACGCGGGAAGCCTACAGTCACGAGGTCAGTTCCGCCGGCTTCTGGCCCGGCGGTGGCGGGATCGACGAACCCTGCTTCTACTCTTACGCCTACCCCACACCCGACCGGCTCGCCGAACAGCTCGTAGGGCCGGCAACGGCACGGTTCGACAAGAAGCTGGGGGAATTCGTGCTCCCGTACGAAGCCGTTCGCTCCGCTCCGGATCCACGCGAGACGTTGCTGGAATTTTTGGCGTCAACTTTCGACGCTGCGGCACGGCTGGCCGGCTGGGATAAAGGCCTCGCCTGCGCGATCGGTCAGAAAGGCGTGCCACGCCTGGTTGGTTAAGTTGCGGCGGGCGCCTGCTCAGCATGAATGTGAACAGGCCCTTCCGCCTCCAGCCGCAGACGTGACGCTCGCTATCGGACATCTGACTAGCAGGTGTCAGGCGGTCCCTGGTGTGGTTCCAGTGGAGGAGACCGGATTGGGAACCAGTTCGGGCACCTTAAGCTGTCTTCCCGATCTTTAGAAACGTCATGGCCTGCGCGTGTCCGCCGGGTGTCAGTGCACAGGCCGTCTGCGTTCGCAACAGTGTGTTGACGTTGATCCCGGCGCCTTCTCGAACCGGTACGCAATATCGCCGCAGAGGTGCGCATCGCCATTCGGTAATGAGTGGCAGCTGCTACCGGGCTACTTCAAGGTGCGCAGCCAATGCCGTCAAGCCGACCGGTGCTGGTCCTTGCCGCTGCCGTCAGCCGAGATCGACCGCCTGCAGGATGCCGTCCATCTCGCGCGCGACGGCGGGCGTGATGTCCATGGCGTTGTTCCATCCGTAGGAGTTGTCGCGTTCCATCACAACGGCGCAGGACCTGCCGCTGACCACCCGGCCCAGGGCCGTATTGAGCGCCTGGTCGATTTGCTGCTGGCCGCGCTGCTGGGCGATGATGAAGCGCCCGTTCTGCTCCTGATCGAGCGCGCGCAACTGTTGCTCAAGCGCGGCCTGCTGACGCTGGTATTCGATCGGCGCGGTGGCGCTCCGCCGCGCCTCAAGCGCGCTTCGCTGCTGCTGCAGAGCCGCGCTGCGTTGTTCCAATTCGCTCGAGAGCGAAGACTGGAGCTGCCGCAATTGGCCTTGCATCGACTGGCCGGCGCGGGAGGCGGAAATAGCAGCCGAGCGCGAGAGCAGACACAGCCCCTCGATCGGCGGCCCGAAGGTCTGGGCCGCCGCAGGAGCGCCAAGGCAGGCGAGCAGCACGATGGCAAGAGGAGTAAAGGCACGCATGAGGCCCTTCATTCTCCAATCAGCCGGCCGCCGCAACCCTGTCCGCGCATGCCTGATCCTTCCAGACCACTTCGGACACGACGACATGGTAGCGCCCCTTGGGCTTTTCGAAGCGAATCTCCATTCGGCACCGCACCCGCTCCATGCTTCCGGGCTCAAGCGGAAAGAAGAGAACGTAGTTCCACCGCCGCGTAATGCCTTCTCCGAAATGGGGTGGGCCGATAAGTCGGTAGATGCTGAACTTTTCCAGCCCCGGCACGATCATCCGCACAGCGGCAGGGTCCACCGTCACACCCGTCTTGCGCTCCTCCAGCGGAGCGCGACCGAAGGCGTCCGGATCAACCGTCGGGACATAAGTTGCGACGGTGGTCTCCGAAACGTCATCCTGTGCAGTGGCCATGGTGGCGATCGATGCTGCTGCGATTGCCGGCAGCGCGAGAAGTCTGGCTATCATGTGTGCCCTCCTGTCGAATTGATTGAACGGATCAGAACTGGAAGCCGACGCCCACGTTCGCACCCGCACGCTCCTGCGTGTCGTAAGTGGCGCCGGCCTTGATCACGGTCTTGCCATCATCCAGCACCCGCGAAAGGCCGATAGCGAACGCGGATTGCCCCTGGTACGTGCCAGCGCCGAAGGACAGCATCCCGCGGCCCGGTTCGAAAGCCTGGGGAAGACCGGCTGCCGCCAGCGCGCCCGCCGTTCCCGCATTCGCATTCTCGCGCAAATCGCGGATGTCGTAGTCGATTCCGGCAAGCCTGGAGTCGGTGTAGGCGTTGGCTTCTTCCACCGCACCTGCAAGCCCGTCGTTGAGCTGCTGGACGTTGACCGCGTCGGTCGGCGCCTCACCCGCGGCCACGTTCTGCAGCCTCGTCGCCGATCCGCCGGGGTTGAAGGTGACGGATTCGCCGCCCTCGTCATACTGTACGGAGTTATTGGCGACCTGTTGCACCTCGTAGAGCTGCGAGCCGTTGACGGCATCGGTCGATGTCGCGCTGACGGCCCCGGCGCCGACGTTCTGAACGACATTGCCCCCCATATCGACGCTGGTGTTCGCGCCGACCGCGAGCCCGCCGTTCGCCGTAACCATGCCGGCGAAGGTGGGGTTGTCGACCATGCCGATCTCCAGCTCGTTACCGTTCAGCGTCACCACAGTGTTGGAACCGCCCGTCACGTTCAGAGTGCCGTTGGAACCGATGTTGGTCGATGCACCGCCTTCGGCCTGAATGTTCCAGCCCGCGCTGGCCGTGTCGCTGACGGCCTGGATGGCATCGTTGACGTTGTTGTAGGTGTTGCCGCCCACATTCAGCTCGGTCTGAACCATGCCGGTGTTCGGGTCATAGCTTGAATTGCCGCCAAGACCGCTGGCCAGGCTGTCGCCCATATTGTCGACGTTGTTCTCGACCGTTGTGAGGCGTCCGTCGATCTCGGTGACCGTGTCCTCGACATCCGTCACCCGATCGTCGACCTCGGCGATCTGCGTGTTCTGCGCATCCAGCGCGTCCCCGACGTTGTCGTACGTGTTGCCGCCGACATCGTAGCTGGGGCCGGTGTATTCGCCGGTCGTCGAGTCATAGGAAGCACCCCCGCCCAGCGACTCGGCGGTGTTCTGCGCCACCTGGTTCAGTTGGCTGACATTGACCGCGTCGGTCGGTGCCGAGCCTGCTGCGACATTGGTGAGCTGACGCTCTGCACCGGCGCTTCCGAACGAGACTTCGCCGACCGAGCTCTGCGGTGCGGCAAGCCCGTAGCCCGTGTATCCGACTTGCGCCCCCACGCCAGTGCCTGAGCCGGCACCCAGCGCGACGCTGTTGGCGAATGTCGCGCTGGCTCCTGCACCCATCGCGAGCGACTGAATGCCGTGGGCTTCCGAATTGGTGCCCAGAGCAACGGCGTCCGCAGCCGACACTTCGGCGTTCTGGCCAATCGCGGTGCCACCGGGCG